>CAZVIJ010000005.1:0-49774 GCA_964626735.1 uncultured Candidatus Saccharibacteria bacterium
GTTTTAAATCTTCGTGGTTGAACGTGAACCAATCGGGGATTTCAGGCTTGTACGGATCTTCGTCTTCAATTACGGCAATAAGGTTTACCAGCTCCTTTACTTCGCCAACCTTGATAATCCCCTTCTTTGAGCCGAATTTCATGACGTGCCGAAGCAGCTGAGGCCAAGCATGGCGTATCGTATCGGCGCGTACGACATACGCCGACTTTTCGGATGAGAACTTATCGGCAACGGGCGGTTCTGGCTCGGGGAATATTTCGGGTTCTCCCCATGGCCGAATATCCGAGTCCGGCCGGGTAACTTGGTCGATTTGTTCCTGTATTTTCGCGAACGCGGAATTTCCCACCATGTTGATATATCGCACATTCTTCCGAAACCGTTCGATTGCTGCTTTCTCTATTTCCACATCGACCAGCGCTTTCTCCACTTCGATAACGTTATTCGACTCGTCGATTCCTTTATCGATAAGGTTCATTAGCGCTTCCGCACTTCCCGACAGGTTCGCTCCGCAGATTATAATCGTGTCGATAATCGGGTTAGCGAGAATATTCCGTACGATGAAGTTAATGCCGCGTTTGGAATAGAGCTGGCCGGCTAGAGAGAATGAATCTTGATTGAGCTTTGGTACGATCGCTTGCACCGGTGTCCATAGCGTAACGACGCCAACATTCGATTTGAGATTTCCTTTATGAAGCTTATCTCGATAATACAGGGGCCACGTATCCATTATGGAATTTTACAAGATTGCTTTTTAAAACTCACGTATCATAATAGGTGTATGAAACTAATATATGTTACGCTCAATGACGAGCAGGAAGCTCGAAAGATTTCCATCAAGCTTCTCAAGGCCGAACTTGCGAACTGCACGAATTGGTTTCCTATAACCTGCATGTACAACTGGGAAAATAAGGTGACCGAAGAGCCGGAAGTCGTTCTCGTAATCAAAACAATCGAGGAAAAGTTCGACGAAATCGTTGAAGTTATCAAGTCCGAAATCGACTTCACGAATTGTATAGCCCAGCTGAATGTCGAGCGATGCAACGACGATTTCAAGGAGTGGCTGCATGGAATCGTTCGCCACGACTCTAATGAGTAATCGATGCTATGAGTAAGATTATGCAACGACTCTCCTGATCTTTTTCCCCATCGATTCGAATAGCTTAAAGGAATAGCCTTCCGAGTGATCATGGGTATACACGATTTCCTCGATATCGGTGAGGGCCAAAAGTTTAGCGCATGTTGGGCATGGCATGAGATTTACGTATAACGTCGTGCCTTTAAGCGACGCTCCTCTTCTCAGCATTTTTTCGATGACTACCATCTCGGCATGGATCGTATCGTAATTGTTCAAATCATTGGGTGGCGTATAGAACTTTTCCCTGAGCGATCCGTGATGCATCGCAAAGGTTTCGTACGGGAGCACCATATTGTGCCCTGTCTCGACTACGCGGCCCTCAATTGCGAGGACGCAGCCCGTTTGCCACGTATAGTCGTATGATCGTGCGGAGACTGCCGCGGCAAGCCCTATCAATTCCACCTCGCTGTACCGTTTAGAGTTATCGAACTTCGTTGACTGAGCAATTTTCTCTACCATCGATGCTTCGAACGATTTTGCCTCGTCATCGCTCGAGAATGGCGAAATGAGCTTGTACTTCGTGCGCTTGCGGGCAAGCTCGGTGAAAACCTTCGTAGTATGGAAGACAAATTTCCACGATCCGTTGATGAATAGCGCTTGCGCGAAGTCGATCTTATCCAAGATGTAGGGAAGTTCACTTTGGCTATATTCGATACTATCGATAGGGTTTGGAAGTTTCATCGTCGCGACTTTACCGAGAACCTGGCTTAGTTTGCTCGGAGACAATGTCCTGAATTGGGGCTGTCCCGAAAACCCTTCGATATAACTATCCGTAAGCGTTCCCCAAAGGATCGGTCCTTTGTTGATGTATTCTTTTATTATTTGGCCTATTCTCTTCGGCGAGATCTCGCGCGAGCCCGCGACGAAAACCAGTCCGTCCTTTTTAAGCGCCGACTTGTCTTTAAACGCAATATCAGACCATTGGTATGTTGTCATTGGATTGATACTTCTTCGTGTATTTGCCGGATAGCTTCTCTATTTCCTTATGCATCTTTTGGTAAATGGCGGCATTTTCTAAAGGGGTGTACTTCAATTCCCTGAAATTCCAGACACATAGATCGGCTTCGTCGAATGGAATAAACTGCGCGTGCAGATGATCGCTTACGCTCATTTGCGCCTTCGTTCCCCCTTCGCGGATAACGGTCCACATTCCCCCGATACCATGCGCCTGCTTGATAATTTTCTTGGCTATATAGGCGAACTTGCGGATCGTTTGCCATTCTTCAGCGGTCAGTTCCTTGGGCGACGAAACATGTCTTCGGGGGATTGCCATCAGTTGGCCATCGATATAGGGATATAGATTGACGGTCAGTACGATTCCGTTTTCCTCGCGTATGATGTACTTCTCCTTAAGGTCGCAAAAGACGCACTTGCCCGTATTCTGCCAAATTGTGGTGTATTCTCCCGATGTGCGAGCTCGTTTCATTAATTCCTGGTCGCTATCCATGTGCAACGCAGTATAGCAAAATTCAGTTTTGGGTTACGCCCCTGAGATCTTTCAGAGAAATTACCGGGTTGCCGGGTTTCTCGTCGTTGTAGCTGAAATCCTTAGTCCTATTCGGTACTCGAGGCTGCTCGACGCTCAGCTCCGGACTCATCACCAGCTGCTGTGGAGTCGCCTGTGACTTTGTTTTCTTCATGAAGCGCCTCTTCATCTTCCCGAGCGTTTGGTCGGAGTAGTCCATGACATAGTTGTCGTCGTACTCGCTTGCTGTTTGCCGATCGCTTTCAGGCGATTTGATGAAGAATTTCCTGATGTTGAATACGAAAAACGAGACGATAAAGAGGAGGAACGATGTGGTCACCGGGAGGCTCTTGAAGAACGGCACGCTCGACTCGACCACGAGCAGGAGTACGCAGATGCCCACAATCGCAAGGGCGATCATGTTCGCTTTCTTCACGACCACACTTTTTTTTCGGTGCGTTAGCGTATACAGACCGCCATACACGAAACTGAGGGCATAGAGGATGAAGCTTGAAACAGTCGATATGCCTTCGTGCGGTCGAGAAATTTCCATAATGCAGAATATGAAGAATAAGAAGATTACTCCCACGTTTACCCAAACTTCAGCGTAGATATCGTGCACGAATTTATTTTGCTTGAACAATATAGCCGCGTCCTTAGAGACAAATTGGTTGAGAATCTCGATGGCGAATTTTATTCCGAGGCCTACGCCGAGAATGAGAATGCTGCACACGAACGATACCCACAAAAGGGTTTGCGATATTATGAAGCTTTGATACTCACCCTGCCTGAAATAGAGCGAATTGAATAAATACGCGATTACGAACGCTAATCCGAGGATCTCCAGGAAGTATGCGCGGGGGCTTTGGAATCGCTTGTTTTTGCTGAAAAGATGTAATAGGGCCTTTACCACTGTGTAGAGGTAAAGGCCTATTATTAGAGTGTACTCCATGTTTGGGCGGCTATTTATTCTTGATCTTGCTTACGATATCACTGATCTTATCATTTAAAGTACCGCTCTGGTTACCGAGAGTGCCGGCATGGTGCGATCGCATCGCGGGCTGCCTTACACCCTTTCTTCGTACGGTCATGTACGCAACTCCTGCCAAACCGATGAGGAAGATTCCCATGTACTTCACGACATCTTTCGATGACAGACCGGTTGCCGGCGTCGTCGTAATCTTAACGGTTGCATGAGCGCATCCTCCTGCCGGCGTCATCAAGCAAATCGTATTCGGGTAATCACCCGTAGTATTGGATGCCGTCATTTGGTACGTAATGGTCATTTGCTGAGTCGGGCTCAAGGTTACCTGCTCGCCTGATGCGAATGTCCATGTCATCTTGCCTGCGTCTATCGTCGGTTCCTTCTTGAAGGTCGTGCCGTCCGGCTTCGTGAATGTTGCCGTATCGGTTACGTAGGTGAACTCGTCTGCATAGTCGTCTTCTATTTGAACAATCGGCGCTGCATACGATCCGTTATTGGTAATAACCGAGGTATAGGTGATCTTGGCGCCGGGGGAAGCAACCGTCGGATTAGCCTGCTTGGTAATCGTAAACTCTTCCTTGCACTGGTTGTTAAGAACTGTTACGTCAACTTCATACGTCGGTGCAGAATATGTTGGACTCGTGCTGAGTGCCGTTACGTTATTCGTTACGACTTCCGCGCAGTTGTTGTTGCCGGTGAAGAAGTCAGACTTCACCGTTGCGAGGAACGAATAGGTTCTCGTTTCTCCCGCAGGTACCGGATTTGTCTGTCCCGTCGATGCCGGATTCCAGGTAATCACATTATTCGATCTCGTACCGCCGTTGCTGATGCTCGTGATATCGAACTTGCTGAAGAAGACTGGATCGAGCGTGTCGGTTATCGTGACGTTCGCGAGGTCGATTTGGCTTCCCGAGGTATTCGTGAACGTTACCTTGTAAGCGAAGGTATCTCCCGGCTTTACGACATTGACCGGATTAGCCATCTGCTGGTCGAGCGCCTGCTTGGTCACCGTAAACGATGGGGTCGCAGTGAATACATCCTTATGGTCGCAGATGAAGTACCTGTCGGTTCCGCTGTCGTACTGTCCGTTATTGTTGACATCGCTGTACATACATACGGTGTTTCTCAACGTAGGCGTATTGGTGAAGTTGAGGATATCAACCGTAATGTTGCCGGTGTACTTTTCGCCTGGTTGGAAGTGAGCGACTTTGGTCCACGTGACTTTCTTGGTTCCCGATGCATATGGGCCGTTGCCGGACGGAGTTGCTGGCGCGATTGGATTCGGCGTCGAGGTTGCCGTACCGCTTGCGATCTTCGCCGCCGTCAGGTCGGTCGCGTTGGTGATATCTCCAAATGCTGGGCTCACCGGAGCATTGGCATTCGTAGGATCGAATGCGGTCAGCTCGTCGTAAATCACTACGTTGTCCAGAACGTTATTACCTGCGTTTCGTACATCGATATCGTACTTAACGATCGATGAGTTGGTGACCGTATAGTTAGGAGCTGTTCCCAAAAGTCCGGTCGACTGCCCTGCCCCATTCGGTTCGATTGTCTTCGTGACTTGCGGCAACGGAGTGAAGGTATACGTAAACCTACAGCTCGTCGGCGATGATGCGAAGTTGCCGTTATTATCAGTTGTCGTACCGACGATATTGAAGGACGAGATGCTGGTAGATGTCGGAACTGCGACTTGGAACGTATTGGTCGTCGTCTGCGTCTGACGTGCAAATCCCGGAAGGTTCGAATCGATGATGTACTTGACCGGATTACCGCTCGGGTTCGATGCAGTCAACTGTACGTTCAGCGTATCGCCCTGCTTGATATTCGTATTCGGCGTTACGGTGATGTACGAGCAAACCGGCGGAGGTGTCGTAGGCGTTGGTGTTGCAGTAGGAGTAGCGGTGCTCGTAGGCGTCGGCGTATTAACCGGGGTCGTCGGCGTTGGAGTGGAGGTCGAGCCGAGAGAGAAGTTAAGGACACATGAGGTAGCTGCATTGGGGAGCGTACCTGACATTACCTCTACATAAGCCTTGTAATCAGGTCCAGTACCCAGATGCAATCCTGCCGGAAGCGTGAATGTTTGGTTGCATTGTCCTGAGCCTGCTGCACACGACATCGTCGATGCGAACGTATTGTAGTAGTTGGTTGCGTGGTTCGTATTCTCGACATGGATTCGGTACGAGTACGATCCGTTCGATCCCTTAGTCGTCGTCGCGGTGAATGTCGGGGTATCGCCAACGTTGTATACCGTCTGGTTCGAGGTCAAGCTATTGCAGACCGGGTTCGTTCCTGATGGAGGTCGGGTTGCCGTAGGAGTCGAGCCTGTAGGAGTTGTTGTCGGAACGCCTTGGGAAGGAGTTGGAGATACGGTCGAAGGGCATCGGTATGGGTTGCTGCAGGTCGTATCGGAGAATTTACCGCCCTCGGGGTGCTTGCTGCAGTCAGCACCGCAATCTAGCGCACCGTAGGTTCTCTTACCGTATCGATATGACTTGCCGTTAACCGTGATAGTTGTAATTTCGTTCTTGCAGTAACACATCTCATTTACCTTCGGATCGCAGCCTCCTTTGAAGCTTGCCTTTGCACATTTGCCACCACCAGCTTCGTATCGGCAGTCTGAGCCAGGTACCAAATCCCACTCACTCAAAGGTGGAATGGTAGGAGTGATGACAGAAGTAACGCCACTGCTTCGGGCGCAAATCCAGCCGCCTGAAGTACACGTATATTGGCCTTGGAATTGATCAGAACCTTGCGATGTACATGAGCCACACTGAGTATTCAAACCAGCCAATCCGCTTCCGCATCCGGGAGCTTGGCTTCTATCGCAGGTAGGACCGGTTGGGGTCGTACCGCCGGAGACGGGAATACACTTAACATTTCGCGCTTCGCAGTTTCCGGGCGACTCGTTACAGCCAACGCCTTTCTTACAATAAACGTCGAATTCATGCTGCTGGCTTGCGCATTCGAGCCCTTTCTCAGTTCTATGTCGACAATATTCATAACCGGTCGAACCACCTGATGGACACTCGCCGGCACCAGAACACGTACCGTTATTGCACTTTCCGTGCACATCCCACGAACCGTTACCGTCGCAGTCCTTGCCGCAGATCGCGCCGTTATTGCTGCCGTCCGGATTGCAGCCGTAGTTGGCGCTCGATGGTGTAGGATTTACATTTTGCTTCCTCTGCAGGCTAACCGCAGTAGCGATCGCCAATCCTGCAAGGAGCAGCGTCATCAGCAACAGGAAATATGTTACTAGACGGGGATTTTTGAATAACTTAAGACGTGTCATATTAGTGGCCTAATTTTTGTACATATCAAATTAACAAATGGCATGCTTTAAATCAACACACAAGCAACAACTCAACAAAAAGGACCTATCGTTTCGATAGGTCCATCAGGGTTTTCAATAGATAACATACTACTCGTTCGTGAATTTTTCTCCGTCTGCGTTTGAATCTGGCTTCTTGTCGATATTCTCTACATCCAGCTCTCGCCTGCGTAACGCGTTGTGCGGATCGACAACGGTGCCGTCTGGCAAATCGAGCGTCACCTCGTTCGGATCGGGAATCTTGTATCTGCTCGGATCGAGCGGATCGTTGGAATGCGTTTCATTTCTTTGGCCAATCGTGCTTACCGATTCTATAACCGGTTCAAGTTCGAGGTCTTCTTTCTTTTCGTTCCTTCGCTTTCTCGAATACAAGTAGTAGATATAGCTTCCGATAATCGCCATAATAGCCAACGCTGCGGCCACCAGAGCTAACGTAATGGGATTGTTGAGCAAAGAGATTTCGCTCTTCTTTTCCCCTTCATCGCCCGCCGTTGCCGTTGGTGTTGCGGTAGCACCATCCTTGTTGTACTTGACCAAGACAACCTTTGAAGTTGTCTCGTCATTCTTGTACTTGGTTGACACTTCTACTTGCTTGATCGAAGGAAGGTTATCGAGCGTTATCGAAAAAGCCCCCGTCTGCAGGTCGATACCCAATACCTCGTTTACGCTAGTCTTATCGTCTATTTTGTAGGTAACCTTGGTAGCGGGATCCGACACCTTCCCTTTCAATGACGTGCTCGCTGAATTCGTTTCTATGATCGCCTGATCAAGTTCGAGCGACGGCATCACCGAAGTGCTCGAAAACGCATCTAGATTGACGGTTACCGTACTGAGCGACTTATTCCAAGTCGCTCTACCGTCAATAAGCGACATCGGCTGTCCCTTTACCTTAATGCGAGGTTCGCTCACGAAAACCATATTCTTGAACGTTACCTTGGCTTTTTTGGTAAGGAAGCCCATATCTTGCGCTACGGTGAGTTTACCCCATGTAGGCACAATCGACTGATCAAGCTTTGCCAGCTTTCCGACCACATCGGTGCCTGAGAAATCTATTGGTTCTATCCATTCGATGAGGACGTCGGCTGTTTCCAGGGTAAAGTTCGGAAACGCGGTGATGTTTTGCGTCGTCACTGTTTTAAGGCTAGTCGTCTTACTCCCCGCGAACAAATACTTATCATTCAATTTAACGATCGATACGGGGGTATCGAGCGCGTTGAGCTTTGGTAACGATTGATCGAATGACGACTTATACGACCCGTCGATATACACATCGGCGCGAAACGTCTTCATGGTTATTTGAGAACCGCCCTGCAGCCCACGAGGGTCTTTCCAAGTAGTAGGAAGCGTAAATCCGGCTACGAGCCCATTCGGTACGGCGGGATCGGCGACAACGGTATACGAAACGCTATAGTTCTTCGTTTCGCCGGGGTCGAACGAATTGATAATCCAAGATCGGTTATTGAACCCTGCGGGGAAATCTCCCGTATCGACCAGCTTATTAAACGAAGGTGAAACATCGGTATTAGTTGCGTCGAGGATGTTTTTGTAGAACGGTATACGCAATTCCAGGTTTTTTATCGTGCTGTCCGAGTTATTGGTTACCGATATCGCGATCTTAAAAGGATCTGCCGCTTTGACTTCGGATTTATCGACCGACATGCTGACTGAATAGTCAGAACTCCTCGCATGAGTCTTAATGCTTCCTCCCGGCATAACGATGGATGCGACCAACGCAATCCCGAATATCCTCAATATTTTACTTAGCATACGTGCGTTCATGATACCAAATTAAATGATCTTAGTATTTACTTATGAAATTGGGGGGACACGATTGCCAAAACATCGATAAGTATAGTATTATCTTCTGTCTTACGGTGAGGGTTCATAGCTCAGCTGGTTAGAGCGCTACTATGACACGGTAGAGGTCACTGGTTCGAATCCAGTTGAACCCACCAGTAAAAGTCCGGTTCAGCACTTTGTATTAGAATGTTGAACCGGACTTTTTTGTATGAAAGAAAAACCTCCTGTTCGGAGGATTACGATTGTTAGGAATTTTTACGAGAGTTTCAGAAAAAGCGATGTGCTTAGAAATCGCTTCCCACTTTGATCGGGTTGACGGCAACCGTAGGAATCGAGTCGAGCGGTAACGTAATCGGCAAAGCCGACACTCCGATATCACCGACACGTCTAAACGCAACCGCATCGGCTGCAACATACTTGTTTCCGAATCCGGTGTTCAAGACTACTTTCCCGTTGCTCGCCAAATCGTACGTACCGAGGTAAACCCATCGGGATTCCGTGTAGTTAGGAATGGCAGACCCGCAAAGCTGTCCGTCAACGTATCGCTGGTCGACCGTTTTGGTATCTTTGAGATCGTTTCCGGAATATACGGAATACGAAACTACTCCTCTATTGGATGCACATGCGTAATCGACGTAGACAGAGTACCTGCCGTTCAGCGCCGCATTTGTAGCCCACGTGAACGTCTCGTTGTTCGTGACCTGGTTGGATCGGAAGAAGTCGCCTCCTATCATGAACTGAGCGACCGAAGCGTTATTCGACATATCCAGCTTGTTCCATGAAAGAGGATCGTAGGAAACGGTACCTGATGCATTGAAGTCAGCCGTCTTCGCGTTGTCGTCGATGACAATGTCCCTGGTTCCCGCGTACAGCTCCTTTACGCCGCCGAGAGCTGTTTCGTTGCCGAGAGCGTCGATTGCGGTCATCTTGTAGTAGTAGCTCGTGTTAGGGTCCTGAGTGGCGATATACGAATACCCTGTATTGCCTACCGTACCTACCAGCACGTAGCTGAGAGGGAGTACCGTGGCATTTGCCCGGTAAATCTTGTATGAGACTGCATCGCCGACGCTTCTCCACTCGACTTTTACTTGCGAAGAGTCTTCCTCGAGCCAGAAGTATGGCGCCGAAGGAGGGGTGGTATCGTACCTGACGCTGCACCAGTCGCTGTAGTCGCTGAAATTGCCTGAAAGATCTTTCGCCCGCACTCGGAATCGGTAATTGCCGTCGCCTTGATCGAACCGAAGGTTGTTCTTGGAGACTGAAACGAACGTCGTGGTAATGATCGTCTGCGTTGCATCAGAAGGTGACGGCGTCTCGAACTGATATTCGTAGCCCGATACCGGCAGCGAGCTTGAGTCTACCGAGATATCCCATTTAGCAAGCAGGTTGTTCGAGTTGGTGGAGCTCCCGCATGCAAGGTCTGGGTTCTGAAGCTTTAAGTTCGTGGGTACCGATGGAGGTGTGTTATCGACATACAACGACCTCGTTAAGATCGTGTTGTTTCCCGCCTTGTCTTTGGCGTAAACCGATAGCGTCTGCATCCCATCGAGGAGAAGCTTAGTATCGATACGGCATGTCTGTAAACCTCCCTGCAGGCTCGCGTTGAGGCAGAACTTATTGGTGCTCGTACCGAAAATTACGTAAGTAGTCAAAAGGCCGTTTGCATCTCCCGCGCTGAATGCGATATCGACCATGCCCGAAACTGACGACTGATCGGCAGGAACTGTCGAGTCGAATGCGAGGCTTGGAGATGTATTATCGACGAGGAGCTGGATAGGGGCATACGTGTTGTTCTGGTCACCGAGGTTATTGTCCCGAGCATTGAATGTGAGGGTATATAGTCCGTCTGCGACCGATTTGAAGCCGGTACCGCTCTTCGTATCCCAATTTAGACAGTAGTTCCCTTGAGGAACTGGCTGGAAGGTACCGTTATTGACAGGTAGCGGCGAGAAATCGCCATCGCTGAAATATCCGGAAGGCAAGTACGCGTAAAGGTTTGCCAATACATCGTTGTCGTAAACGTCTGCGCAGATTTGAACATTGCCCCCTATTACCGCGGTACCGTTTTGGTAGTAGTTCGGATCGTTGAATACGTTGACGTCGGCACCGAAGGCGTTAACGTTGTTGATGCGGTTGAATGTAACCGTCGGGGGGATTGTATCGGTAATGTTGTAGTAGGTGACGAGACCTAACGATGATTTGTCGAGCTGATCGGTAATCTTGTTGTTGGTTGCGATCTTGTCGATCGAGTTCATCGAGTTGCCGATCTTGCCGTTGAACGTTACCGAAAGCGCATCAACCGGTGCTGAGTGGCTGACCAGCCGTATGTAGTCGTTGTCTATTCCCACGAATGCAAGGTTGTTCAAATTGATATTGGCACGTTCGCCTTCAAGTATTACCCCCTTGTCGCCGCCGCGAAGCTGAGTCGTTCCTTGGATATTAAGCGTCAAATTCTGCGGCGTAGGATTGAAGATTGCGTCGTAAACGTGTATGCCCGCATTGCTCGGGTTTGAGATTAATACACCGTTGAGATTGACGGTCGATGGATAGCTGGCGTATCCGAAACGTGAGTAGTTCGCTAGCTGTACTCCAACGCTCGAATTGCTCACTCTACCACCAGAGATGGTGATGCCTCGCGGATTCTGCACGTTCCAAACCTGGTACCCGAAGTCGCCGTTGGTGATATTGTTGTTCGACAAGACGACATCGGTAGCATCGGCCATGTTAGTGATCCAAATGCCAACCCCCGGGTTCGTTATATTCGAGCTTCTGGTAACCGAGATAGTATTCCTCGAGATGGTGAAGACGGATGCCTGCTTAGCCTGGAGGTTATGCCAAATACCGGTGAGAAGGCAATCGAGGGTATTGTTGGTAATCAAGGCTGTTGTGCCTGGATTTGCTTTCGTATAGCTTCCTGTTTGGATACATCGCCTCGTTCGGGTCATCTGGTTGTTGGAGATTTCTGCATAGAAGTTGTCTCCTATATAGATGCCTGCGCCATACGCAGGAGGCTCGACATTATCGAATTTATTGTTGCGGATGTAATTGTTGGACGATGCCTGATTGATATCTGCGAGGTAGAGACCGTCTATGTAGAAGTTCTTAATGACGTTGTTTTGGACGACGAGCGAATTGATAAGAGAGGCGTTAATCGCCTGCTGCGCATAGTTGGCGATCGCATACGCGGCATCAGAATTTGCCTCGTTCATCGGGAGACCGAGATTGAGACGCGGATTATCCCCGTCAATCGTGAAGCCGTCTATTGTGACATTGTTCGCAGCAACTCCGATTACGATACCCTTGCCTGCTATATTGAGTGGATCAGTTGCGGGCGTGGTCAGGATTGCCTCCTGATTTCTGATGGAACTTGCTCCCCTAATACCTGCATTGGGGCCGACTAGGGTGACTTGCCTGGTAATCGATAAGCTTTCCGGGTAGAAGCCGGGGAAAACGGTAACGGTCGCTCCGGCCATGGAAGCGTTGAGCGCGTCTTGTATGCGTGCGAACGCGTTGATGCCGAAGGTTAAGCCTCCTCCAAGATCGGAACCTGCCGGAAGGCTCGTCCAATCGTCGTCAACCCATGTCGTTAGTTGGGAAGGGTTTACCGGAGCAGCAAAAACAACCGAGGTATCTGTTGGAGTATCGGCCGCTGAAGCTGGCCTGATAAATAAGGTAACGTTAGACAGGAAAACGGCAAATACAAGCGATAGTATTGCTGATTTCCGCGAAATGGAAACAATTCGCTTAAGGTTGAGGCGCTCGATGTTTACCTTAAAGCTGTACATATGAGGACGTTATACCACAATTTACTATAACGTTCAACAATTTCATTCTATACGACATGCCGTCGCTCTTTGCTTACCTGGATCCGGAATCCGTGAAAGTGATCGCCGCCCCCCGATCCACCCACACTATAGTACATTTCGTTTACGTCGAATATTCGCCTAAGCTATTCACTTTTCGTCGCTAATCCATTAATATAACCGTAAACTATGCCAAACGATCAATCACAACAAATGTCGCTGAACCGAAATCAACCGACACCTCAGCAGCCGCAGCAAGGCGCTCCAATGCAGCAGCCTGCTCCGCAACAGCAATTCATACCGTACGCAGCTTTTCCTGCAACGCAGAAACGGGAGTATGACCCGAACATCTACACGATGATCGCCGAGCTCGTCGACAGGAAGTATGGAGCTGAACTCAATCCCCAGGCACGGGAATTTGAAATCGCCCGAGTCTACAACAAGCTCGAAATCGAAATTTTTGAGATGTCCACGTTCCAGCTGTCTCCCGATAAGCAACAGGAGCTCCAGAAGATGACCGAGGACGCGCAAGTCAACCCAGGCAATCAACAAGAGGTAATCCTGAAGATTCGCGAGTACATGCAAAATAACGTTCCCCAAATTGGCGAAATGGTCAATCAGTATATGATCGGCTTCAGGAACCAATACATGGCAGGCCGGTACTGATCTCCGGTTTCTTTTTATGGTACAATGTACTTGTTAGCGACGCCGGTACGGTGAAAGCGGCGATGGCGCAAGCCAAAACTCAAAAACCTAATACCAACTTAAAGTTAAAAAGTTAGGTGGTACCGTGTGATGAGCACCCTACGGATTTCCGGGGTGCTTTTTTTATGATTAAAGCACTATGGCAACTACAAAATTCGACCACAAAGGCATCGAAAAAAAATGGAGCGAACGATGGGCTCAAGAGCACATAAACGCGACGATAGATAACGGCAAGGAAAAGATGTACATACTCGACATGTTCCCCTACCCGTCGGGAGCGGGATTGCATGTCGGCCATGTCGAGGGCTATACCGCAACCGACATCGTTTCGAGATATTACCGGATGAACGGTAAAGCGGTGCTCCACCCGATGGGATGGGACGCCTTTGGGTTGCCCGCCGAGAATTACGCTATCAAAACCGGCATCCATCCGAGAATCAATACGAACGAATCGATCAAGACATTCAAGAAGCAGATAGACGCGACCGGCCTCTCATACGATTGGTCCTGGGAGATCGGCACGCACAATCCCGACTACTACAAATGGACCCAGTGGTTTTTCCTTTTCCTATATAAGAAAGGACTAGCCTATAAGAAGGAAGCTCCCGTCAATTGGTGCGATAGCTGCAAGACGGTTCTCGCGAACGAGCAAGTGGTTGACGGCAGGTGCGAGCGGTGCGATACCGAAGTCGTCCAAAAGAATATGAGCCAGTGGTTTTTCAAGATTACCGACTATGCAGAACGGCTTATCAAAGATCTCGAAAAGGTGGATTGGCCCGAATCGACGAAAATCAATCAAATCAATTGGATCGGTAAAAACGAGGGCATTAATATAGAATACCCCGTCGTCGATCAGGACAAGACATTGACCGTCTTCACCACAAGACCGGATACTAACTACGGCGCAACATTCGTAGTCTTAGCCCCCGATAGCCAGTTCGTAAAAGAAAATATGGATGAGTTCCCGAATGCTGAAGAGGTTCGGAATTATGCGGAAGAAACAAAAAAGAAGACCGAGCTCGAGCGAATTTCCGAAGGCAAGAAGAAAACCGGGGTAAATACCGGTTGGAAAGTCGTTAATCGTCTCAACGGCAAGGAGCTACCGGTGTACGTCTCCGATTTCGTACTGGGAAATGTCGGCACGGGCTGCGTCGTCGGCGTTCCGGGACATGATATGAGGGATTTCGAATTCGCTCAGGCGATGGGTATAGAAATCGTTCGAGTGGTCGTCGGCAAGGACGGCGATGCTTCGACTATTACCGACGCTTCCCAAGTCCAGGAGGAAGAGGGAACCATGGTCAACAGCGGATTCCTCGACGGGCTCGATATTCATGAGGCAACGAAGGTGATCATGGATCATATCGAGAAAGAAGGCTGGGGCAAACGCGTAGTCAACTATAAATTGCGAGACTGGTCTATTTCCCGTCAGCGGTTCTGGGGAGCGCCAATCCCGATAGTCTACGACAAAGACGGTAACACTATTCCGGTTGAAGAAACTGATCTACCCGTCATGCTTCCCGACGATGTCGAATTTATGCCGACTGGTCGAAGCCCGCTTACCGACCATCCGGATTTCGTAACCGCAGACCCATCGAAGTATGGCGAAGGAGCGCGTCGCGAACCCGATACCATGGATACGTTCGTTTGCTCGAGCTGGTACTTCTTCAGATTTTGCGATCCGCACAACGAGACAGAGTTCGCGAGCAAGGAATCGATGAAAAAATGGGCACCGGTCGATATCTACGTAGGCGGAGCAGAGCATACGGTGCTTCACCTCATGTATGCCCGCTTCTTCACCAAAGTACTGTTTGACGAAGGGTACATCGATTTCGATGAGCCGTTCCTGAAATTGAGACACCCGGGCACCATCATGGGAGAGGATAGCCGTAAAATGAGCAAGCGATGGGGCAATATCATCAACCCGCTTGACGTAATCGACAGCCTTGGCGCAGACGCGTTGAGAATCTACGAAATGTTTATGGGACCGTTCGATCAATCCAAGCCATGGAATACCCAAACGATCCAGGGTGTAAGGCGATTCCTCGACCGCGTATACGACTTCCGCAACAAGGTTATCGAAGGTGAAGCGGATGTAGCGGTGGAATCCGAATTGAATAAGCTTATCAAGAAAGTCGGCAGCGATATTCCGCAATTCAAATTCAACACTGCGGTAGCCGAATTCATGAAGTTCGTGAATTTCATCGAAGAGAAAGGTACCGTGACCAGGGATCAGTGGTATCGGTTTATTACGACGCTCGCGCCATTTGCTCCCTTCCTCGCGGAAGAGCTATGGGCAGAGTCGCACGACTTCGATACGTGGAACGCCTCGTACAGCGTACACGCTCAAGCATGGCCAATCTTCGATGAGCAGAAAATACAAAGCGCAGGTATCGTGATCGGTATTCAGGTAAATGGGAAACTTCGGTCTGAAATCGAAATTGACCAGAGCGATTCCGAGGACGACATTAAGCAGAAAGCGCTTCAAAAGCCTGAGGTTATGAAGTGGACCGAGGGTAAAGAAATCAAGAAAGTAATCTATGTTCCCGGCAAGATTATCAGTGTCGTGGTAGCGTAATAAAAAAGCCTCCAGCTATGGAGGCTTTTATAATTAGAACGGAAGTTCGTCGTCGTCGACGCTTTTGACTTGCGGCTCATCGTCGTACGAGCTGTTTTGCTTTGGAGCGCCGCCGCTAAAGCCGCCTCCATCGCCATCCCTTCGAGAATCGAGCATGACCATATCAACCAGTCGAACCTTGAATTTCGTTCTTTGCTTACCGGAATCCGCATCGGTCCATACGTCTGATTTTAGCGTACCCTCGACGTATATCTTCGAGCCTTTCTTGAGGTACTGCGATACAACTTTCGCCAAACCCGACCACGCTTCGCAGTCGACGTATATAGTTTGGTCGACCGTTTCGCCCGTCTGCTTCTTGTAGCTATCGTTTATCGCAAGCGAAAACTTCGCGACTTCTATTCCTTCACGAACTTGGACAACTTCCGGGTCGCGAGTAAGGTTTCCGATTAGAATAATTTTGTTTACTGATTTCATAATATTTCAAGTTTAGCAAAATTCAGTTTGAATTGCTAATCACTAAACTTTGCTCCTTCCAACATTTTGAATGCTGCCTCCATTGCGGGGAGTGCGGATTTCTTAGGAGAGATCATTTCGAGGTGGTTGAGCGGCGCGGTTTTGCAGTAAGTTTCGGTACTGTAGCCGACAAGCACCGAGTACGAATTGGAGTTTTTCTTGGTGACGAAGGTGCCGGCGTACTCACCGCCACCCGAAAAGCTATGCGGGCACTCTTCGCTTCCTACCCCATCACCGAAGAAATACACCGGCAAAAAGGAGATCGTATTGTTGAGCTTTATTTGGCGGGGTTTTATTTCGTACGCTATACCACTTGTTTGCGATATATCTGAGACCAAATTGAGTGAATTGCCTTTCTTGTTCGCGAGCGTCTCGTTTTTTACCCGCACGACGATATCGCTACTTTGCGACTCGCTCATCTGAAGGACCAGTGTCGCGCTGAGTTCATCGTATGCCATATAAGGAAACGATTTAGGCACGGAAAGCGTTACGCCAAAATCTTGGGGTAGTTCGGCGAGAGATGCTATTTTTTTGAACTGGGTCGGCACGGTTTCAGTGACCGATGGCGTTGGAGTCGGATACACGGTGCCGGTTGGGCTTGTCGGATATACTGTCCCGCCTACTTCGGGGGTATCGGTAACGGGTGTGCCGAATGTCGTTTTCGCGGTATTCGAGTTCGTTCCCGTATCTTTGCCGGCCATTTTGTCTGAGTCGCCTGCTGTTTGGGAGGGCTTGCCGAGGGACAATCCAAGCAAGAAACTCAATATGAGAACGATGCAGGCGGTTGCTGATACAAGAATTTTTCTCAGCTTGCCTGATTTTATATGTTCTAATGTTTTTGCCCTGACAGCATCCATGTAATCATATTACCCTTTTGTGGATGTCATTCAAGGCGTATGTCCGCGCCGAGGGTTTTGAACGTTTCTATAATGTCTGGATATCTTCGGGTGATCATGTCGGCGTTCGTGATGACGGTCTTTCCTTGTGCAGAAAGCCCCGCAAGCAGGAGGGCGTGAGCGCTCTGAATGATACTCGGAGCAGACACGGTCGTCCCCTTGTAGTTTGCCGATCCGAGCACGATGACGCGATGCGGGTCAGCCATGATCATGCTGCCTCTCAACTTCTGGAGCTCTTCGGTGAAAAAAAGCTGCGTCTCGTACATGCGTGTACTGACGATCATGGTACCGACCGCTTTCGATGCAAGCACAAGCGCCTGCGGCATGAGATCTACGGGAAACATCGGCCACGGCTGATCGTAGATCTTATCGATGTCGCCTCGGATGTTTGTTTTATTGATGAGCTTTTGGCCGCTCGGAACGAAAATGTCTTCTCCACGTATTTCTACCTGTACATTGCACTTGGCGAAATAGTTGAGGATATTCACCATATGCTCCGGTATCGCGTTCTTGATCAAGATTTCTCCATCGGTGATGACAGCTGCGACAATAAGCCCTCCAATATCGATATGATCCGATATGACCGTCCATTCGCCGCCGCTCAAAGCATCAACCCCATCGACAACGAGCCTGTTCGAGCCGATTCCTTCTATTTTAGCCCCCAGCGAGACGAGGAAATTGCACAAGTCCTGCGTGTGGGGCTCGCATGCGGCATTGTAGATAACCGTGCGTCCCTTAGCTTTTACCGCTGCAAGCACGATGTTTTCGGTACCGGTGACCGATGCCTCGAGGAGCCAGAGATCAGAGCCGATTAATCCGTCGGTCTTGAGGGTATACCATGTTTCCTTGTCGATTTCCACTCCTAGTGACTTGAGGCCTTGGAAATGGGTGTCGAGCGGGCGATTGCCGAGCTTGCACCCGCCCGGATCTGAAATCTCGGCTTTGCCAAATCGGGAAAGCAACGGCCCCAAAAAAACGAATGATGTTCGTTCCTTTTGCGCTAGCTCCTCATCTAGCTTGTAGGTATTAATCGTCGATGCATCCAATCGTATCGTATTGCCTTTAAGGTAGGATACCTTACCGCCCAGTTTCTTGAAGACATTGAGAACGACACGGACTGCGGAGCTTTTAGGCACATTGTGGATGGTCACCGGCCCATCTGCGAGGATACTTGCGGGAATCAGCTTAATAATGGAATTCTTGTTTGCTACGGGCGTAACCGTACCTGTGAGAGGTCTACCTCCTTGAATTACGATTTTTGACATTTGACAGTTTTACCTACCGAGCTATCGGCGCAAGTTCGAAAGGAGCGCCTTGATTAGATACACGTTTATCAACACCGGTATGACGGCAATAACGTACATGAAATTCTTCGTGACGAAGCTGACGTATCCGACTATGAACAAGATCGAAAGGAACATCCCGAGGTTCTTATTGAAATGATCGAAAATATTGAGGATAAACCGCTTTACGGAATCTACTAACGCGAAATCGTATCGCGCGACGATCATCGAGGTGAAATAGAGCGTCAAGAAAATGTACGCAGCGGTTGAAATGGTGAATGCTGCGCGTTTCGTAAGGCTGCCTACGAGATATACCATGCCGATCGTCGTGAACAAGTGGATGGTCAGCAGGAACACGAAAGCAAGCGAGAGAATGCGTGCCGGATTCTTCTTGATCAGCTGCTTGTATGTCCAGTAAAAGAAAACATAGGAAACGATATACACGATAATAATTTGAATGACATTGACTCTGATGAACGCGCGTATGAAATACCACGTATTCGTATAGTACTCGAGCACGACTATGAGCGAATTGAGTATTAAAAACGTCAGCCACAAGGTTAGCGAGTTTTTCGAAGGGCGAAAGTTCTTGAGCTTAGATAAGTTTGTTTTCAATTTGTTTAACATAGTTAGTTGAGAAGAGTAATAACGCGAACACCAAGACGATCAAAAGCTGGATCCAGAAGAATTCGAAGAAGTAGAGGTATCCCATGAGCTGAGTTAGAACTACCATCGCCAGCAATCCCAGATAGTAAATCGGCTTTGTCCTGAACAAGGTCATGAGAAGCGTGGTACCGAGTATAAGGATGACGCCACCGTTGATATCGATATTGAAAAGCTTAAACGCTGCGCATGCGACAACCAGGATCGCAAGCATATAGAGGAATTTCTTGATACTTGCATTTTTCACCGTCAACCTATTGAGCGTAAATGCGCCCACCAAGAACAGAGCAAGCAGGCCTAAAAGCTTCAGGTATCCGAACCGAGGCTTGGTGATCTTCGTCTCCGCGAGCTTGTAGCCTAGATTGAAGGAGTCGGTGTTGAAGAAGGTCTGCACCTGGATGGCTTCGTCGGGGTCGGTGATTTGGTTGATCACCACATGGGTTACGGCTCCGTTGTCAGGGTTCGTAAGGAACGACGCGCTGTATTCTTTTCCTCCAACGAAAACCTGTAGCGGCGAGAACGACTTGCTGTTGATTAGCTTAAGCTTGTCAACCGAGGGGATTCCGATCGGCAGTCGAACCTCGTATTTTACGCCGCTTCCTCCTTGCTGCGCCGACTGCTGATCTTGCGCGACGTTAATATCGCTGATGCCGAAATCGCTACGCTTCAAACCGAGATCGGTTCCCTTCTTGTCGGATCCTGACGAGCCCGAGTCCGCTTGCGAAGTTGAGGGGTCTTGAACGACTACCGAGAATTCGGAGTTGTTGGTTGTCATCACCGCGGTATTCTTATCGAAATTCCTTGGAGTAATTACCGTGAAGACTGCCTTACCGCCTACCTTATCGAGACGAATTTCGTAATTATTGCCGGCGAACGGCTGCACCCTGCGCGCTAACGTCTGTTGATCTTTGGAAACGACGTAATTCCAATCTTTGACCTTATCGACATCTACTACCGATTCGATTTTGTAGAGATACGATTCGCTGATGCCCGGGACAACTGCCTGTATATCCGACATTGAACGGTTTACCAAACTCGGATAGCTTTGGAATGAGTAGACGGATCCACGATACTGCCTTTGGAAGCTGGGGATCAAGTACAGAATGGAAGTTGCGAGAAGCAAGATTAAAGCAAGTCTTATTAGGTATCGTTTCATTCTTGGTTATTATAAGATAAAAATGCTAAAAGGCAAAAACAGCTTAAAACTTGAGCTTTAGCCTCGATTGGACATGTTCGTACACCAACTTCTTAAGGTACTCTTTGAAAAAACCGGGATCGAAGGTAACAAGCGGTAGATCTATCGTCTCCGGTTTTCGCGATTTGGAGATAACTCTATTTATTTCGGCAGCGTAATAAAATTGGTTCTCGGAAATCAACTCTCCCGAGTAGTAGCATGTCAGTTCCGTCTCTACGCCTATCAGATAGAGGATATTTTCGAGGAGCGTATTGTAGGTTTTAAGCAGGTCGCCTCCGCGCTCCGCCTCGTCCAGGCCGGTCACGACCGACTCATACAGTTCCGGAGCCTCCAAGTCTTTCGCCACGACTCGCGCGATCGAGAGAATATCCGCATAGAAATTCATACCCTGCATCGTCTTGCTGCAGAACGAGTAAAGATGTTTCTTGATAAGCGTTATCTCGTTCGGGTACTGTAAATTCTTTCCCGTCGAGTACGCCACTTCGACGACATGGCCGAGCTGCAGCACCCCGGAAAATCTGCTCTTAATTTTTTTGGCTCCCCGCGCGAAAAAGCCGAGCATCTTGCCTTCCTCGTTCAGCAAATCGAAAATAATGTCGTTTTCTCCGTATACGGTCTTCCTTAAAATGATCCCCTTGGTTTTTTGCCCGGACACGCTCATTTCTTTAGGAGAAAGTAAAGTATGGAAGCGGCAGTGAAGACGAGCGAAATATACAATAGAACGCTGCCGTAAAACGCAAGCTCTTGGGACGACCTGCTGTTGGCTATGATGAAAAGCATCAATGCGATCACTTGAAGAAACATCTTAGCCTTTCCCATGATATTGGCCGAAATATCTCTCCCCTTCCTCATCAGCGTTCCGCTTATGACGAGGGTCAAGATCTCCAACCCGACGACCATAAGCAGTAGTCCCGAACGGTTGAATTTAGGCAGCAGAAGCGTAGCCGTAAAAAAGAAAAGCAGCTTATCGGCGATCGGGTCGAGCACCTTGCCGAGGTCCGAAATCTGATTTCTTGTCCGGGCCATAGCCCCATCGATCATGTCGGTCGCGGCAAAGAAAAAAAAAACACCGAGCGGTATCGCGAAATATTAGATGTATGATATAAGAAACGCCGCGAATGGAGTCATGATAATCCTGAAGAACGAGACGTGGAGTGGCTTAATAACGTCCGGTATCGCCTTGAGCACGGTTTTGTCGAGGATTATATCTTGAGGATGAAGATGTGCTGTTTCCTGGTGTTCGATGTCGGCAACTTTCCGCTTCGATAGTACGCGCCATCCAGCGGCCGCACCTCCGAGAATTCCGGCGGCGACGGCAAAAATTGTTAGTTTCTTTTTCGTTTTCTTCTCCACGTACTTGAATTTATTATACACAACGGATTTTCCATTTGTAACTTGTACACTTTTGCTACAATACAGCTATGGCCATTTTTAACATCAGCGATTCCTATACTCTCAAAGAGAAGCGAGAGATCCCCGAGATGCGGACTATCGCGCTGCTCTACGTGCACAAAAGAACGAAGGCTGAAGTACTTATCCTGGAAAACGACGACGAAAACAAGACGTTCGGTATCATGTTCAAGACGCTTCCTTACAATTCGACAGGCGTCGCCCATATTATCGAGCATTCTGTATTGTGCGGATCCCAAAAGTATCCGGTAAAAGATCCCCTCGTCGAGCTGGTGAAGACTTCCGTTCAGACATTCATCAATGCCCTTACATCAGCCGATAAAACGTATTACCCCGTTGCGAGCCAGAACGAACAGGATCTGTATAACCTCGTGGACGTCTACCTCGATTCGGTCTTCCAGCCGCTGCTGACCGAATCGACTTTCAAACAAGAAGCGTGGCACCTCGAGCTGGATACTCCCGAAGCCGAACTGAAATACAAGGGGGTCGTCTTCAACGAAATGAAAGGCGCATACTCGAATACCGACCGTACGACGCTCGTCAAGACGTTCAACTCCATCTTCCCCGACAATGTCTACGGGTTCGATTACGGCGGCGACCCGGAAGAGATTCCCCAGCTTACCTATGACGAGTTCAAGAAGTTTTACGAAACGTATTACCATCCGTCGAACGCGAAAATTTACTTCTACGGAAACGGCGATACGGCACGGCATCTCGAAAAAGTGGATTCCTACCTCGCGAAATACGACGAGAAACACATCGACACGTCGATACCCGATCAGCAGCCGTTTGCTTCGCCTCGCGAATATCAATATACCTACCCGGTTACCGACGATACCGCGAACAAGCATATCAGCGTTGTCGGTTGGGGACTGCAGGAATACGAATCGTTCGCGGATATCTACGGCCTCGATATCTTGGAGTACATCCTCATAGGCTCGGAAGCATCACCGCTGAAGAAGGCGCTGCTGGAATCGGGACTTGGCGATGACATTACCGGCGTCGGCTTCTACCCATACCTTAAGCAGCATGTTTTCTCCGTAGGATTGAAAGGCGCCCAACAAGGCAGCCACCAGAAAATAATCGATCTCATCCTAGAAACGCTCAACGAACTCTCGAAAGGGCTTGATCATGACCTCATCGAATCTGCAATCAATAAAGCAGAGTTCTTCTACCGGGAAGGCGACAGCGGGTCCTATCCCAAAGGCATATTCACCATGCAGCGCGCCTTCATCAACTGGAATCACGGAAAAAACCCAATCGACGTCCTCGAGTTCGATCGGGCTATCAAGAGAATCAGAGCCAAGGTCGATCAAGGCGAACAGTACTTCGAATCTCTTATACAGAGGCATATGATTAATAATTCTTTCCGCGCCGATATCCATTTGCAGCCCGACACGACCATTATCGAGAAAAAATCCAATTCTGAAAAAGCTAAACTGCAAGCGATGCTCGAAAAACTGAACGAGTCCGATAAGCAGGCGCTTGTTGAAGAGACCGTCCAGTTGAAGCAGGAACAGGAAGTGAAGGAGCCCGAGGAGAATAGGAAAAAAATGCCTAAGCTCCATCTTTCCGATATCAACCGCAGCGCCCGCAAGATTCCTTCGCTCGTCGTACGCGAAAAGGAAAATCTCGTGATACTCTCTCACGATCTTGAAACGAACGGTATCGCATACGTCAACTTCGGGTTTTCTCTCGAGAATTTCCCCGAGCGGTTACTTCCCTACCTTCCCGTCATCGTGGGCAACCTTTTCAAGTTGGGTACCAAGTCAAAAACATACGAAGCTCTCGCGCTCGAGATCGATCGCTATACGGGAGGGCTAACAAGCTCGCTGTACGCGAATAACGCCTATTTCAACAGAGATACCTTGATTTTCAAGGTCTTCGTCGACGGCAAAGTGTTGTTTGAGAATATCGGTAGATTGCTCTCGCTCGTCAAGGAAGTCGTGCACGATATCGATTTCGATCAGAAACAACGCCTCTCGCAGCTATTGAAAGAAGAAAAGGCGCAACTCGAATCGGAAATACTGAGCTCAGGCGCATCGTACGCGATGACCCGATCATGCGCCTACTTCAGCGATGCCGCGAAAATTGGCGAAATCACCGAGGGGATCGAGCATTACTTGTTCATTAAGGAACTAATCGAGACGATCGACTCCGATTGGGATTCGGTGCTAGATGCGTTGCGCGAGACGTATACAACGATGTTTTCAGGGCAACAAGTGCTCGTGAATCTCACGTGTCCCCAAGACAACAACGAGCAATTCATCACCGCGTTCGATCAAATCTTCGAAATCCCGAAGAGCAACACCTTGCACGGCCAACTCAAAAATATCTCACTCGACTTTTCGAACGAGGCGTTCGTAATCCCCAATTCGGTCAACGAGATGTCCCAAACGTTCCAGATGACGAAATCTTCTTCGGAGTTGCCCGGATGCTATACGCTCGTTATGAAACAGCTGTACACCGACTATCTTTGGACAAACGTTCGAGTCCTCGGGGGAGCGTACGGTGGAAGCGGCAGCTATGGAATCTATTCCGGTTTGATGAGTTTCGCATCGTGGCGAGATCCGAACATAGCCAAGACCTTCGCGACCTTTAACGGCGCAGCCGATTACCTCAAGAATATTGAGATTGACGCTGATGAGCTCGAGGGAGTCATAATCGGCGCAACAGGCTCTCTCGACAAGTACTTGAGCCCCAGCCAAAAAGGCTGGCTTTCCCTCGAATGGTATATGACCGGGCTGAGCGACGAAGAGCGTCAGCGCTTGCGCGACGAGCTGCTCCGCACAACTGTCGAGGACATTCGCAACTTCGGGAACCTGCTCGCACCCAAGAGCCCCCGGATACAAACAATCGTCGGTAACAAAGAAGCCATCGAGATTGCAAACAGGGAATCACAAAATAAATACAAAATTATAAACTTACTCTAATGACTAAACCTACAATCAAATACACCGAGTGGAATTTCTCGCTCATGTTCGATGGCGATAACGACCCCAAGCTTGAAGAATCGCAAAAGGAGGCGACACGCCAAGTCGATAGCTTTGCGGAGAAATGGAACGAGAGAACCGATTACCTGGAAGATCCCGAGGCGCTGCTCGAGGCCCTGAACGATTACGAGCTGCTTATGAGAAACTACGGCCCAGGCGGACACGCGCACTTCTATTTCATGTTGCGGGTGGAACAAGACCAAACCGACTCAGACATAAAGGCGAAGTTCAATAAGGCCGATTCGCTTGCACGTGATAACGCGAATAAATTGCAATTCTTCACCGTGAGGCTCTCGAAAGTCGACGAAGATCGTCAAGCGCAGTTCCTTTCGGATAAACGCCTTTCCGACTATCGCCATTATTTGGAAACGCTCTTTGAGCGCGCCCAGTACCTGTTGAGCGAAAGCGAGGAAAAAATCCTGATGCTCAAAGCCCAGCCGGCGTACGAAAATTGGGAACGCATGACGCAGACGTTCTTGTCGCGAGAGGAGCGGGAAATTCTCGACGAAAGCGGATCTAAGAAATTGAAGTCTTTTTCTGAAATAATGGGCTTGCTCAATTCAAAGAATAAAGAAGTCCGGGACGGGGCCGCAGATGCCCTCAACGATATTCTCGTGAAAATAAGGGACATAGCCGTTGAGGAGATCAACTCCCTGCTACTCGACAAGAAGATCGACGATACGCTTCGCGGGCAGGATCGCCCCGAACTTTCCCGCCTGCTCGACGACGATATCAAGCCTGAGGTTCTCGATACGCTACTTGATACCGTCACCAAACGGTTCAGCATCGCCCAGGACTACTACGCCCTCAAGGCACGACTCATGGGCGTCGAAAAGCTCGGATACCATGAACGGAATGTACCGTACGGAACGGTGGAGGAGAAGTATACCTTCGAGCAGGCGTACGATTTGACCCATCGAGTATTTTCTCAGCTTGACCCTAAGTTCGTCTCGATACTCGAAGACTACTTGGAGAACGGCAAAATCGATATCTATCCCCGCAAAGGAAAGCGAGGCGGTGCATTCGCGGTTCTTAACCTATTGTCCGAACCGGGATACGTTATGCTCAACCATAACGATACCCTAAACGATACCCTCACGCTTGCACACGAAATGGGACATGCGATTCACCACGAGTTGATTCGAGAGAACCAAAATTCGCTAAACGCCATAATCGGTTTCGCAGTAGCAGAAGTAGCCAGCAACTTCATGGAAGACTTTCTCCTCGATGAGATTTTGAAATCGGCCGATGATGAGGCGAGACTTTCGATCATGATGTCAAAGTTAAATGATGATGTCTCTTCCATCATACGCCAATTGGCTTGCATCAAGTTCGAGCAGGAGCTCCACGCTTCATTCAGGGATAAAGGCTATCTGTCCGGTGATGAGATCGGCGAGATATTCCAAAAGCACATGAAGAGCTATATGGGACCAGCGGTCGATTACCCGGAAGGTTCGAAGAATTGGTGGGTTTATTGGGGACATATCAGGAGATACTTCTACAACTACTCGTATTCGTTCAGCCTTATGGTTTCAAAATCGCTTCAGTCATCGGTACGGAAAAATCCCGAATTTATCGAGAACGTCAAGGAAATATTTAAAGCCGGAAGTTCGCTTGCTCCAATCGAGATGTTCGCGAACGTCGGTATCGATATCGAAGACGGTTCGTTC
The DNA here is from genome assembly GCA_964626735.1 of uncultured Candidatus Saccharibacteria bacterium. GTDB lineage: Bacteria > Patescibacteriota > Dojkabacteria > JAOAGR01 > JAOAGR01 > CAZVIJ01. The sequence goes on from CAZVIJ010000005.1 coordinate 26,423, forward strand.
TGGGATAAGGCTCTCGACGAGGTTGAGAGTTTATTGAAGGAGACTGAAGCTCTCGCCAAGAAATTGGGCAAGATTTAGTCGAAGTCGTGTATAATCAACCACGATGGCTGCCGGAACTGGTTCTACAAATTCGATCCACATCTCCTACGGGAGATTCGGTGATCTTATGCTGAACGATCGTGATGGATCCGATCCCGTATTTCAAATCTCCATTACAGGAATACCCAGGATGGTAGTAGCCCGTCCTATTCATGAGCTAGAATTGCAACGCAAGTATCCACATGCGCCGCTTCTCGGTCCCGATTACGCCATTCAAGCGTTGATGCCCTATTTGAATCGTTATTCAAACATCCCGGGGTTCTACACGACAGGTGACTGTTCAACAGCCTCAAACTTCGTTACCGCAATTATGAATGATCCCCGCGTGCTTAGCGTTAATGGCGATCCATCAAAGCAAGTACGCGTCATAAACGATGGCAATGTCGATTTGAGAATCGAGGAGCGTATCGCGGAATCGGCCCGATGGGCTACCGATATGGTACAGCAAACGATATACTACATCAGCCATCAATGATCTTAGCGCTCGATTACGGTGAAAAAAGAATAGGAGTTGCTATTTCCGACGAGTCGGAAACGTTTGCCAAGCCGCTCGACTTGATACCGAACAAATCCGAGGTGAAGAAAATATTTGCGAAAGATTTCCCCAAAGGAACTTCACAGCAGGAAATAACAGATGCGAGAAGAGCCGCGAAGCGCGAAAGCAAAGTTGAATTCAGGAAAGTCTGTAATAGGCTGCTGTACCTAATCAATTGCTACTACCCCGATACGATCGTTTTCGGTATGCCGACGGTGGTCGATCAAGATAGCGGTGAAATTAAGCATGGCGCTCAAGCGCTTAAGGTTCAGCAATTTATAAAGAAGTTCGAAACTTTCTTGAAACAGAATAAAATCGTCTGCGCGATCGAAACGTTCGATGAGTCGCTAACCAGCCGTATTGCAGAACAGCAGTTGAGGGAGATGGGGCACGGTTCCAAATCGATCAAGGAATTAATCGATAGCCAAAGTGCAAAAATTATACTTGAAGATTTCTTGGCTCACCGGAAATCACAGCCTGTCCAGTAGCTCGCGATGTTTGTTGCGGATGGCTACCATACGTTTGGTCAATACGCCTTTCTCGACGATAGAGTTGAGAAGCTCACCACCCAATAGATGCGGATATACAACAAAGTCTGCTCCCAATTCGTACAATTCGCGTGCCTCTTCGTCCTCATTGGCCGTAATCAGGATCATCGGGTTATTGGGTACATCATTCAGGTAGTGCAAGAGTTTACGGTTTTCCTTGAGCGTCGGTATAGTCGATATCACGATACTTGCCTTGTCGATTTCGCACGTCTCTAGGAAATCTTCATCGTTGAGGTCACCGTACAGTGCGTGGTATCCCCTTTGGGTTAATGTCTTAATAAGATTGGGGTCGTGATCGATCACGAGCAGCCGCTTCTTTGATTTCTTGAACATATGTAGAAGGCTATTCCCTATTCGGTGGCAGCCGATTAAGACGATTTCAAACCGTTCTTTCTTCAATACATCATCGACGGGATGTTTCTTAAACGATAGGGAATCCAGCAACGGCTTGAAAAGAAGGTACAGCGGTTCGCCATATGCCGACAAAAGCGAGGATGCGATCATGGTGCACACCATCACGAGCGTAATAAGCGTGATCGTTTCGTTACCGACATTGAGCGGATTATACCCTAAGGTATATTCTGAAACTTGGGCGAGGTACAGCGCAGTAAAGAAACTTGTCCGTTTGGAATATCCCAAGGATTTCATTATGAAGATTCCGCACAGGAACTTGATCAAGATGACAGCCAACGACAGGCCAAGCACAGGAACGATGATCGAGGATATATTCTCCAACTGCAACCTGAATCCTAAGAGCGCAAAAAAGGCTACCAGGCAAAAATCCCGAAGCGATTTCATCCAGCTTTCGATTTGGAAATGCTCAAGCCGGTCGGCTAACGAAATACCGGCGACTAATGCGCCCAATTCGAGGCTAAATCCTATGTATTCGCTCGACGCGATACTTGCCAGCAAGAGCGTCCATGCAATAACGAGCACGTACATTATTTCTTTTTGATCGCGGATTGAGTCTAATACAGGTTCGATGACATGCCGCGCCACATAGAGGGCAAGGATAAAAAATATCGCTCCCTTCAAGAGCGTCAGTCCCGAAGACATTAAAATTGTAGCTATCTCGCTTGAGTCGATTTTAATAAAATTATGGAGACCGAGGATTATTACTGAAGCGACGACATCGCTCAGAACCACAGCATTGAGGCTTATCCTTCCGTAGAGCGATTCCATCGATTTACGCTGGGAGAGGAGCTTCACGACGATAAGCGGAGACGAAAAACTCAACGCGATGGCAATATAAACGCTTGAGTTGACCGGGATGGAACCGAACCCGATAAGCACGTATGTTACCGTCCCGGTAACGATTAAATTTATTACCGTTAGGAAGAGCGCCGTCTTTCCCAAATTCCTGACATCGTTTCCGGACAGCTCTAAACCGAGGATAAATAAAAGCAGTGCCAATCCGATATGCCCCAAAAGCGATGCATAACTACCCTCAAGATGCATTCCGGGGACAAACTTGAGGATGACGCCGGATGCAATAAATCCCAAGAATACCGGAAGTTTCAGTTTCGCGAGAATAACGCTCATTATTGCGGAAGTTCCCAGTAAAATCGCAAGTTGATTGAAGAATGGGATTTCCATCTTAAGCTTGAATCTTGTCAGATAACTTTTTCTCGGTATCGAAAACCCACGTGCGGATTTTCTGTATCTTCTCGTTCGAACCGAGCGGGAAATTTATCGAGTTTATCGGTTCAAGCTGCGATCTCGTGGAGCTGAGAAGAAGCAAAACATCTTGTACTTCCGTTATCGAGGCTTCCGGTATCTTCTCTTCAGTCGCGACATACTTGGTCAATCCGTTTTTCTTCATCATTTGCTCAATCAAAATGGCATTGTCGATTCCTTTCGCGATACTTTCGTATTGATCCTGCATTTTCTCCTGCTTCATCAGCTTGAGAGCCCATGCTATTCCTGCCAAATCTCGCTCGGCTTCATCGCTCAGGCTCATCGTTTCAATTTCCGAAGTTCCGTCAAACCGATCGACTACTTTCGTTGCTGCCGTATCGACTTTCCAAAAGAAAACGCCGAGCCTAAAAATCGGGACGATGAAGAACACGTAGATAACGAGAAATACTGCAAGATACGCAATCATGCTCGTCAAGCTCATCTTTTCGTCGTCCTGTTTGGTGCTGCCTTTTCGCGCTGGCGTCCGTTTCTTGCTTGCGTTATATATTGGAGAGTCGGAGCTATTGAGCTTACGGTAAAATTCCTTGAATTGCTCGTTCTCCACTTCTATTTGAGGAGCGTTGTAACGATGCGTAAGGTTAATCGTATCGTCAAAATCGAAGCTGAGATCGCCGGTATTCTTGGGTTGGATAACCGGCGGGGTCATCATCGGCGAGTTGAAGTCATTGAGGTTGGCGCTTGCGTTCTTGAGGCTGGCGTCCTTGATGAAGTACTCGTACACCTGTACTATTCCGCGGTCGAAGCTGACCATCGGCTTCCAACCGATTTCGCTGATATTATCTTCGGGAACATACGCCCGTTCGTAGAGCGGATCAAGCTGTGTCTTGCTCTTGAGGAACTTTATTCCGCGTGCGCTCGGTTGTAAGGTCAGGATTTTATTGACGATGCTTAATACTGAAATGTCTTCGGGATTGGTAATCGAGTAGATTTTGCCCCGCGTATCGGGCGAAAAGAGCGCTTTGAAAATTCCGTTTACTGCATCGGTGATGAAGACGTAGTACATGAACTCGAGCCCGTCTCCGTATATCCTGATTTGGTCTCGGTAATACGCATCGATAAGGATTTGCTTCAAAAGCTCGTCTTGGTCGAGATCCATCTCCGGTCCGTAAACATTGCCGAGTCGTACGATTCTGCCGTTCAAACCTGCCTTCGTCACGTACTCCTGAACCGTCTTCTCGATATAGTCTTGCAGATCCGATTCGTTATACGCAGCCTTATCGCGATCCCTGAAATAATTCTTCTTCAGTAGGAAGTCGCGATGCAAATGGAGGCTCGAGGTAAGGATGTACGAGCTATTTTTTTCCAGGGCAATCGTCAATACTTCGTCGACGAACTTCGTCTCGGCGATGAAGTACTTGCTCGAAATTTTATCGTCCTCATGGTCGAAATCGTTTTTCAGGTGAATGAAGTACTTTATCTGCGTGAAATTCGACTTGAGCGTCTCGATCTTATCCTTTTCGATAAAGAGGAAATGCTTGTCCTCGCTGTACTTCCTGATGAACGGCACATGTTCGGCCGTGAAATCGTCGACAACGATAACGTTGCCTTTCTGCTCAAGCATCATCTCCACGAGCTTGCCTCCAATCCAGTTGGCGCCGTTGATGATTACGATTGTCGGATATTTCACGGACATGCTTTCAATATGTACTCCAATTTACAGTATTCTGACGAACATTTAAATCGATTTTGCGTAGCGATTACTTGAACGGCTGCTTATAGAGGTAAACTTCGACGACCAGCTTGAGGTTCGTGAGCACGTGATTTGTCGTCTCGTCGATGAGATTCACTTGTACTGTTTGCGTCTCGAATCCGGAGCCGTTGGAGACCTTAATCGTATGGGTCGCCGTATCGAGCACCTCGAATACGTTCGCATCGCCGCGCCTCGAGTCAAATTCAACCGTAGCGTTTTTCGGGAACGGCAGAATGTATACATCGCTTCCGCCCGACTTGTTGATTTGGGAAAAATACTTTACCGTTCCGGATGACGACTCCAGCGTCGGCCCAGCCTCCCACTTTATTTCTACTTGGGCCGCCGGGATGAACTCGATGGAACGTTCGAGCGTGTAGAAGAAACCGGGAGTTCGAGAGCTTCTGACCAGTTTTACCGAATGGAAACCTGGCTTGATCTGCGGGACAATCTGTTCTTCTTTATCTTTAGCGGACGCTTTCTTTTCCCCGTCGATATAGATGTCGTACGCGCCATTCGTCGACTTGAAATTCAATTGGGAAAAGTTCCCGGGCCGCCCTTTCGGCGTGAGTACACCGTAAACCCAGTTCCAACCCGGAAAGAATGCCCCTGCAACCAGCAAAATTAGTATGACAACAAACAGGGCAGCTCTCCTCATATCGTGGTTTCATGATACGAGTAACGCAGCCGAAAATCAACGAATTTGCATTGATAATTTACCGTAAAATAGGGATAATTTTGAAATGTCCTATACGAATTTCGGCGAAAAAACGGTTGATCCGGATGATTACGCATCGGCGGTTCAAAGTTACGACGAAGGTTTTGTCTATACGAGAACCGAGAAGGGCCACATGGAGCGTGTCAGGAGCCTCAGGATCTACCTGCCCGATTTCGAGCTGTCTAGCGAAAACAGGAGAATTCTCAGAAAATTTGAGGACGGCATGAAAGCCAATCCTGTTCCCTACGAGCAGTATACGTGGCATATCCATAAGCTCGGCAAAGATTTTTACGACACGAAGTTCGGCGACGGCGTCTTCTCTGCGAACAAAATAAAGGAGCTGTTTACAACGCGTCACACCAATTTCAACGAGATCCTCACCTTTGCGCCTTCCGACGGCAACGAACCCCGAGGATACTGTATCGCCTACGTTGCGCTGACCGACGTGAAAATCGTCCATTATGCCTACCCGTTCTATTCTCTCGAGCTGATAAACTCGAGCTACGGTATCTATATGATGACGAAGGCGATAGAGTCGTTCAAGGCACATGGCTATACCTATGTGTACCTCGGTAGCGTCCATGAGACCGCCTCCCTCTACAAGCTGCAGTTCAAGGGAGCGGAATGGTGGGATGAGCAGTCGAATTCGTGGAACGGCGATATCGAAACTTTGAAGTCTCGGGTGAGGACTAGCATGCTTCACGATACAGAGAAGCTGTAACCTTATCTCAGGATCTGCACCCCAACGGCCTTGTAGTACGTGGTGACCATTCCATCGGTATCTTGGTCGAGGGCTTTGTCTATTAACTTGCGATCCTTTTTCTGCAGAGCGTTGAGATACTTCGTCGCTACGCTCAAATCGTTAACGGCTACATCAAGATTGTTGTTGAGGTACAGCAAGCAATGCCCCCTCAGCAGAATTGATTCCTCGTTTTCGTTCTTGACTAAATCGAGAATATCGCTGCGTCTGCAAACCTCGAGGTTTTTCTTGTCGAGCATATTTATTTGGATAATAAGTCGCGCTAGCCGCTTTTTGTCTTCATCGGTCTTTGCGTTCGTGAAGGCCAAATCGTAGTTCGCCAAGGCATCGTCTTTCAGATCGAGCTTGTAGAGGTACACCGATAAATTCTCATAATAGACGGAGGATTTTTGGAGCGTAAAAATGTCATTGTATATTTGCTTTATCTTCTCGGCGTCTTTTTTGAGGAAGAAGCTTTTCGCAAGCGCTTCGCGGTATTCGACAATCGTAGCGTCAGCTTTGATCGCGTTCTCGATGAGCGGTACCGCCTTATCGGGCTCTCCGACTTGGTTGTCGCAGTTGCCCTCGTAATAGTCGAGCTGGAATGTGGGAACCTTTTTGGCATCGAGGGAAGTTCTCAATTGGCTAATCCTGTCGAACAACAGCTTACATTGGTTTAAGTTGCTGTACGCGGAAATCTGGATAAGGTCGGAAAAGTCTTTCTTGTTCAGGTTCAATTGCTTAATAGATTCTTGGATCTGGTTCTTGAACAAATCGAGATCGAGCTTGTCATCGCTGACCGGAGCAAGCGTGTTGGCCTTATCGACCATGCCGGGGATATCGTTTATATTCTGCGAACGTATTGCAGTCAACACGAGCGGTTCTCGATACGTGTTGATCTTGGTTAACGTCGCGAAATAGTTCTCGATATCTCCTTTTTCGTAATAGATTTTTGCAAGGCGGTACGAATCGGTAGGATCAAGGTCTGCATCTTTCCAAAGCTCGATAGCCTTATCGACATCGCTTTTTCTCAGGTAGATGTCGCCGATGTTGTGGTACGCGAGCTTATCCATACCTGCAGTTGGTATCTGCTTGTAGTATTTGAGCGAGTCGTCGTATTTGCCCTTGAGATAGTAAAGTTCGCCTAGGTTGCGTTTCACTTCGGCGTTGTCGGGGAATTCCTTTTCGGCCCTCAAGTATAGATTTATTGCCCTGCTGTATTCTTTATTTTTGTATGCCTCGGTAGCATTCGGGATAAGCGAGTTGCGTTCCTTCTTATGGTCTATGTTCTGCAAAATTGCAAATACAATTATGGCGACCAGAACACCTGCGAGGATAATGAGCAAATTGATGATTAGGTCTTTGAATCTTACAAATATTTTCCCCATCGGTTTACAAGCTATTGTAATGATTTTGATGAAACTAACAACGTTACGGGCTTATTTATTTTGGAGCCGCTTGAGGTTTATGTGGTACCTGCGCAGATTCACGAAGAATATCGCCATGAGAGATAGGACGATCCAAATAACAATGCCGCTTATCACGAGGAACTTGTTTTTTTCTTTCGCGGCTTGGCTGGTATTCTTATCCTTGATAACGAGCGTACTGCGCTCGAGTTCTCCGCTAACGCCCTTGACGATAATATCGACTTTCGAATCCTCGCCTGCTCTCCCGACAATTTGCTTTTCGAAACTGCCGTCGAGATTAAGATGAATATTCTCGTCCGAGAAGTAGTTCTTGCTTGTCTCGACTCTGAGAGTCACGATCGAATTGTAGTCATCCACCGATCCTTTCAGGAGACAAACGTCTGCTTGGTTGAATTCGCACGGGGTAACGGATAGCGTAGGCTTAATCGTGTACTTCGAAAATGAGCTGACGACGAACGATAAGGAGTTGTTGGCATACGATACATTGGATATTTCACCTTCCTTCGGTAACGCACCGTCTTTGAGCAGTATCGGCATCCTCCCTTCCGTAACGTTCAAGTTCAGTTGCGTCAGCGTCACTTTCGCTTTCTTGTTGAAAATCGGCAGATTATTGGAATCGATCTCAACCAATCCGCCGTGATCAAGATTCACATACTGGTCGAGATTCTTGAACTTTTCACCTAGTCCTTCTCCCGAGAAATCGAGTGGCTCGAGCCATTCGATTTTATTGCCGATCTCTTCGCTTTCCAGAACGAAGCCCTTGATCGAAGACGCATTGGTGCTGTTAACGTTGTTGAAATCCAGATTAGCCTTAAAGTTCTGCGGAAGGACGACCCCAGTAACCGAAACGTTTGTTCTGCCTTGGTTTACGGGAGGTTGCGGCAGCTGTACTTGAGTTTGCGTTTTCGGCTGGCATTTCTGGGCATTGTACTTGAGGATCTGGGTGAATTGCCGCATGTCGCCTTGTTTAAGCGTTAGAGGTTGCGGCATATCGATTTTATCCGCCGAGTAGCAGTCGTATGGGTCGCTGTTTCCAATCGCGCAAGAATAGGTATGACCTTCTTGTACGCTCATTTTCCATATGATCAACCCTTGCGCATCGCTGACGAGCGTTGCTTGCGAAACTTTACCGGACGGGTCGGTGTCTTTGCAGACAAAGGGTACTCCCGAGAAAACTTTACCGGCTCCGTCGGTCGTGATGATGCGGACTGTTCCCGGAGATTCTGCATACGAGGGATAAGCGATTCCGACGAAAAGTATGGTGAATAAAACGAATGTAGCTGTAAACTTGAGCATAACCGGCAGCGTAGGCAATTATACCACACACCCGGAGCTGACATATGCCTTGTAATAGGCGCGTTGACATTGGTTCCACGGAAGTTCGTAGTTGAACTCCTCGATAATCAATTGGTGCCGCAACGGCTCGTAAAGGTTGCTTAATGGTCTTTTCCGAAGCTCATGGTGGGTGTCCAACTTGAGCGCTTGCGTTATTGCGTACGTTTGAACGACGAGACCGTACACCATTGCGTACGTAAGCCTATCCATGACTGGATGGCTCCATGCGTGGCTTGCGATATACTTGACTCGTTCGGACATCTGGAAGTCGCACCGTGGATGGTAATTCCTGCCCAACCGTACTCGCGGTGGAGCTTGGACGAACATAGCTCTCCGTCGTTCGTTCTCTATCTCAACGATGCCCGGCTCTGGCCCCCCCTTTATATAGAGATCCCAGTCTGGTGTCCTTGGATCGTGAGGGTTTTTGGCAGCAAATCCGTACCACCACTCTTGAAGGGTCCAGTCGTACGCGTCGTACCGCAATCCTAGATCTTGCAACGAATGAGTACCGGTATTCCAAGGGTCTTCACCTGCGGCAAAAGGCCGCAAGATAACCTCAACGACTTCTTTTGATCCGGTCGAGTATACCGGAGAGGTCAGTTGGGAAACGAGACTGTATGGTCCAAGGCTATTTTTCATAGCAAGTGCATGTTATAGGATAACGTGCATTTCGTCAAGGTCTAAAGTGCCGCCCATTAAACGAAAACTCACCATATACATGGTGAGTTCAGGTTTCTTTTATCGCATGAAAATCAGTCTCTGACAAGGTAGCGAATGGTTGAAGGCATAAACGGCTTCATCTCACTGAAGAATTCAAGAGATTTATCCGACCATACGAGACGGTCTGGTTTTCGTATGGGGCGAGGCCATTTCATACGCTTGAACGGTATCGGCATGAGAGCGCATTTCTCTGGCTTCAGAGTTATCAGCGGCTTTATGGGCCCACCGAGCGCGGTATCGGTAAAGAATACGCTTTTACCGTCATGGTCCTTGACCCAACCGTTGTCGAACCAGCCGAGGTGTTTGCCATTAAAGGTGTAGATGGACGAGCCTTCAAGATACGCCACGGGCTCGCCGGTAAAAAGATATATATGCTCTCCGTCTTCGCTAAAGGCTACGGATCTGCCTCTCTTGTTGTAGAAAAATATTTTCATGGGGCTTTTTTTCTTTTATCGTCAACGACTTTTAAGAGATGCGGTGTTACCCGCATCCCACGGCAAGTCACCGTTACTCGAAATTTACAGTAGCAGGTTGGAGGTTGGTGATGATCTTGATGGTGCTGGGCATAAAGTGCTTGTACAGAGCTACTTCCGTTCTATCCCTGTTCGACTTTTCTTGAACAGAAGCTGCTCGGAAAAAGCACTTGAAGTTCTTCAGGTAGTACGCGAGATGCGGGTTAGTTTCCCTCCAGGGGAGGTGCTGTGCGAGGGCGTATTTAAGGTTGTCCGCCTGTCCTACGTAGAATACGTAGTAATTGTTGTCCTTAGGATCGAGATAAACCAATCTGTATACACCAGGCTTTTCCTTCAAAGATGAAACTCCCGTGGTATTTATCTTTATTCGTGGTGTCCAATTGATTTTCATAATTTTCGTAAAATATCTAACTGAACAGAGTGTAGAACATTTCGTAGAACACGTCAAATGTTCTTGACACCCGCACTAGAACGGCTATACTTAAAAAAATTAGAACAAACAAAATTATGAAACTGCATCCAACACAACAAAAACTATTAACTCTCCTGAGCGAGAACCTAACCAACCCACTCACCATCCGTGAGTTGCAGGAGGAGCTTAACCTCTCTTCGCCCAGCCTTGTTCACCACCACATACAGCAGCTCGAGAAAAAGGGCTACCTCAGGAGGAACCCCGCTAACCCGCAAGATTACCAGGTGCTTACCGATACGCCCGAACGCATCATCTCCTACCTCAACCTATACGGTATGGCGCAGTGCGGTCCGAAAGGCACCATATTAAGCGGAGACCCAATCGAACGCATTCCGATCTCAACCAAGATACTCGGGTTTACCTCGGATAAAGCATTCATGGTAAAGGCGCGAGGCAACTCAATGACTCCCAAAATCAACGACGGCGACTTGGTAATCGCGAAGAAAGCAAACGATGCCCCGAACGGCAGCCTGGTGGTGTGCGTCAACAAGGGAGAGGCTCTTATCAAGAAGATCCAGAAGAAAGACAACTACGTAATGCTCATCTCTCTCAATCCCCAATTCGAACCGTTCATCGCGAATCCAGACGATTTCCGGATCGAGGGAGTCGTCAAGGGGATCTTATCGTACAAGATCTAAAAAAGAATCCCGGCTCGACACCGGGATTCGCTCTTAACATCTTAATAACGAAAAAACCCAATGGTTAGGGCCATTGGGTTTGGTTCAAGATTCGAAATTACTTTCGCTTCTTTGCAGTTTTCTTAGCTGGCTTTTTTGCAGCTTTTTTAACTGTCTTTTTTACAGTCTTCTTAGCAACTTTCTTGGTAGCTTTCGAAGCTGGTTTCTTTGCTTTTTTTACAGCCATAGTTGTTTATATGAAATAAACATTATTTTTTATCAAAATCGCACTACGTTGTAAATTATAATTCGTCAATGTTTCGATTCTTGTTTTATCAATAGAGAAAAGCGTTTATCCTCTTTTTGTATAATAAATTGTTATGCCAACATTTCTATTTTTTTTGTGATCTTCGGCATCTGTAATTTATCGGAGAATCCTTGTGTAAAAGGCATATACTTACCATGTGTACAAACTGCCTGAACGTAACCGGAACTTTTCTCGTTATTAAGACCGATTGCCGCAAGGCGAGAAAACACAATAATGAAAAGCATTTGGTTGACAAATAAAGACTTTAGGCTGGCCGACAATGTGCCGTTGAGTAAGGCAGTATACTTCTCATCGGAAGTGCTTCCGGTTTATATCATCAATGAAGACTTGCAGAACTCGCCGGATATTGCAGACACGTACCATTACACCTCGAATAAGGCTGCTCTTGCCCTGCGAGAGGAGCTGAGGAGGAGAGATTCAGACCTCTACTTCGCGTACGGCAATCTTGTCCGCGAGCTTGAGACACTGAAAAATAGGTACCCCTTCGATACGCTATTCTGTCATGAAGAGTACGGGAGCGATGTTTCGAGAAAGGCATTCGAGGAACTGAAAGTTTGGTGCGCAAAAAATAAAATTGCTTTATACGCCTATTACCGCAACGGAGTTGTCTTGGATAGGCAGGACGCCGTCAAGAATTTGAAAACATGGTATACGCGGATGAACTCCACCGTTTTGCCTGCTCCCGATAATCTCAAGTTTCCCAATTATATGTACGTCTACACGAGAAACGACGACTTGGTCCATATGCAGGTCGCCGGAAGCATCCCCAAGACGGTACGTGATTTGGAGCTTACGGAGCATGCAGCCGATATGGCGATGCGTCAATTCCTGCGTTCCGTCAATTCCGGCACGGGCAAAAGCGATGGTCTTTTCGAACTGCTGAACATTCACCTCGTATGGGGCACGGCTACTTCGAAGCAGATTTACCGAAGCATTAAGGAAGAGATCGCTGACGTCCAAAAGCGGGATGAACATTTCGAAATCGCGAAACGATTCAACACGTACATCAACAAGCTGCATTGGAGAGACCATTTTATTCAGCGGTACCTTACTGCCGATTCCGCCGCAGGCGATAATTCTAATAACGACGAAAATCAGTTGTTCGAATTGCAGGAGAACTTCATCGACTCGCTCATGGATCAGCTGAATAACGCAAAACTCTCGTCGGCACTCGTGAAATTGAAGGACACGGGATACCTATCGCAAAAGAACCAGGCAAAGCTAATCTTGCTCGCGACCCAGAAGCTGCATATCTCATCCATAACCCTCACCAAGCATATTGCAAGCAGGATGGTGAACTACGAGCCGGGCATCTGGAATAATATGATACAGCTGTATTCGAACGTTCAACTTTCTAAGGTCAAGCGAAAGGAGAAGATCAAGGCCAAATCAACTTCCGAAACCGCAAAGGTATACGTTCCGCTCTTTGAATGACGCTATTGAATATTTGTCGATGCATTGGCGCTCGCGGAATCGCTTCCCGGAAATGTCTCGGTGATCGCGATAAATCTTCCCGTCTTTGCGTTCGCAAGCAGCACAGTCGTCTTTACTCTAAGAGACTTGCCTGATTCTATTTGCTCTATGGTTCCGATGCCTCCGGAGACTGTCGAATACGCTACGGTTACGTCGAAGTAATTCTTGTCCTTCTTGACGTTCAGATTCGTAGAGCCAGGAGAGTATCGAGCGTTCAGGTCGGAATGCTTATGCTGCGATAGTACCTTATATGGAATTTCGTATGTATCTAAACCGAGCCTCATTGCCGTAGACCATGCGGTCGCCCAGTAGCAGACTCCGCCTGCGCGAACATTCATGACCGGAACATTGTTGATGATCGCTCCGCCAAGACCGTATCCTCGCGCGGCAAGCGTGGCATCGTCGCCCTTGAGACCGATTACGTCCAGGATATCGACTCGCTCGGAAACCGTCGTTACCGTACTATTTGTATAGTTGGCGCCGGCTATAATATTATTCGCCTTATCGAAAAAGTATTGGACGTCATGGAATACCGTGCTCGATTTCGTAGCACCTGAAAGCTTACTCAGCGCCGTATCGGCATCGGTCTCTATAAATAGGTCGCCAGGAGATTTCGCGTTGCCGGTAAACGAGTTCGCCACTCCGAGAAGCACCTTGCCTTTCGAATACGCGATCCTGCTAACTTCAACATGAACGCTGTCGGGAAGGGTAAGCTCCGTTCTACCGAGCTGATAGTCGACGATCGCAATCTTCTCGTTTTTCGAGAAAGGCAAACCGATATGGCTTAGGTAGATATTCGTACCACGAACTCTCGTCTTGAAGTCTTCGGCAGCGCTTTGGAACTTGTCTTGAAGCCTAATGAGCTTCATTCGCGTGGGCATATCGATATCCTGGGAAACCTGCTCTGAAGTGGCATCAGCATACTTAGTCGGAGAGTTACCGTTATCGCCGATAACGAAGTAGGTTTGCTTCGCAGGGTTATACTTGAGCGAGCTCACGAACGTATAATTGTCCATCGTTTGCGCAACGTTGACCGGTTCTCCCGCATGCAGGCTGAGCTCCGGCTTCGACTCGTTGTCGTTCGAGATATACGAAGGGGTATCGTCAGCGAGCTTTTTTGAAGTCGTCGAAGGCGCCGTCGTGAATTGGGCAAGGGTAGAATTTATCACCGGACCTGAACCATACGTGTTCGTAAGGGTCACCAAACTGAGCGTCACAAAAAGCAGGAGAAACGAGGCCGTAAAGACACTCGTCTTGCCTGCAATCCGGCGGCGCTTGGGATGAGCGGCAGCGGGGGTGGCAGCTTCGTTTTGCTCTTTACTACCGTTTCTCTGTTTCATTGCCTATCTATGAGCCCAGGGGGACAGATTACTAACTTTTTTACCACGATTCCCCCCGGCGAGCAAACATTGCGCAATTACAGATAAAAGTTACAATCACCTTGTACTGAGAATTATAGTAGTTACATAACGCGTAAATACCTAATAAATGGCAATAAGCTCAGATTATAAAGAAAAAGTTATAAGTCAACTATCAAAGATCGGCCCTATCCGCTCGAAGAATATGTTCGGCGGGGTTGGGCTGTACTATGATGAGGATTTTTTCGGATTGATAGACGACGATGCGACCTATCTCAAAGTAGATGAGACGAACATCGAAGACTACAAATCCATGGATATGTCACCTTGGGGATTTTCCAAAGGGTATTACCGGCTCCCCGAATCGATACTCGAAGACGCGGAGAAGCTGAAAGCTTGGGTCGAAAAGGCGGTTACCGTTTCTTCCAAGAATAAGGCAAGGGTACCGTAGCTATTTCTTTTCGAAGCTCTGCTTCGCGAATCCGGTTAGGGTATCCCGTCGTGCCCACTTCCTCTCGAAATCCTTGAGGTAGATCTTCCTGAGCCTCAGGTTCTTAGGCGTTACCTCCAAAAGCTCGTCGCTGCCGAGGAAGAGTAATGCGAAATCCAACGTTAATTTCAACGGAGCGTTCAGGATGATATGGGTTTTTGCGTGCTGGTTTACGCGTACGCCCGACTTATGCCTTTCACGTGTAACATTCACTTCTAAGTCGTTCTCGTACTTGTTTATGCCGACAATCATCCCCTCGTATACGTCTGTCTTGGGCTCGATAAAGAGCTCTCCTCTGAATTGGATCTCGTTGAGTGCATAGGGAGCTGCGACGCCGGTATCTGTAGAGATAAGCACACCTTTCCTGAACAGCTCGTCTTGTTTGATATACGGAACGTACCCCATCAGGTAATTGTTCATGACGACATTACCTTTCGTCGCGGTCAGGAGGAGGTTCCTGAGCCCCAAAAGGTTCCTGGTAAGGATTTTATATGTGTACTGGACCGTATCGCCCTCAATTTCCATATTCTGCAGCTCGGCCCTGCGAGACGCGAGGATGGACTCGGTCTGCTTGGAATGCTCGGAAGGTACTTCGATAAGAAGTTCCTCGACAGGCTCGCTAACAACACCATCCACTTCCTGCATGACAACTTCAGGCTTCCTAATTTGGAATTCGTAGCCTTCGCGTCTGAGGGTTTCGATAAGGATCGAAAGCTGCAATTCGCCGCGGCCGGCAACATAGTATCCGTCTTCGCCCTTAGTGATTTGCAACGATATATTGGTTTCGATCTCGCGGTCGAGACGCTGCTGCAGCAGCTTTGCCGTAACGAACTCCCCTTCTCTACCGACGAGTGGAGAAGTGTTCGCTTCGAATTTTATACGAACAGCTGGCGGAGAAATTTTAATGTCCGCAAGCGGATCGGGTGACGATGATGCGCAGAGTGTCGCACCGATTGCCGTCGAATCGACTCCTGCGATAGCGATAATTTCGCCGACGGAAGCATTCTCGAGCTCTTTGAACTCTAATCCTTCCCTGACCAATATTTTCTTTACCTTTCCTTGGGTTAATTGCTGGACCGTTCCATCATCGGCTCGCTTTACGACAACCGTGGAATCGCCGATGGAGACCGTTCCGCGCTTTACCTTGCCGATGAGATAACGGCCAGAATGGCTGTCGTACTGCAGCGTCGTGATCTGCATCTGGAAGGGGCCATCATGATCGCCCGTCGGAGCCGGTACGTAATCGACGATCTTATCGAGAAGCGGTTTAATATTTCCCTCTACCGCATTAGGAACCGTTAAATCTGCCGTAGGCATCTCATCGAACACTTTTCCCTCTCGACCGATGGCGTACAGTACGGGAAATTCCAGCTGCTCTATATCGGTCGCCAAGCTCAGGAATAGATCGTGAAGCCGGTGAATAACTTTTTCGGGATCGGCAAACTTCTTGTCTATTTTGTTGATGACGACGATAGGCTTCAAGCCGAGTTCAAGCGCCTTTTTGAGGACGAACTTCGTTTGCGGCTTTGGCCCCTCTTGTGCGTCGACAAGCAGTATGCACCCGTCGGCCATATTAAGCGTCCTCTCCACTTCACCGCCGAAATCTGCATGGCCCGGCGTATCGATAATATTAATCTTATACTCCCCGAACCGTACCGAGATATTCTTGGCGAATATGGTTATACCTTTTTCACGTTCAAGATCATTCGAATCGAGAATCATCTCCTGGCTCATTTCTTCCTGGTTTGACCGGAATAGATTGCTTTGCTTCATGAAAGCATCGACGAGGGTAGTTTTTCCATGATCTACGTGGGCGATAATGGCAATATTGCGTATTTTGCTTGTTTCTACGGTAAGGGAACTCACCGGGCATTTTACCACATTTCTGCACCCAAAACCTCTCTTTTGAGATGAATAGATTAACCGACGCCACCTCCCGTGCTATGATCCGGGTATGAAAGATTATAAGCAAGAATTCGATTCGTTTATTGTCGACCTCGATAAAAGGCTGGACCAAATCGGTATCGATCTCAAACAGTATATTATTGACCATGTATGTTATCGAGCGCATGATCTTGCTGACTTCGAATCGCTCAAGGCAGATTTCATCCAGATGAGTGCCGTTTACACCGAGGTTTTTTATCATGAACGGCAATTCCTTTTGTTCTTACTTAAAGAACCGTTTGTTTATAATGGCGCGAGCATTTCATGCCTCGAATTTGCGGAGCCCGGAGGAAGCGACGTATACGATACAGGATTCCAGCATCTTGAAGTACTCACACCGCTCGCATACGAGCAACTCAGCGGGACTCCGGAGAAAATCTCTCCACTCGTTTTCCAGCCTAAGAATGGCGAAACCTACCTCAAATGGGGTGATAAGATATGCTTCAAAACAGCGCAGCAATCAATTTTCGCGAAATCGATCGTGGTCGAGAAGGCGAAAGTTGTTGTGCTTTAGCGTTCTTTATCGAAGAAGTTTAATACGCTTGCAGTAACCGTTGCAGGCGTGCTTGACTTCCTGCCGATACGTAAACCGCCGATAGAGATGAACGACTCGGGCTGCGGTTCCGGTAGCTGGGGGAAGTGGTTTTCATGCAACTGGTACGACTGAGTGTCCTTAGTTAAGAAACCCCGGTGAGAACGTGTGTAAGCGTCCATTTACCGAATCGCAAAATTTTTACATAATGAATCAGGAATACGCGCATGGATCAAATCAAATTTTTCGACGATAAATATTATTTCTTCTCGAACTCATCTGCGCATGCGGTAAATTACCAAGGCGTCCTCTACCCGACCGCTGCTCATGCGTACGAAGCGGCTAAGTTTAAAGATCCCCAAATCATCAATGAAATAAAAAATGCGCCAAGTCCGTATATCGTTCGCATGGTTGCCGAACGCTATTCCACCCCAGAGGTTCTCGCAGAATGGGAACCCAACCGTCTTTCAGTCATGGAAGAAATCATGCGCGGAAAAGTAATGTCCCATGAAGATGTTAAAGCCGCACTGCTCGCTACCGGCGATTCCGAACTGATCTACGATAATCCGGAAGATCCGTTTTGGGGCGGGGGTGCTGACGGTATGGGCGCCAACAATATCGGCAAAATCCTCATGAAAATTCGTCAGGACTACTCGTTCCAAGACTAGGTAACATAATGCTACTCAATTAGGTACTATGGCACGCCTCTACATCGGGATGTCCGGGTTCCAGTACGGAGAAATGAACAGGAAGCTTTATCCCGAGTACATAAAAAAAGACGAACTGTTAGGGTACTACGCAACGCGGTTCAAGACAGTGGAAATCAACACTACTTTTTACGGAGCGCCGCGACAAACTTCCCTGGAAACATGGAAGTCGAGCGTTGGCGAGGATTTCGTATTTTCGTTTAAAGCCCCAAGGGTAATAACTCATGTCCCCGATTTCAATTTCGACGATGACGACTTGCGGAGATTCATCAATTCGATGATTGCCTTTTCGGATGGAAGGCACATCATCCTCTTCCAGCTGCCCGAAACGACAGCGAAAAATCTCTTCCAGCTGAAAAAGCTTTTGGGGCATTTGCCGAACGGGTTCAAGTACGCATTCGAATTTCGGAGCTATCGCTGGTTTTCTCATGACGTGTATGCCGAGCTGGAGCGACACAATGCATCGATCGTTACTTCCGACAATCCGAAAGGAAGCTCCGGCAGCTACGTCTGGCCGAGGAAAAATCGCGAAACGGCTGACTTTTCGTACTTTAGGATGCATGGGAGCGAAACGCTGTATACTTCCTCCTACGACGAAGGGGAGCTCAGGAAATATGCCGCGCTCGTTCGCGATAAGCTAAAGCGAGGGAAAGACGTATTCGTGTATTTCAACAACAATCGGGAAGGACACGGCATACTGAATGCACGTTCGTTTATCGCGATGTTTCCGGACCTCGCCTATCTCACAACCGGAAGGCAGATCTATTCGAAGTCTGGCAGCTATCTATTCGATAAGGGCGCTTAATGCGTTACCGAAAGTTCGTAAATGACGACTTCCCCGAAGTTCGAGTCAATACATTTGCCTGCGCTTTCCGTTGAACAGTTCGACTGCGTGTAGGCTCCTGCCTTGAAGTATGCGCCGCTATACGATTTATTGAGCGAATATACCGGTTTTGATGAATTGTTGTAGAAGACATCGGTATTGCCATCTGAAACGACGAATGAGAACGAAAACTTTTTTCCGAGCGAGTAGTTGTCGTCCAAAACAAAATCGTTCTTCCCGTCTACATTGACATACAGCTTCGGTAACTCAAGCCTGATCACGATAACGTCGCTGCTCCCGTCATGGATTTGACCGGCGACCACGTGTTTCTTGGTTTGCGGCACAGCCGTTATCGATTCGACGACCTTCATGGTATGCGTACCAGTAGTGCTCGACCATGATGCGTTTTCGCTACCGTTTTTGACCATTTCCCGAAGCTCAGATCGAGGGTAACCGGAACCGCTTGTCGTAACGCCGTTTACCGGTGCTCGAAAACGAACTCCTCCCGGCACAACACTGAACCAGGGATCGAGCTTATACGTGGCTAGCTGCGGCTGCTTGATCTCCAAGGGCTTCTTGGGTTCTCCGATCGGTAGCGTTTCTTTCCAATTCGTCAGGTTGAGCGCTTGTGCAGGATACTGTACCCCGCTTGATGCGGTTGGCGTTGCACCCGATGTCGGCTTCTGCGTCGGAACTTTCGTAGGCGTAGCGGTAGCAGTAGGCTGCGTTGATGGAATACCGGTTGCGGTCGGAGTAATCGTAGCTCTTGTGCTGTCGGCGACGAAAGCCTTGCGGAATATCTCGAAATCATTCAAGTTGACGAATGTATCGTGATTCAAATCGGCTCGTGCAGTTGTAGGATTTAACGTGCCGTCTTGCGATTCGGCAAATTCGATACGGAAAATTTCGAAATCAGAGAGATTAACGCTTCCGTCGCAGTTAACATCTCCCTTAACGCACTCTCCTGAAGCATGCGTTAACCTCGTGAACGGCAATAGAGGTAAGAGTAGCAAAAAGCATGAGCTCAAAGCAAAAAGAGTGTGGCGAGTGCGAGGCATTACTCGACAATAACAAAATCATCACATGATGTGAATTACGTCGAAAGCGTAAATCGTCCCATCGCATACTTTCCGCTGTAAGCAACAAACCGCATTTTCGAGCCTTCGAGCGTCATCACCGTATAGACAGCAGGATTATTGTCCCGGTAATCCATACCGGCAATATTGTCGGAAAACGAAGGCACCCCGATGAAATGCTTATTCCCTACTGACTCGTACGAAATTTCATGCACGTGTGCGCTGACTGTTGCAACGACGCTCGGTGAAGAAGAGACTATTTCGAGCAGCTCAGGCTGGTCCATGTACGTAACGCCTTGCGGAAATGTCTCGAACAAAAAATTGCCGGCCATGCTGCTTGGCCGTAAAACGGGATAATGCGACAGCAAAATAACATTATCGCCTGATCCCAATATTGCCTTGAGCCACGCAAGTCGCTCATTTCCTATTACCGCGAATCGAAATTTCTCCCGTTGAACCATATCATAATCGAACCAAACAAATCGATAGTCGCCAATCTGTTGCGTTCCTGCGAGATCGGTTCTCATCCCCTTAACCGTAAGCAAATCGACAAAAGCCTCCCTTCCAAGTGCGCTGAGGTCATGGTTGCCTGCGATGTTTATCGTTGCAGGTTCAATGGTTGAGATCAAATCGAGGGCTGTGCCTGCATTCTTAACATTGGCCGCTTCACGAGCAGCCTGATCGGGATTGTGATGAGGCTTCACTTCATTAAGTACGTCTCCAAAGTTGATTGCAGCTGCAAAATTCATGGCATTCCAATACGGAATGCTTGTCCTGAGTTTCTCTTCGGCGATATGGTTCGCCTGCCTCTGTTCGCCAGGTTTGTATCCGTTCGGTTGGGGCTGTCCGACATGGATATCAGCCAGAAGTAAAATATCGTGTGCCATTTACGGTTGCTTTAAGGTAAGCGATTTGAGGATATCCGTCATTTGGTTGAGCGCGTTGGTTAGCTCGGTGCTGCCTTTCGCCGGCAATTTGTTGATATCCTTTTCGTTGTAGGACATGGTGATGACGTATCCTTTGTTGGAAGAAGCGCTGTAATAGTTGAAAGGGCCGCCATTCGTCACGTACGAGAAGTACCACAACGTTGCATTATTCGCCGGGATATTGCAGACCTCTTTATTAGAAGCAGGACCGACGTAGAGGTCGTATCGGTATTTGTCGGAGTACGCGGCGAATTTCTCAGTCGGCGTACAATCGTTTTGCGGTCGAGCTTTCTCCACTGCATCCGCGCTTGGCGCGCCTTGCGTTATTTCCGAAAGCCTGCCTCCCTGCACTCCGCTTGCTTGGTATGCTTGCGAATTTACGTACAGGATATACTTGCCTCCGATGATGTTCAGCGCGGTACCGTTGAGCGCCGGCGTTGCAGTCCAGTTCGCGGGGATCGTTACTTTCATATAGGCATTCTCGAACGTGCCGTTCGTAACCGCTGTTGGGGTTGGCGTCGCTGTCGGCGCAAGTGTGGGTGTTGAGGTAGGAGCGGTAGTTGGATTGCCTGCTGTCGCCCCGGTATTGGTTGTAGTTGAGGTAGGGGTGGGAGTGGTTGTCGTCGATGTTGTCGGCGTAGGAGCAGCTTGGGTAGTATTCGTATCGGCTCCCGAGGATTGCGATTTTCTTCGGATGAGGTAATACGATGCGAGACCGCCGATAATGATGATAAGCACGAGAAGGACAATGATGCTTCTCAATGCAGCGTTGTTATCTTGTAGTGGGGTACTGCTGGTTGCCATAGATTAACCCGAGTATACTATATCTTACATTTCAAGTGCAGCAGTAATGCTTTCATGGAACTAGCTTCAACTCCTTCAATACCGGAACGATATTTTGGGCTAGATTCAAAGGTAAGGAGCTGAGTTGAAAGTATTGCGCTTTCATCTCCGGGTCTTTCGGTTGAACGTTTGAATTGCCGATAACTCGCGCTCGGTAATGGAAAAGGACGTATTCCCGCTTCACCCCGTTTACATCTCGATTAAAGGTGAATATAACCGGCGCACCCTCCAACTCTATTTCTACTCCGGCCTCCTCTTCTGCTTCACGAATTACCGCAGATTGAATCGTTTCATCATCTTTGACGCTGCCTCCGGGAACTGACCAAAATTCATCATCCGGACCTTGCGATAAGAGTATTTCATTTCGATCATTCACGATAACGGGTCCAGCGACCAGGCTGATTGTTTTCTCCTCGCCGTCTTCCATACCAATCGCCTTGTACTTCTTTATTTCAGTTGAACTGCTCATGTAACCAAAGTATATCAACTTTCAAAACACGAAATGAATTCATATACTGAATACGTATGCCGTCCGGAGATCCCAAACAAGGTAATGAAATAGATCTAACTACGATAAAAACGCCGAGTAAGAAAAGTTGGCTAACCATAGCTCTCTACACGGTCATTGTCGTGATTATCTCCGCGGGCGCCGAGGCGTATTTCATCAAGCCGAGATTAAGCCGGAAAGACGGCGACGATGTCTTGAATACATCTAAAGTAACCCAATACGCCCAAGTAACCCCAACAGAAGTTGACGATCACCCGATTGACGATACTGCCCTTACGGCTACGCAGATCGTAACGGCAACTCCTACAGCATCATTCGCAGGTAAGCTTGCTTTGGGAGACAATAAATATACGACATCCCCCAAGCAGGGTTACATCTATGTGTGTGAAGCGATGTTCAACGAAAAGGGAGGTGCAGGGACAGATGGCCCATGGATATCCGGGACGACATGGGATCCTTCCAAAAAATTGTCAGTTCAAGGATCGATTTCTTGGCCTAATGCCAAAATGACGATATCTAAAAGCGGCGACAAACGTATTTTCGCCACAAACGATTTGCCCGGTACCCACGCGACAGGGAAATTCCCGATAGCATCAAGCGATCCGGCGTACCAATACGATCGTAACCCCAACTCGATTTCTGCGCAGACAAAAAGTATTTCGATCACGCTTAACCCAATGATCGGGAATAGTCCGCAATGCGTGCGGGGAACGGTCGGGGTGATGCTGACCGGAGTATTGCTCTTCGATGGACTCGATGCGGGAGGCAGGGATGCCGCAGCCCATGAGGTGCAAGACTCGTGCCAAGGTCATCCGGAAAAAACGGGATCATACCACTACCATAACCTCAGTTCATGCATTCAAAACGGAAAATCGAATACGTTGGTCGGTTACGCGTGGGATGGATTCGGCATTTACGGATCGCTTGATGCATCAGGAAAAGAGTTGACGACAAAAGATCTCGACGAATGCCACGGCACCACAAGCGAAGTTGAGTGGGAAGGGAAAAAAGTTTCGATGTACCACTACGTAATGACAAAAGACTATCCATACTCCGTTGGCTGCTTTAAAGGCAGCACCGTTTATCGCGAAAACCCGCAGCCTCAACGAATGGAACAATCACAAGGGCAAAAGCCGCCTCAAAACGGACAATACGGTCCACCACCCATGCAGTGATTTTATTAGTCCTTTGTGGTTTTCTTTGCTAGCTCGTTCAGCCTGAACTTTACGATTTTCTCGACAAGCGTATCGGGAATTTCCTGATCGTGCGCGAACTG
>CAZVIJ010000006.1:0-5567 GCA_964626735.1 uncultured Candidatus Saccharibacteria bacterium
GATTTACCTTGCCCTTTTCGTGCTCGGTGGGATGAACAAAGTCGCGCAAGCTGAGCTTTTCCTCCTTTTTACGCTCGTCCTCCTTGAGATCGCCAAGCTTTAATGTCCGCCCGCTCATGTCTGGTACATGGTAGCAAAAAACGCACTACAATTTTACTTTCCGTCGCGATATACCCAATAGGCTCCACGGCCGGGTCAACTTCCGGTGTCTGCTATGGTAGAATTGCTGGAAATCGTGAAGTTCAAGATACTGACAATCTTTCCGGAATTTTTCGAGCGTTCGCTCGACTTTTCATTGCTCAAGAAAGCAAAAGAGAGGGGAGTGATCGATTTCGAGATACGGAATATCCGTGATTTCGCGAAACCGAAAACAGTCCATATGATGACCGACGATCGTCCATACGGCGGCGGGCCAGGAATGGTAATGATGATCGAGCCGATGTACAAGGCGTTGAAAGCCGTCGTCGACCCTGAGCTCAAAAGACTGGGAAAATCCAGAACGATCATCTTTTCGCCGAAGGGTTCGCAATACACGCAGCCAACAGCAGAATTCTTGGCGAACGAAGTCGAAGAGATCGTACTCATCGCTCCTCACTATGAAGGTTTCGATGAGCGAATCCTCAACTACATTGACATGGAATTGTCTGTCGGCGATTACGTATTGACGGGCGGCGAAATTCCGGCGCTGTTGGTAATCGATTCCGTCGCGCGTCTTATTCCCGGTGTCGTCGGCAACGGGGAATCGGTGAAAAGCGAGTCGTTCAGCCGCCTGAACGAGGGAATTCGCAATCTCGAGCATGCGCAATATACCAGGCCCGAGGTCTTCGTTGACGATGAGGGCAACGAGTACCGGGTACCGGATGTGCTTTTGAGCGGAAAACACAGGGAAATAGAAAAGTGGCGCGAAGGCAAGCTGCTTTGATGAAGCTAGAGAACAGATTTCATTCGTCATAATTTTCGCACATGCTATAATCCAATGTGTTTAACTTTTTTATTATTGCGCCGCTGACGAATTTAGTTCTGCTGTTTTATACGGTATTAGGCGAGAATCTCGGTTTGGCTATTATTCTTTTCACTATTTGCTTGCGTATCGTCTTGCTGCCTCTTACGATGCGGCAGATCCGAACCCAACGGAAGATGGCGGAGCTCCAGCCTCGTTTGCAAAAGCTTCAGTCCGAGCGAAAGGACGCAAGCCAAATGTCCGCCGAGGAGATGGCTTTGATGCGTCAAACTGCCGGCAGCTGTCTCGGAGGTTGCCTTCCGCTTCTCATTCAAATCCCCATCCTTATCGGCTTGAATACCGTAATCTCGAAAATCGCTTCCGCCACCACGGGCGATGTTTTCAACAACCTGCTCTATACCGATTGGCTCAAACACGATGCAGCGTATCGTTTCCATACAACATTTTTAGGGTTCGATTTGGCCGGCATCCCCAAGGATATCGGTATTAACCCGCACTTCATACCGTACGCCATTCTCATCGTACTGCTCATCGTAACGCAGTTCTATTCGAGCAAGCTTATGATGGCAATGCAGAAGAAACCAGCCGCAGAGCCGGTCAAGAAGAAGGCGAACGAGAAGAAGGCAAAGGTAAATGCGAAAGAAGCCGAGAAGGCTCAAATGCAGGAAGATATGCAGAAGATGATGCAGATGCAGACGACATACTTCATTCCGATCGCAATCGGATTGGCTTCATGGTCGTTTACCGCGGCATTGAGCATTTACTGGCTGACGCAGAATACGTTCGCTATCGTACAGACTATCGTCCAAAACAAGATGATGGATGCTGAGAAGGCGAATCAGGGCGGCCTCTCGAAGAGGCAGCGAGAGAAAGGGAAGGAAGTTGAAGAAAAGGAAACGGTACGTGAAGTAGAATATGAAGATGCCCCACAACCTGAAAACGATTCTTCTAAGACCAACCGCCCAAAGAAAAACAAGTCGAAAAAGAAGAATAAAAAGCGATAAAGATTGCACTAATCGCGGTGCGAAAATACAATAAAAATATATGGACAACTTAGTCAAGGTTCAAGAAATAGTTAACGAGTTTCTGAAACGGGGTTTTGGTGATACATACAAAGCAGAATTTACACCGCTCTCCGATTCGGAGATCAAGATAGATATTACGGGCGAAGGGGTATCGTACCTCATTGGCCAGCACGGACGAACTTTACTATCCCTCCAGCATCTGATTCGACAGATCTACATCAACACGACCGGCGACTTCGAAGAGAACGTAAAGCTGATCATCGACGTGGAAAAATATAAAGAGAAACGGCTCGAAAGGATCAAAGACCTCGCCCGAAGCGCAGCCGAGAAATGCAAGAGCCTCGGCAAGGAGATCGCGCTTCCCAGCATGTCTGCATATGAGCGGCACATCGTTCACGAGTACGTGCAGGAAAACTTCCCCGAAATCACGACCGGAAGCGTAGGGCAGGAGCCTAACCGAAGAGTCATTTTGAAATACTCCGAAGACAAGGCGCTCGAGTCGGCGCAAATGGTCGATCCGCTGTTGCCCTAATTATTGTTCCTGGCAAAACGCACCTTCAGAACCGGTAGGGGAGACTATCCTGGTCAACAGCACTCCGCTACCGGAATGACGATGACTTTTGCAAGCCCTACGTTAACGACATTGCCCCAGGCATTGAAACGATCCGGCAGCTTGCCGAGATCGACGGCGGGAGATATGCAGTAAGCCCGCAACTGTTTTGGCGTATACGTTTGTGTCGATTCCTGTTGCCAGATGCTTGACCACGTACCCATAGCCCCAAGAAGTAATATCCAAAGGCCAATAAAACGCATTGTCCTTCGAACTTCCAGATCCGGCTCTGACCACAAACGCGGCATTTTCCGGATTGTATCACGGGACGTTAGAGTACTGCAGCGATATCTACCTGCTGGAAGCTCTTCTGAGGATGTTTGGTTGTCTGGACTTCCTTGCCGTTATCCAAATTCTTTAGGTAGGTCAATCCATCCCTCTTGAAACCCTGTAGCCGTGTTTTCGTGCCGTTCGCATTGTTGAGCGTATAAATTCCCGTTTGGGTTTTAGAATTGAGGAAAAAATATGCTAACCGCTTATTTGCCGTATCGGCATCATCGATCGCGAGGATGGCTCCTTCTTTCAGGAACGCCGGGTAATCGAGAGAAACGCCGAGCGGGTAGGTATAGTATTGGCCGCCCTTGATCGTCTCGCCGTTCGCTTTTATAAACGGTATATAATCTGCGCCTGCCGGAAAGTAGGTCTTGACGCTCGTTACGTTATCGAAGTAGATCGGTCTGATAAGCAGCGCGTCCCCAAACATATACTCGTCTTTCGGATCGGTCTTGATATCGCCGGTCGATTGGTACAGCTTGTACACTTCGGCATCGGCCGGCGAGTCGAAGAATAACGGTCGCATCAAGTGCGATACGCCGTCAGCGTACCATGCAAGCGCATTATCGTATGTATATTGCTGCAATCGATTTCTGAGTTTCGCGAAGTAGATATAGTTTTGTTGATCGGAAGGTTTGGTTAGATGCCAGAACCCACGCGAAGTCATGTAGAACGGGACAAACGTATTGATCTGGTTGCCGCGAAGGTAAAGCTGAACGGATTTATCGGGGATCTTGCAGTAGGTGTCGTAATCGGCGATTCGCTTTGCATCGTCGCCGGCATTCTTGTTGGCGTCCGTGCACGAGATCGGGCCGTTGGTTTCCGCGAAATCCGCCTCGGGATAGTAGAATACCATCGGGTGGGGGTAGCCCGAAGCCACCTGGCTGATTGCAGCGTCAAGCGAATCCTTGATTGCGTACATTCCGGGCACCTTGGTACTCGTGAATATATCGTTGCTTGACGGGGAGTAGTAACCGGTTGCCCCGAAAACCTGTGCGTCGGTTCCAACGCCGAACCAATCGTTGCTTCCGATGCTTACCACGTCTCCTCCATAGTAGTCGGAGAATGCCTTATAGATTTTGCTGACGAACCCGTCTTTCATATTCACCGCATTATTGTTCTTGAGCTCTCCTTTAACGTCATTCACGATCATTTCGTCTTCCTTGAACCCTTTGACAGGTCCATACGCATCATTGATCGCTTTCAGATAGGCTTTCGAGACGGCAGGATTCTCAAGGTTGAGCATCTTCACTTTGGGCAGCCATGACCGCCCACCGTAATAGAAATCGCCATTGATGAATGGGTTGGTGACGCCTAATGCTTGAAGCTTTTGCGTCACGTTCTGTACCCCGGTGACCGTAAGGCCGTTACCGGTAGCCGTGCTCGCATGCTGTCTCATTCCGATCATGGGATAGACGCCTTGCTTGCTCAGATCGGCAAAAAGCGTCTTTAACGCCTGCTCCTTGACCTTCAGCACATCGATAGATGGCTGCTGGTAAATGCCGCCGTAATCGTGCACATTCGTTGAAGCAAACGTTTGCTGCCAGTACCCGGAACCGAAGGTCATGGTGTTGAGCTTAATCCCAGCCGTCGCATATCGGTTGAGCGTATCCTTCAGGCCGTAGGCAGTCGCGCCGCCGACGATCGGTGCAGCAGTCGAGAACTCGCCGAGCGTTTCCCAATTGACACCATACGCTTGCCGTATCGGTTTTTTGAAGAAGAAGCCGTAGCTCTTGAGGTAGCCGTAGTACTTGTTGTACATATCGGGAACGGAACTTCCCTTAATGACTACCAGCGTTCCGGGAGCGCCCTCGTTGTACAGGTTGTGTTTCTTGAGAATAATCGAGGTTTTATTTGGTGAACGGCTAACGCGCATCATCTTCACGTACGGCTGGATGTAGGCAAACAGTACTTTCTCTTCCGGAAGGACGAGGACGGGAGTCTTCATCCGCGGCGGATCGTTGGTATACCTGCTCGTTCCGTCGGCATCGACCATATGGCCGGTTGAAAAGTTCGTATCGAGGAACTCTTCGGTACCGTCGCTTTTCTTTTGCATCGTGAGTTCAGCTTGGCCGCCGTCTGTCTGCCTCCCGATGCCGAAAATGTGGTTTATTTTCTTGCTGTAGGTAATTTCAAAGCGGTCAGGCTCGCACGATGCGGGGCCGATAGCGCATGCGAACTTGGTGGCCTGCACTGTGTACACGCCTGGGTAGGGTTTATTGTACTTGTAAAGCGAGTTCTCGCCGGACGTCTTGATGCTCGCGCCGAGCTCCCCGTTTAATTCTCCGAGAGAGACTGTCGTGCCAAGTACTCCGGCATCGCTTCTGGTATCCGAGTCGTATTGTTTGTTGTTATACGTATACAAGGAGGAAGCAATGGCAATTATCAGCAGCACGAGCGAGCCGAAAACGACCAGTTTTCTTTTGCTCGTGAGCCTATCGAATGCGGGCAAGTTCATTGCATCATATTAGCGTAATCCCCGGTACATAAGCAATAACTATTGGTTTGTTGTATAATTATATGCTGCTCCTTGAACACTGATTGCGTACCCATATCCCCATCGGGCAGTAACTATATATGCCGAAGAAATCAATAAAAGAGCGGATTGTGTCCAGCTATCTTTTTTACCGTTTTCTGGAGGCATTTCCCGGCTTGCTATCGTGGACCCTGATCATAGGCCCGATCGTCGTTGCCAAAT
>CAZVIJ010000006.1:5577-46390 GCA_964626735.1 uncultured Candidatus Saccharibacteria bacterium
ACTTTATCCTGTCGTACTCCGTCTATTGGGTGTACAACAGCATAAAGTTCGTAACGTATGCCTTTATAGGGCATAAGAAAATGCTCTTCGTCATCAAACAGGACTGGCTTGAGAAGGTAAAGGAAAAGTTTCCGGAAGAATGGAACCAATACTACTACTGCGCACTCGTGCCGTTTGCCTCCGAGTCGATTAACGTCGTGCGCCCGACGGTGCAAAGCATAGCCGATTCCAATTACCCGAAAGAACGGAAGATCCTGTGCCTATCCTCAGAGGCTGCTGTTCCCGCGGGTAGGGAAGTATGCAAAATTCTCGCCGAGGAATTCAAGGATAGCTTTGCCTACATCTATATCACCGAACATAAGCTCAAGCCTGGCGAGCTTAAGGGTAAGGCCGCAAACCAAAATCACGGCGGCCGCTTCCTGTATCGCGAGCTTAAAAAAGAGGGCATCGATCCGGCAAAGGTGCTTATCACCAGCAACGACGGAGACGTACTCAACCATAAGCAGTATCATGCCTACCTCTTGTATAAGTTCCTGTCGGAAGGTGACAAGAAGCATACGAGAATCTACCAGCCTGTTCCGACCGACTATACCGATCACTGGGATGCGAACTTCTTTTCCCGCCTGATCATCACGATCGGCGTACAGTGGCGTCTCGCATTGCAGCAGCGCAACAACTACCGGTGCACGGTCTACTCGTTTTACTCGATGAGCATGAAAACCCTCAAGGACATCGATTTCTGGGATGTCGACCTAATCCCGGAGGACGAGCGGACCATGTTCAATGCGCTCTTCAAATTCGGCAAAGACTTCAAGGTCATCCCGCTGTTTATCCCGACATCGGGAAAGCCGGTCCAGGCGCCGAACATGTTGCTCGCGTTCCGCGAACAATACAAGCAGATTCGCCGATGGGCGTGGGGTGCTTCCGAGTTCGCCAAATCGTTCACGAAAGCGATCGAGCGTAAAGATGTCCCTTGGAAAGTCAAAATCCTGCCGATTTTCAATCAGGTACGCACCTCGCTCGAGTGGGTGCTCTCTTCGATACTTCCATTGTTCGGCGGTACAATGCCGCTCCTTTTGAACGAGCGGTTCCGGTCGACGACCCTCGCGTACGCATTGCCGACCCTCCTGACAACCTTGATGGAGCTCGCGTCGCTGATGTCACTCCTGATTATCTACATAGAATGGAAGATAGCGCCCCAACGACCAAAGAACCGAG
Source organism: uncultured Candidatus Saccharibacteria bacterium (assembly GCA_964626735.1). Classification (GTDB taxonomy): domain Bacteria; phylum Patescibacteriota; class Dojkabacteria; order JAOAGR01; family JAOAGR01; genus CAZVIJ01. The sequence continues at coordinate 6,796 of CAZVIJ010000006.1, forward strand.
GCTTCTTCTTCAAGATCTTCACGTTCGCCCAATGGATACTCATGCCGTACGTCGGCTTTACGCTAAGCTCGATCCCGGCCCTTGAGGCTCAAACAAGGCTGATCTTCAACAGGAGAATCGTCTACATCGAAAGCAAGAAAGAATAAAATCCCTAGTACTCCCGATATTCGATTGCGGCAATCATTGCGTCGCGAAATGCGAGCGCCGTTGCGAAATCAGCTTCGGAAAGCCGCTTGAAAAGAGATTGCTTCCGGTTAGCCTCGGAAGGCAACGAAGTCATCATCTTCAGGTCCGGAATTGCTGCGTCGACAAATTTTCCGCCTCGCAAGACAGTCAGCCCCTTGATGATAGAGGGAGCGATTATTTGGGCGCCTGCCATCGCGTCGTATACGAATCGGTGTTTCTCATGCCTGATCTCCAACATTCGGGCGTAAATCCTCCATGCTTGACCGATTGTTTCACGGTTAATCTCACCTCTGGTAGCCAGTTCCCGAAATCGTGTACCGAGCTCCTGTATCTCGAGGAGGCGTTCTGGCGGTAGGTTCAGGTCGAGCACGTTGAAAATTTCGATCGTATATGGTCCCGAAAACTCGCCCAATAAGATGGGACCCATTCCATCGTAATCTGGCAAGAAGATCGGCATTGTTTCTTCGTACAGGGGTGTATCGGAATACAGCGAAATTTCGCCTCGGTTGGCGCTAATACCGCGCATCATATTCGCGAATGCGGCAAATTTCTTTTGGTCTTCGCGCGACAACCCGGCTGCAAACGGGCCGAACGGATTGAGCCGGCGGTCGCTATACATGTCGGCGCGAACTTTCGTCCGGACAAGCGCCCGCATCGGTTCATCCTCGGGAGCCGCAGTTCCGGGATCGAGTATTTCGCATAGCGCCCGATGCACGAATGAGCTCATCTCGGCAGCCTTTGAATTCCCCTCGGCGCGAATCTCCCATATCCGGTCGTAAATTCTCCAACCTTGAATAAGTGAGCTTTGCGTAACGACGCCTCGGGCCGCGAGTTCGCGAAGGAGCGTCACCTCGCCGATAAGGTGCGGAACGAGGTTTCCGAGCTTTTGGTCTGCGGGACGCAAATCGGAGGGGGTAATTGGGTTGGACAGTTGGGGATACAGGTCATTCATGGAGTGATTATAGAAATTATGTGACCTGAGTTACAGCTTGCTGTACCTGATTATTCGAAATATATACTAATCGGCCGGTTTATCAGTATAATGATCTATGCATAAGGATTCCCTCATCATGATTACCGGAGGGCACGCCACTCCTGCAGTCGCGTGCATCGAAGAATTGAGAAGTAGGGGATACGCAAACCTCGTCTATGTAGGCCAGAAGAAATCGATTCTCTTCGACAAGAATACTTCCTCGGAATACAAGCTGATTACCGAGAGCGTGAAGATACCGTTCAAATGCATATTGGCCGGTAAGCTATCGTTGTTTTTCGATCTGCCGTCGTTGATTTGGTTGCTAAGGATGCCGGTCGGGTTTATCCAGGCTTTTTGGTGGATGCTTACCTTGCGTCCTCGTAGTGTCTTGTCTTTCGGGAGCCATGTCGCCGTTCCGGTCGCGTTTGCCGCAAAGGTGTGCGGCGTGCCGGTTGTCGCGCATGAGCAGACAGTTACCGTAGGCAGGTCGACCAAGGCAGTTCAGCGCTATGCCACGAAAGTCTGTTACTCATGGGAAGGGACCGGCCACGATAACGACCCCAAATTTATTTTCACGGGCAATCCGATCCGCAAAGGTATCTTCGAAACAGGCGGAAATAGATTCTCATTCGATAACAACGAACGACCCGTCGTCTTCATCACCGGAGGCAACCAGGGAGCGCATGCCTTGAACGAAGTTATTTTCCAGCAACTTAATCAGCTTACCGGGGCATACAATGTTATCCATCAGACAGGCTCGAATACGGTTTACAACGATGCAGCTAAAGCGGCAAAGTTGTCGAAGACGATTAACAAAGAAGGTGTTCGGTACATAGCTGTACCCTACGTCTTTGTTCAAGAAATGGCCGAATGCTACCACAAGGCATTTGCTGTGATCACGAGAGGAGGAGCAAATTCCGTCACCGAGCTTCTCGCGCTCCAGAAGAAGGCTATTTACGTTCCGATTCCTACGACTTCAGGAAATGAACAATTCCTGAATGCAAAGCTTATGCAGGATCTCGGCCTGGGCCTGGTCGTCGATCAGGATCGCCTGGCAGATACGAACCTGGTCGGAAAGCTGCAGGAGATCGCGGATCTAAAGATCAAAGATCCAGAACGGGTGGAGAAATTAAGCGATGCTCACCGTAACGCGGAGAAGAAAATCATCGATATCCTCGAGGAGAATATCAGGCCGTAATCAACGCCGATGTTACTCGAATATGGTCGGTAGCCCAATTGAGATTTGTGTTCATGCACCTGCGCAAGTTTGAATTGATATGCTGCTCGCCGGTATCCGTGACGGTAAGTTGCAGCAGCTGGACGGCCGTCTCGAGAGCAGCGCGCGTCGCCGCATCGTCTATATCCGCGATCGTGTGGTCGTCATGGACGATGGTTGTTGGCTGGAGCAGGTAAAAATCGCCTTTTTCGTTTGGCGTCGTTGGGGAAACGCCGTATACGGGTAGTAACGTCGGCAATATAATAGAATTCTTCCAATACTTATGCGGCCGTTTCGTGAAAGCGCGTTCGGCCTCGAAAACCATCAATGCGATTCCTATCAGTTTCTGGTTATGCTGCTTAAATACGCATCCCATCTTTCTCATTATGAGCTGATCTCCATGGCGAAGTGCGCTCTCCTCGGTACGGGGGAGTTCCAAATATCGGTTAAAAGTTAATTTCTTAAGCAGGTCGGGCGTCTTGGAAAAAATCGGATGACGGGAGTTGACGACAATTCTCGGCGGCGTATCTGACATATGGAGTAATTTTACCATGGAGCCGGCATTACTTGCTGTGCTATACTCGAGATTATGACTATACATGAACAGCCTGAAATATTCAGGCCAAGAGAACGATTGCTTAACTTCGGGGCGGATAACTTATCGACCGAAGACCTCATCGCTATTTTGCTTTCGTGGGGGATCAAAGGGGCAGATGTTACGAAGGTCGCCCGCGACATCGTATTGCGGTTTGGCGATCGGCTGACAGAGGCTACCGTTGAAGAACTATGCGAAATCAGGGGGCTCGGCAAGGTGAAGGCAATCCAGCTGAAAGCGGCTATAGAAATCGGCATCAGGTACTCGAACAATACGTCCAAGATAACCGTAAACAGTTCCAGGGATGCGTACACGCTGCTGCACGAATACGCGGGTAAGAAACAAGAGCACTTCCTGTTGATAACCATGAACGGGCGCAATCAGTTGATATCCAAAAAAGTGATAACGATCGGGACGCTTGATTCGAGCCTGTTCCACCCGCGCGAAATTTTTGCAGAGAGCATCGTCGACCGGGCGGCGAAGATAATCGTTGCCCACAATCATCCTTCCGGGAATCTCGATCCATCATCGAACGACCTGATCATGACGCGCAAGATCAGGGAAGCGGGGGAGATTATCGGGATCAAGCTGGTAGATTCGCTTATTATCAGCGAAGAGGGATATCGGTCAATTGCCAATTGAGTGGGCTCAACGGTAAAGTTCAAGATTGATCACTGGTCAGCGAAAAAAAATAAAGAGGGGTTATGATTGCGAGCCTTTACTCTCTCGAACAAGAAAATGGGACTAAGGAGATTTCTAGTTCAAGATAGTTTTGATAGGCCACTCACCCCTCTTAGGAAGATGCTCATAATTTCTCGTGATACTAGATCACTTACTTCCGCTATTTTGGTCTAGCGGAGTTACAACCGCTGTCACGATTGATGTACTATATTCCCATGACGCAATCCAATACTTCTGCCTGGCAGGATACCGTATCGAAAGAATATCCATCATTGCAAAAAGATATATCGGTTGATGTCGCCGTGATCGGCGCGGGCATTACGGGAATTACGACTGCGTACGAGTTAGCCAAACGAGGCAAGAAAGTGGTATTGCTCGACAAGGGCGATGTCTGCATGGGGGAAACCGCTTATACAACCGCATTTGTTACTGCGTACATCGATACGTCGCTAGGGGAGCTGGAGAAACGGTTTGGGCTACCTAACGTTAAGCTCGTCTGGGAATCGGGAAAGGAGGCTATCTCCCGCATCGAACAAAATGTTCGCGAACTTTCGATCGATTGCGAATTCGTGCGATGCCCCGCATGTATTTATACGATTGACCAGACCGATATGCTCAAGAAAGAAGCTCAGATTGCCGAACACATCGGCGCGGAAATTCAATACGCAGAAGGCAGCCCGTTAGGTATTCCCGCGCAAGGATACTTGCTGGTCAACAGCCAAGCGAAGTTTCATCCGCTTAAGTACCTGAATGGACTGCTCGACGCGTTCGAGAAGCTTGGTGGTCTCGTGTGCGAACAGACTGATGTCCAGGAAATTAAGGAGTCGGGTAACCACGTTCTGGTGACGACGCCGAACGCTGTCGTGACTGCTGAACATGCTGTCGTCGCAACGTACATTCCCATCAGCGCGCAAGGAATACTCGATACCGTTAAGCTCATATCGTACCAAAGCTATGTCGTCGAGTTTCTGTCTGCCGAATCGAAGATTGGCGAAGGCATCCTCTGGGACACCGACGATCCCTACCATTACATCAGGGTCGACAAGGTCGGCGATTCCTTCCGCACGATCGTTGGCGGGGAAGATCACAGGACAGGCGACTCGCATACAAATGAAGACCACTTCGGACGTTTGAGGGAATACAGCCAGTCGATCGGAATAGAGACGGATATGCTGGCACGAACGTGGAGCGGCCAGATCGCGGAAACGATCGACGGCTTGCCGTACATCGGGCTGCAGAACGGCAGGAAGCGTACATGGGTCGCTTCGGGATTCGCGGGGAACGGAATGACCTACGGAACGATAAGCGGAACAATAATCTCAGACCTTATCACCGTAGGGGAAAATATATACGCTCAGCTTTACTCGCCGAAACGGTTCAAGGTAACTCCCGAACTTGCGTCGTATGGCGTCCACTCTGCGAAACAACTGCTCAAAGGCAAGCTTTCAAGAGGAACAGACGGCGATATTGACGCGATTCCGGTCAATACCGGAGAGATTGTTAACCTGAACGGAAAGAAAGTTGCCGTCTACAGGGACGCTGATGGCACTATCACGAAACTGGTACCGGTCTGTACGCATTTGGGATGTGACGTACAGTGGAATGCAAATGAAAAGACATGGGATTGCCCATGCCATGGTAGTAGGTTTGGCGCAACCGGTGAAGTGCTGAAGGGGCCGGCGCGCAAACCCTTGGAGAGAGCGGAGTGATTACTCGGACTTTTCAGCCGGTTTCTCTTCGCCTTCTGCCTTCTTTTTCTTGAGGATCGGCAAGCCGGTTCTCTTGTTCTCTTCGATCATGTACCCTTCAGGTAGTTCGTCGACGACGCCCTCCTTCTGTTCCTTCGCAAAGTAGTAGATCCTCTGCAAACGATCCCCTCGCAACTTTACCTCTTTCGTGTGGAGGTAATAGGTTGTTCCTTTAGAGTTTGTATATGTGTATGCCATTGCTTTTTTCCTTAACTCACTTTGTAGTGTAACCTGGTAACAGATAACACTATCTATTCCATGATACATACCTGGAATTTTTTTACCACTTTTACCCTGTAAATGCCTTACTTTTGCCTATACGACCGGCAAAGTTGGCGGTCGATAGAGGGGCGTGACGGCGGTCATTCCTATTTTTCCTTTGTTGGAATAGAATATGAGCCATCATGGACCCAATCGTTGTTGTGGAGAACTTCTCCAAAAGCTTCGGGGGGACGCCTGTTATCAAGGACCTGAATTTCGAGGTTGGGAGCGGAGAAATATTCGCTTTCCTCGGTGCGAACGGGTCGGGTAAAACGACGACCATCCGGTGCTTGCTGCGCATTTACGAACCCGACCAGGGAAAGCTGCTGGTTGACGGCAAGCAATACCTTCCCGAGCATGCCTCGATACTTGGCTATTTGCCGGAAGAGCGAGGACTGTACACTTCATCGAACGTACTCGAAACAATCGTTTATTTCGGAAGGCTGAAAGGCTTGTCCCGCATGGACGCGCGGAAGTCGGCGATGGACTTCCTGAAGCGGGTAGGGCTTGAGGACAAGTCGACCACGAAGATACAGAAACTCTCGTCCGGACAACAGCAGAAAATCCAGCTTGGTATAACGGTTATCAACCGGCCGAAGCTCCTTATTCTTGACGAGCCGACGAAAGGGCTTGATCCGGTGAACCGCGGCTTGCTTTTGGACATTCTGCTTGAGCTGAATAAAGAGGGGAGTACGATATTATTCTCGACCCACCAGATGGATGAAGCCGAGCGGATTGCCGACCGGCTCCTAATGATCAAGAACGGTCAGAGAGCGCTTTACGGGAGTGTGGACGACGTTAAGCGGTCATACGGCGAGAACTCGGTCCATGTCGCGTTCAATGGATCGTTGCCGTCCAACGAAGCGCTCTATACGTTCCATGCCGAGAACCATGCGGCGATGGTTGTCCCGAACGATGGAGTAGAGCCCAAGCAAGTACTGCAGTATTTGGTCCAGCAAGGTGTCGATATTCGCGAATATCGCGTATCTTCGCCTTCGCTCAATGAAATATTTATCAAAGTATCGAACGATGAACAGTAAAATTCTTTTGGTCGCGGGAAGGGAATACCTGAAAGTCATCAGGAAGCCTTCATTCTGGATAGCTACGCTATTTTTCCCGATCTTTTTCATTATCATAAGTCTTATTTCTGGGTATTCGGCCCAGAAGTTCGAAAACAAACTAAAAAACGATGCGAAGAACGCCAAGGCGATTTTCGTATTGGATGAGTCGGGCATCATCCCCGCGTCGCAAGTCCAAGCCCCGTTCAAGCTCACTACGAACTTCGACGAAGCTCTCGGATTGGTAAAGACCGAGCAGGCAGACGCTCTGCTCTTCTATCCGAAAGATCTCGCGTCGGCAGGGAAGATAATGGTATTTGCGCAAGACAAGGGGATTTTCCTTTCGACCCGTTTCAACGAGATCGCGCAAAATTTGGTAAAGCAGAGTATTCTGCAGGGTCTCGGCGACCAGACGAAAATCAAGGCATTCAACACCGCATACCAAGTCGACGTGAAGTCTTACAAAAAGGGCGAGGAGGTGAAGATCGGCCCCGAGACGTTTATCGTTCCGGCGATTTCGGTTATCCTGTACTTCACGCTCACTACGTTCGCCACATCGTTTCTCCTGATGAGCGTTTCGGAGGAGAAGGAGAACCGCATGATCGAAACGGTCCTGTCGCTGCTGCAGCCTAAGCAGCTCATTGCTGGCAAGATTCTCGGCCAAATCAGCATCGTCCTGACGCAATTGGGAACGCTGCTGCTCTTCATCGCAGTCGGTTTTGCCGTCGTGAAACTCAAACTCCCGTTCAACCTGAATTTGTCGGAAATTCACATAACCTTCAGGCAAGTCTTTTTCGGCCTCTTCTATACAATTTGCGGATTCCTGATCCTCTCGAACGTGATGGTCGGAGTGGGAAGTGCCATGCCGACATACAAGGAAGCGCAAAGTTTCTCGTCGATATTCATCATCATCTCGATCTTCCCGGTATATTTCACCTCGCTCCTGCTTGCCGAGCCGTCGGGCACGATTGCCAGGGTATTGAGCTACTTTCCGTTATCATCTTCGATCATCCTCATATTCAGGAATAGCCTCGGGGAGCTTTCAAGGCTTGAGCTTGTGGCAAGTTCGGTGACGATGGTGCTGTACGTCATCTTATCATTTATCCTTGCCTATAAGCTTTTCGAAATCGGGTCGCTCGAGTACAACAATAAGATATCGGTAAAGCGGCTGTTGGGGCGGAAATAGATCGTATACCTGTGACTGCGCGAAAAGTATAGAATACAGGTATGGAAGAAGAAACCAAGCAAGACTTAAAGAAGAAAGGTATGGTCATCGGCGCAATAGCGATGCTCGCGGCAGCCCTGGCGGCGCTGCTGTTGCTCGCAAAGAAAATCGTAGGGAGCACGAAAGACGTGCGCCCCGACCGGTAACTTACCTTACGTTGTTGGCTCCCCAAACCATCACGCCGACACCTTGGAAGTCCATTTCGAAAAGAAACGGTGCCGCAAGTTCCACAGCATTGTTTTTCATGTGCAACAATTGGCCTTCGCCGACGCCGACCACCTCGTATGGAGGCGCATCGAACCAGTACTTGGCTGCGCCAAGCAATTGATCGGCTTCGAGCGGGTTGAGCATGGTCCATACGTTAATATCTCCGGACACTGGCCCTCCCGATAGGATGAGCTGGTGGCGTTGCGGGATGACGAATTTGTCCCGCCACACGCTCGTCAGCATTGCCATTGATGCGGGATCTTCAGGGTTATCGAGTACCATGCTCGAAATCGTTACTTCCGAATGGGGACCGATAAGGACGTTGTCGATCGGCGTTAATCCGGGCAGGATAGAGAAAACGGAGGATAAATTCCCCTTAACCCTCAGCAATTTGACGATTTCCGCCTCATGCACTTTCAACATGGTGCCGAGCATTTGTATAAACGGCGTTCCCGTCTTCATCCGCTCTGCTTTTAATTCTAAAGTTGGTGATAAAGTCATAATAAAAAGATTTCAAGAGTTTTTGTAAAAATTCATCGTAGTGATGAATTGCGTGTATAATATCAAAACTCAATTTTATTTCTATGCCTTCGCTAACTGCAGAATCAATCCAAAAGCACGTTAAAAAGCCGATAATCATTGTTATTCTGGTCACCGTCCTGGTCGTTGGACTCACGTACGCCTTCGGCAGATCTCCTAAGAAAACGAACGTCGAAAAGGACATCGCCTATAACGTCGGGGAGCCTGTTAAGGCGCCCGAATTCCGCGACGGCATGACATGGATAAATTCCAAGAAACTGAGCATCGGCGACCTGAAAGGTAAAGTCGTTTTGCTCAACTTCTGGACATACTCAAGGATCGAGACGATGCTTATGCAGCCCCATCTGTCTAAATGGTGGGATCGATACCGGGACCAGGGGTTGGTGATCGTGGGCGTTCACGATGCCGAGTTCGATTTCGAAAAGAAGGTTGAAAATATCCAGAAATGCGTAAACGCTTCGCAAATCACGTACCCGGTGGCAATAGAGAACAACTTCGAGCTTTGGCTCGATTACGATAACCAGAACTGGCCGGCATTGTACTTCATCGATCAAAACGGCATGATCCGCCATACCGACTTTACCTCGAATAATTTCGTGAAAGACGAACTGCTCATTCGCCAGATGCTGCAAGCAAACGGAAAGTCACTCGCGAATATTGACCCTGTCGAACAGAAGGACGAAGTCCGCAATACGGGCGTCACCGAGGAGTCGTATGTCGGGTATGGGAGGCTTCAGAATTTCGTGAACGACAAGAGCAGAATAAACGACACCCCGGTAGCATTCAAGCTCGTCGATGAGCTGAAAAGCAGCGAATGGAGCTTGGGCGGTACATGGACGATTAAAGAATGGCGGGCTATCGCGGGCGACGATGCGGTACTCCGAATGAAATTCACTTCCCAGAAAACCTTCGTCATAATCGCTTCCAATCCGCAGGATAAAATTACCGTTACGATCGACGGCAAAAAGCCAAAAGATGTGCAGCTGGCCGGAAAGGACCTCAATGAAGATGGCGTGATCTTGTATCGGGAACCGGGACTCTACAACATAACAGCAGCCGAATCCGTCGTGAAGGATCGGCTGCTGGAAATGCGCGTACCGAAGAACACCAGCGTTTACGTATTTAATTTCCTATAGCTTTCAGTTGTTCTGCAAGATATTTCGCATCATCGCGAGCCGCTTTAACGTCTTCATGCGACTCCTTTAGGGAATCCCGGGCAGACTTCAATACATCGATAAATTGCGGATATTGTTGGGGAGTGAGAGGTGCAACAGCGGTTTCGGCCTTTTCGTAATGCGATTTAGCATCCGAAAGTTTTGACGCGAGATCGGTTTGCTTTTCCTGAAGCGACTTGACGTCTTTACCTTGGCGCGATGCTTCGGTAACTTTTTGGTTGAGCTTTGCAGCCACCTCGCTGAGATGATCATGGCTGTACTCCATGGAGTCTACCGATGCGAGCATGCGGATTCGAGGCATATAGAGCATGAAGACCCGATATTCCGAAACGATAGACTTTACTTTGGTCCGCGCGGTCGCGACATCGGGAGCGGAATCTATCTGCGAACGTAACGCCGTGAGCGAATTGATTTCCGCATTAATGTCCGTGGTATATTGTGATTTTTGCGCCGTCGATAGTCGCTTTGCAGACGCCACGATAGGAATCAATGAGCTCAGCTTCTCTATACGGCGGTTAATCTCGGTATCTCCCCGTGTTCTGATAGCCGAGAGCTTGTCATTTTGTTCCTTGACCGCGGATTTTGGTGCAGTTAAAGCGCTTTGCGCAAGAGTTGCCGTCGTCGTAGCCAGTAGGCTGAAGACGGAAACGATAGCTAGTGTGATCGTTTTCTTATACATGATTGTTTATTCCTGAAGTGAATCAGCTGCATCCTGCAAGCTTGCGTCCGTATCGCCGATCGTAGTGCCCGCCCTTTTGATCGAAGCATCTACTTCACGAAGCAGGGTATCGATATCGGTATTCTCGTATGGGGTAGGGGAGGTTGCCTCCATATGACCAGAGGTGGTCGTTGTCTCGTACTGCGCAGTATGCGGCGTAACGGTTGTCTTCGGCTGTCGAGCGGTAACCAAGAATGCAGCAGCGGCAAGTACGATCGCGGCTACAACCACAAGCTTTATGATAGTCGATTCTTCCTTCATTGCCGTATCGTACTATGACGACATGCAGTTTCCGTGTAAAGCCGTATCTTCGCGTGACTCCAAAGAGGTATACTGAATTATGATCAAGCACTTCACCATCCGCGTCACCGGAAAAGTACAGGGAGTTTTTTTCAGGAAGCACACCATCAGATTTGCTGAGCAAAATTCTATCACCGGCATCGTCAGAAACGAACCGGACGGCTCTGTTCTCATTGAAGCTGAAGGCGACGAGCAAGACTTAGTGAAGCTGGTTGTCTGGTGCCATACCGGGCCAAAGCGCGCCGTCGTCGAAAACGTGCTGGTGACGGAAGGAGAAGTGGAGGGGTTTGCTACATTCTCGTGGGATGCGTAATGGAATCACTGCAGTTTGCCTGCGATATTCCCCGAAGCCCAGGCCCAAGAGAGATTGAAGCCTCCCACGTCGCCATCTACATCCAATACCTCGCCGCAGAAATACAGGTGAGGTACAAGGGTTGATTCGAGCGTTCCTGCCTTAACGTTTCCGGTATCCACGCCTCCTGCGGTAAACTCGGCTTCATTCCAGCCCCTGGTTTCGGTAATCGGTATGAGGTAGGCGGTCAGCGTCGCGATAAGCGTTTCGATTTCCCGCTCGCTGAGTGCTTGAACCGCTTTGTTCTTGTCGATTCCCGATAGCTTAAGAAGAACAGCCGGCACTTTTACGGGGAAAAATCCCAGGAGGCTCACTTCAATGCTTTGGTCCGGACGTTTCAGCCATCGTTCGCTCAGGAGGGTGTGGACATCGTCAGATGTCTTGCCGGGAAAGAAATTGAGGGATACAGCACAGTTTCCTTTATGGAGCCGGTTAATCTGGATGGAAATTTCGCGGCTGACGTTGAGCACGGCTGGGCCCGTAATTCCGTACTGCGCGAACATGACATCATCGCTTCGTGTTTTCAGCCGTTTGCCATCGATGATCGAGGTTACTTCAATCTCCAATTTCACCCCTTGCAGCTCTTGCGAAAGCGGGTTCTTTCCGACAAGCGGAAGCGCAGAGGGAACCGGTCCGATAATCGCATGCCCAAACTTTTCCGCCAACGCATAGCCGCTGCCGTTGGAACCTAATGCTGGATACGTTCGACCGCCTGCGGAGATCACGACGTATGCCGAGCTTAGCGTGGAGGTATTCCCCTTGGGAATATTATTTTCCAACAGCTGCGTCGTTACCTCAAATCGTTCGCCTTTCCGCTCGATCGAGAGGCAATCGGTAGTAAGCATAATGGTAACACCCAATCTCTTAAGCTCGTCCTCGAGAAGGGCATTGATGGTCTTGGCTTGATCGGTTATCGGGAAGAGCTTTCCGATATCGGTTTTACGTTCAACATACAGTTCGACGCCAAGATCATTGAAAAACGAGACGATGTCGCGTAAACCAAATTGTTCGAAGATACTCCTCACGAACGTATGAGGTGCACCATAGTAATGATCTTCGATACTTTCGTTGAGGTGGACGTTGGTTATATTGCATCGTCCGGCGCCGCAAACAAGAATTTTGCGGCCAAGGGCGAAGGTGCGGTCGACGATACAAATGGAGTAGGTAGGGTGGGCCCGCTTGCAGGAGATTGCGGCCATAATGCCAGCAGCTCCGCCGCCTACGATAATGACGTCGAAAGTAGATTCCATACTGGATTATACAAGAATGGAGAGCATATTCGTTGTCCGGTTCTGCACAAGCACGGTATAATCATACTATGTTCGACCGCGTCGATACCGTAAGGGCAATTGCCAATCGCTACTCCTTGTTGACCTATATGGGTTTGGGAGCACAACGCGTTTGGCTCGACGATGTCAGAAATGCGTTCGAGTCGTATCTCAAAGCAGGTTTACTGAAACCAAATGTCGAACCGTTTAGGATTGCTAATTACCGGGCAAATCCAGACGCCTTGTTTAATGCGCTAATCAACAACCCCGAACCCGTTGGCGATGATAGCAGTCATCCGCCGCTTATAACGAAAGTTTGCTGTTACGATGTAGCGATTGTTGCATTGATTCTTGCGGCGCACGGCAGGCTGTACGATAAGGTAACGAGAGTTTCTCCCGGACTCCTTTTGCCGAAACTGGATACCGGTGTCGTGAAACCCGATCAAACTGCGCATTCCTTTGCCATGGTTGCCAAGCCCTGGCTCACGTTGCGAGCGCTAGGAGAGAGCGAGGATATTATCGAATTCATAACGCGCTACGACGATGCCGATATGCGGCGCGAAAACCCGATATACGGCGCTCAGGTCGTTGAACGAAATAAGAGGTTCGGGCTGATGGGCTCGAGTATGGTTCCGTGGTTCGGCAATCCGATTTGGGCAAATGACGATACACCATGGATGCGTTCTGCAAAACTAGATTTCCGAATGGTGGCCCCAGTAGGATGGCTCTTCGAGCGGACAATCGACTTTTATGAACGGTCGCTCTACTGTCGTATGGTATCGCCGGAACCGACCGACTCGTAGTACAGTGCAGCGGCATTCGTCTTTATGATGCTTTCTTTTTGGACGTTCAGCAACGTCAACGTATCCTCGAGGTATCCTTTCTTGGGAGCTTTTATCTTGACATACTCTCCGAGGTTTTCAAGGCGCTGGATTTCCACGATTACTTCTTCATCGTTCATCTTGAAATAGTACAGGGTTGATTCTGTTCTAAGTTTCCCCCATGGCTTGTATTGGAACTTTGCGACGCGCTTGAGGAGCGTCTGGTATTCGGCCTCTCCCAGGAAGTCAACCATCTCGTAATAGCCGTTATCGCGAGTTATATAGTCGACTTTCTCGAGAACGGGGAGCTTCGCGGAATCCTCGTATACCCGCAGCCGAATGACGACATCGCGCGGGTTGAAATCGATCGATACGTCTTTGCCGGCAGGGTAATAGAACTCATCGGTATAGGTGACGGAGCGTTTGTCGATGCACGTATCTTCGCAGATGCGCTCAATCTCGGAAGATGAGGGGAATCGAGCAGAGAAGTCCATATCCATACGCCAATTGTAGCATGTTTGATGCGCCGGCCGCGGAAAAATTATTTGCGGCAGGGGAGAGTAGGGAGTCGTCCCCTACTCCGCTTTCTGGGAATTTGATTCCGAAGGTACTGTCAGTGGAGCGGCGGATTCCTTGCCCCATGCAACGGAATTCCAAAAACGCTCGTGCAGAAAGTAAAACAATGTGCTGGCCAAGTTCGAAAATATCAGGAAATTAAGCGTGATATCGAGCCTGCGGGTTATCGCGTACGCTATGATGGAGTCCGAAAGGAGAATCATAAAGCGGTACGAGAGCGCTTTCGCGATTGAACGGGTATGGTGCTCATGGAATGCCATAATCCACTATACAGGATGGCCAAAAGCTTGTGTACCGTATCACATACAAAATAGTACAATACAGGTATGGCAGATGTAGAGACAGTTCTCAAAGAAATTAGACAGAACGTCGAGTCGAGCTCGAACGTTAAAGTCGTGTTCGGTGATCCGGTTTATTCCGACAGCGCGGATGGTACGCTTAAAACATGCGTAATTCCCGTCTCGAAATCGTTCGTGATGACGGGCGGCGGTGGCGGAGGAAAAGATTCGGTCCCCGGCATGGAACATTCGCGCGGCGAACACGGAGCTGGTACGGGCATCATTGCTCGAACTACCCCCTTAGGCTACGTGAAGATAGAAAACGGCGAAGCGGAATTTGTGGAAATCCTCGACAAAAGGTTCCTCATCGGGATTGGTGCGGTTCTCGCCCTTGCCCTGGCAATCTTTCTCAAGAAGTAAGATTAATCGCCGAAGTTTATGCCTACGCCGCGCGCATTGTGAACGATTTGGCTTTTGGGATCGACTAGCTTGAGCTCCTTAACAGCTTCGGTTATGTCGATCTCCCCTATCTGGTTGTGCCCGTAGGTTACCATCTTACCGTACTTGCCGTTCCTGAAGAGGTCGGCAGCACCTGCGCCGAATAGCGTACTGAGAACCCGATCGAAGCTATTTGGGCTGCCGCCGCGCTGTACATGGCCCAATGCAGTAGATCGCGCCTCGATAGCCTCATCCTGGTTCAAGTACGAAACTACTTGCTCGCCGATTCCGCCGTACAAAACCTCCATCGACCGACCACCGGTGTTTTTCAACGATAGCTCGCCATCTTCTGGCTTAGCTCCTTCCGCAACGACGATAACGGTACTGTGGCGTCCTTTTTCGATACGCTCATGGATGAACCGCTTGACGTTTTCGAGCTTGAATGGAATTTCCGGGATGAGGATCATGTTCGCGCCACCTGCAATACCCGAGTAAAGAGAAATCCAGCCGGCATTACGCCCCATTACTTCAAGCACCATAACCCGATCGTGCGAAGTTGCCGTGGTATGGAGCCTATCAAGCGCCTCTGTCGCGATCTCAACTGCGGTATGGAATCCGAACGTGAAATCAGTTCCCAACAGGTCGTTGTCGATGCTTTTCGGAACGCCCACGACCTTGAATCCGTATTCCTGGAGGTTATTAGCCATGGAAAGCGTACCGTCTCCTCCGATAACGATGAGACCGTCGAGCTGGAGCTCCTTGTACGTCTCGTATGCCTTGAGGATCACTGCCTCTTCTGCCTTGGTCGTTTGCCCGGTACCGACTTTACCAGGGAAATGCCCCTTGTTAACGCTCTTTAAGAATGTCCCTCCAATCCACCTGTTTTGGCTCGTGAACACCCGGTCGAGGAGCAGGAATTCCTTGTTGAGGAGCCCCTCGAAGCCTTTGTAGAAACCGATGACGTCGTACTCATCGGAGAGGCTTTTGACTACTGCGTCGATTACGGTGTTTAAACCAGGGCAATCTCCGCCGCTTATTACGATTCCAGCGCGCTTTTTCATTTCGGGCGATTATATATCATTTACATATCAAGTCAAAGTATACTATCGTGTGACGTGCGTTACAACACACTATACTCCTCTGAGAATTTCTCGCCAGATGTCCTTGTATAGCTCGTATACTGTATATTGTGATGCTTGTATAATGAAAGACCGGCACTTATGAATGACGAACGAATTTTGATGTTCACTGCATACGTAAAGAACAATGCATTTGCCCTCCTCGTAATCGCAATCTCGTTTATCCTGCTTATAGGCAACTACCTGTGGTCACATACGCGCGCGCGCAATGAATCGCGACCCGAATGCAGAACCTCGGACATGGCAAAAACAGCTACCCAGAAAGATGGCGACGTGCAGACGTTCACTTTTAAGGACAAAGATTGGATAGAAAATTGGGATTTGCAGCGATCGGAGAACGGTTCGATAAAAGGTATCGGGTTGGATAATTCGAAAGTAGTTCATGAAACATTCGGCGGCGTAAAAGATTACCTGCAGGTTTCGTATCCGAAAGGATCGGCAAGCCCCAGTACGACGACGAAGTACGGCGCTCCCAAGGGAGGTGCCGGGTTTTATGCGCAGTATCGTATGGCCCCGTCTGATAGGCTGCATATGCGATATTACCTTCGGTTTGCCGATAATTTCGATTTCGTAAAGGGGGGAAAGCTTCCCGGCCTCTACGGAGGGACGGGGAATAGCGGAGGCAACATCCCGGACGGGACTGACGGCTTCTCCTCGAGAATCATGTGGCGGGAGAACGGAGAAGGTGAAGTATATGCCTACCTACCCGCCAGTACCGACTTCGGTACCTCGTTGGGCAGGGGATGCTTCATGTTCGAACGGGGCAAGTGGTATTCAATCGAGCAAGAATTATCGCTCAACAAACCCGGTTCGTCCGATGGATACGTAAACATTTGGGTTGACGGCAAGCCCAAGTTTCACGCAGGCAATTTGAATTTCAGGACGACAGACGCGCTCAAGATAAATGGGGTATTCTTCGATACGTTCTTTGGTGGCGACGATACTTCATGGGTTACTCCCGTCGATACGCATATCGACTTCGGAAACTTCGCCATCAGCCGGGGATATATCGGAAAGTAACTACCGGATTTGTTTGAAATCATTCATAGAATCTCTGACGTGCCGTCGTTGGGGGGAGAACAGTTTCAGCAGCGGATTGAACATAACGGCAATTCCCTGTCCCCTGGTTGCTAACGAGTGTCGCTCGTCAAAAAGTATCTTGGTATCGCTCCCCATCATCGCGCCGTACGCGAGCGCGGCAATGCGTAACGAAGCGGCCTCGACCCTGTTCCAATACCGGTCATCATTGGGTTTGAAGCCGCGTGACATGGGGCGCCCGTATTCCGGATGTTCGAGGGCACATTCCCATTTTTTGAGAACCGTCCTGCCGCGCCTGATATCTTCCGATAGTTCTGCTTGGGCTTTAAGGAGCATGATGAGAACGGCAGAAGTGCCGTCGGGCTCTTTTTCGTCGACGATAAGCGGGGGATGGACAGTCGTACGGTAAATAAATGAATAAGCATTATATAGGATAACAGGCTCGATAGAATGCGAAACATACTGGGCAACCGTATTCCTTGGTGGGGCAGCGTATGTCCTGGGAACAGGTCTGACGGAGAATTCTCGAATACAAATATCTTCAGTCTGTCCCTCGCGGAGAAACACGTGATGAACTCCGGGGATAGAATCCCGCCCGTTCGAAGCCAGAATCACAGCGGTTGAAAGCTTGCCGATGACACGCTGCCATGAAGTGACAGATTCGGGTACATCACTGAAATAGAAATAATGGTCGTAGCTATCGACGCGAACGGTGGAAGTAGGAGGAGTCGTCATGGCGCATTATACCAATTGACTCCTCTATTACGAATTACAGGCTCTTCCTGATAAAGAACTGCAAAAGGAAAACGACAACAAATGAGAGGACGAATGCGACTGCGGTAATGCCTGCAATCAAGAAAACCTTAAAGAATAGATCCATCTTGCTGCGGTAAATTTTATAGCTGATCGCATTGGAAAGGCTAAGCGCTATGGCGCCAAAAAGCCCGGCCCACACCCAGCCGATAAGAATGCCCGAGGTAAAGACAATTACTTTCTCGTTCTGTCGAGGATCAACGACATCATATACCGATTGCTGCGTATTACCCGAGAACGGTAACAAAATTGACGCAACCCGCTCGACATCCACGATACTGGGATATCTTCCGAAACCTTTCGGGTAGAAGTGGAGCTTTTTCGTAGCACTTTGGTCTGAGTAGCGGACAACGAATCCCTTCACCCCTGTCAGCATGATTTCCTTAGCTCCGACCTTCGGATAGTCGATGGAAATCAGGTTTTCCTTGGTGATAGCAAATATGACCGGTGAGTCAGATCGCTTATTCTTGTGAATAATGATGCCGTCGGCGGAAACCTCGGCGTACTTGACACGGGCGATGCCGTATTTTACTAATACGACTCTTCCCTTCCAATCCTGCGCAGCAAGATTGTCCGTTACTGTAGTGTCCATAAAGACCTACTATTATACCGCGCGACGGATAAACTGTCAGAACCTCCGGTGCTTCATTGTTTTCCGGTGTCTGTGTTTAAGTGCGTGAACTTCCTCCTGTATGGCGACATAATTTTTCACCCGTTTAGAATCAAGTTCACCGCGGCTTACTGCTTCCTGGACGGCACAACCTGGTTCCCGAGTATGCGTGCAATCAGAAAACCTGCAGTCATGGGCAATAGTCGCTATATCGGCAAAGGAGTCGGCTATTTCATCGGCATCTGCCCACACTTGTATCTCCCTAACACCGGGATTATCGATAATCATGGAGCCGTTCGGCAGCATAACCAGTTGGCGGTGGCTTGTTGTATGGCGGCCTTTATCGTCATCTCCCCGTACTTCGCTGGTAAAAAGAAGCTCTTCGCCAGCTAGAACATTAATAAGGCTGGACTTCCCGACGCCGGATGATCCAAGGAGTGTGAGCGTCGTACCGGGTTTCGCGAGCGTGCGGATAGCATCCATGCCCAAGCCGGTTATCGAACTTGCTGGGATTATTTCTACATCCGGGGCGATAGAACGCACTTCATCAACGATATCATTGATATCGGAGCAAAGATCTGCTTTCGACAAAACGATGGCAACGCTCGCTTTGCTGCCCCGCGCAACAATAAGGTATCGTTCTAGCCGACGGACGCTGAAGTTTTTGTTTAATGACTCGACTATTATTACGATGTCCATATTCGCGGACAGAACGTGCTCGGCGATCGCGTCATGGGCCATTTCTCCTGGCGCTTTGCGAGACATATAGGTCGTGCGGGGAAGAACTTCCTTTATTACGCACCTATTTTCTCCAGGCAGCCTTTTGATAAGCACCCAGTCCCCTACTACGGGATAAATAACTTCCTTTCTTGATTGATAACTAAACTTGCCGCTTACCGTGGCGGGAATCGCTCCGTCTACGGTTAGGACAATGAACATATTTTTTTGCTGGTTGGCTACGCGTGCAGCCTCTAATCCTTTTTGATCCGATGTTGATAGTTGGGAAACAAAAAAAGAATTCCAGCCGAATTCTTCCAAATTGTGCATTACTGCTGTGACGATTATATCGTAAAACAGGCTTGCTATTAATATGGTATGATAGGAGGCATCTCACAACACCGCAAATGCAACTAAAGGAAAAACTTCTTAAGCTTCGCTACCTTCTTGAGCGCCATAAAAATATCGCAGCGACGACGCTCATGCTATTTCTTTCTTGCGCTCTCGTAGCGGTAATTTCATTCAAGGGAAATTTCGAAAACCGAAATCGTGCTGCATTCGTCGGAAATACGCTTACGGTACCCGGAAATGTTAGGGTAGACTTTACAACGCCAATACGCACGATCAGCCCGTTGGCGATCGGCATCGCGGAAAGCACCTATGGCCGTGGAGGGCATCACCTAACGCTCGATGACGAAATGCGGTCCAAGCTTACTCAGCTCGGCGTGCAGCAAATGAGAATAGAGCTTGAGTACGCCGAGCCGGGCAATACCGCGAGCGCAATACAATGCGGTGCATCCGGATGCCCTGCAGGCATTTCCGGAGACGCCTGGGTCGAGGCAATCGTCCAGATAGGGGCGGAGCCGTTGGTTATCGTCCCGCTCGATGCCGAGGAAGCAGCTGGATTGGTTAGGCATTTCAATTTCAATACCGAGTATCGTATTGGAAGATGGCTTATCGGCAATGAACCGGATACGCACCATATGACGGCTGAAGATTACAGCAGCAAGTTCAACGAGATCTACGATGCCATGAAGGAGGAGGACCCGACAATACAAATCGGCGGCCCGGCAACGGCATATTTCAATAAAGACTTCATCGCGAAATTCCTTTCCATATCGGGTACGCGCGTAGACTTCCTCGATTACCATGCATACGGGCAAGGGGGCGCGATCGAGCTTAACGAATTCGAATTGATGAGAAACACGCCCAAATTCGACTCCAATTACGAGGAGCTCCACAATCTGGTCGTAGAGAATGTACCGCAGCGGGAAAAAGATATCGGCTACCAGATCGGCGAATGGAACCTCGATTGGGACGGCGATCCTAAACAATTTACCCAATTCAATACGGTGTGGGGAGCATCGGTCGTTGGCCATCTGCTTAAGACGGGGACAATGTCGGTGCCGTATGCGACAAAGAACGGCGATTTGGGCGTCCTATTCGAATATCAATCGAAAAACGCGCCAGACTCCGGTTATGTCGTAGACGACTACCTGCCGCTTTATCACGGAATCGGAATCTTTACGGGAGAAGGTTTGTATCATGGTTTCGGGAGCCAATTGGTGAATACGGCTACATCATTGTCCGATATAGAGATATACGCATCAGACCAACCGAAACGCATTATCGCAATCAACAAGCATCCGGTTAATAACCAGAATGCGGTTTTCAGCATGACGGGGATGCAATCGGGAAAGGCGACCGTTTGGTCCAAGGATACGACCATGAATCCGAATATCCAACCGGTAAATGTAGGGGAGCTGACGTTTACGAACGGCACGTTCTCGGTTAACTTGCCTCCCTATTCCGTAAGCGCATTCGTGCTTACCGCGCTCGAACCTACATCTCCCCTCCAAATCCTCGTACCTACCGCAACTTCGACACCAACGCCAACATCCGTACCGACACCGACGTCGAATACGCAACAAACCCAAACGACGAAGTATCCAACGCCGACGTCGAAAACTTCACCCACCAGCAGACCGACCACGACCGCTCGTCCGAGCGCAACCGCTTCGCCAACCATACCACCGAAACCGACAACAACCAGTATCGTTGCTGCGTCCAAGTTTGTCGGTATAAAGTCAAATCAAACTGTCAGCGGGGAAATATTTGTCACCTATCTCGCTGATCCGTCGAAGACAAAAAACGTAAAATTCTATTTCGACAACGCGACGAAAGCGTACCGCACGGAATCTCGACCGCCCTATGCGCTCAACGGCGACAGTAATGGAGAGATTAACGGCTACAATACAAAGAAACTCAAAACCGGTACGCATACGCTGAGGGTCGAGATCACCGACCAAAGCGGCAAGGTAACGAAAGACTCGATAGCGTTTACCGTCAAGAACTAGGCGGTCGGCAATTCGCGCATCCGATACCCGATTATCTCGTCTCGCCCGCCGAGCACCAGCTTGCTCGTGGTGCCTTCGTATTTGTGTAGGCAGATTTCCCCGTTCAGGTGGTCAATTTCGTGAAGCATCATTCGGGTTTGCGCATGGTTTGCCTTGAGCGTATGTTCATTGCCGTCGAAATCCCAATACCTGAATTCCGCAGATAGGGGGCGTACGACTTCACCTACAACCAATAGCCCCGACGAAAGGCAGCATTCTGCATACGCCCCCAATCCTTTAGCCGATACGACTTCCGGGTTAATGCAAGCAACTAGCTTGCCATCAAGGTAAACCACGATTATCCGCTTCAAAATCCCGATTTGGTTTGCTGCCAACCCTACGCCTAGCTGTGCATGCTCTCGGACCTTGGCGAGTGCATCTGTTATGCGGTTGCAGGTTTCTTTCAGTTCATCCGTTCCGAACTCTTCGGGGAGGACTGGCTCGCACTGCGTAACCAGTACCGAGTCCCCGAATAATTTCATGTTGGCGTTCTCCACCATCCACCGGGCTACATCCAACTGCTTGAAAAATTCTTCGTTTGTTCTCGTCGATTTATCCATTATTCTTTAATAAGCTTTTGATCTTTGATTGTATACGTTTTCGTCACCTGAATTTTGTCGAGAAAGTACTTGTCGTGTGAGATCACCAGGATCGTTCCCGTGTAGTCCTCTAACGCCTCTTCGAGGATTTCCCTGCTTTTGATATCGAGATGATTGGTCGGCTCATCGAGGATCAGGAAGTTATGTTTATGATAGAGAAGCTTCGATAGCGCGAGTTTTGTCTTTTCTCCCTGCGAAAGCTCGGACGTTTTTTGGAACACATGTTTCCTTTCGAACGCCATTCGGTAAAGATAGCTTGCCGCATCTGCTTCCGTGATCGGTATTCCTTTCCGGAAATCGTCGATTACCGTGAGACCTAGATCTATCTCCTCATGTTCTTGCGAGTAGTAGCCGATAAAAATACCGCCGCCGAATTTTATCTGCGGCGCGTCGGTTTCTTGCGCTTCGAGAATCTCTTTCACTAATGTCGTTTTTCCGGTTCCGTTCGCGCCGCGCAATGCAACCCGCTCGCCTTTAAGGATCTCCATCGACGCATCGTTCAAAAGCTCCTTACCGCCGATTCTCAAATGCAAGTCGGTTATCCGCAACGCGAAATCGCCGATAGATTCAACCGCCTCTACTTTGAACCCCATATTCCGGTATACGGTAGGGTGGATTGTTCGGTTTTCCTCAAGATTTTCGGTGATCCGTTTGGTCATCATCTTCACCTGCCGCATTTTCTTACCCGCCTTGTTGCCCATAATCGTCTTGGAATGCCTGCCGTATTTCTTGCGGTCGGCCGGACGAGACGACTGCATGATCGCTTGCGATACCTTCGCGCTCGCTGCTGCTTTCAGCTGCACGATCTTCTTTTTGTTCTGCTTTATTACCTCCATCGCATGGGCTTCGAGCCTTGCCTTCTCTTCGATGTATTCGCTATAGTTCCCGAAATACAACTTCCATTTGCCTTTCTCGATTTCAAGGATATGGTTCGTGACTTCATTCAGGAACGTTCGGTCATGGGAGACGATTGCCGTAATACCGCTCCTGCGCTTGATATACGATTCAAGCCACTGAATCGTGTCGGCATCGAGATGGTTGGTCGGTTCGTCGAGCAGGAGAATTTCAGGATCGTGGATGACCACCTTTGCCAACTGGAGCCGAGTCTTTTGCCCGCCGCTCAGCACCCTTACCATGTCCGTAGCCTTGAACTGGCTCAAGCCAAGCTCGACTAACGCATGGTCAATCGCGCCGAGAATCAGGTAGCCGCCTTTATCGTCGAATTCGCCTTGGCATTGTATAAGCTGCTCGATCGATTCTTCATCAGACCGCATCGCCAATTGATTTATTTTCTCGTACAGAGGACGTACTTCCGGGAAATTCTCGACTATATACTCCTCGATCGTGATGTCCGAATCGTCATCGACCGGAAGAAATTGCGTATGGTAGCCGATCTTCGGATTGTCTTCCGAAAGCGTAACGCTGCCCGCGTCAGGCTTGAGGACTCCTGCGATAATTTTCAGAAGCGTTGTCTTGCCTTCGCCGTTCCTCCCGATGATACCGAGCACCGCACCGTCAGAGACCGTAAAGCTTACTCCCTTGAGTAGTTCCTTTTCCTCTGTAAAAGATTTTGTAATATCTGTAACTCTTAAAAATGACATACAGTTTTGTTTCGTAGGTAATGCCTGACAGGCTCAGGTCGGCCGGTATGTCGCAAGAGTCTTTATCGGATACGTGAACTTCGGGTGGATACAAAAAAACGAAGCTTCAAGCAAACCAAACGAGAACTCTTGTGAGAACGCATTTGAATTATTTGAAACTTCGTATCATTGGAGAATGAAATATTCTTCTATGCCAATGATAGCACCTCTCTGCGGTATTGTCATACCGTTGATGCAATTCGCCGATAATTTTTGACAACAAAATTTACCAGATGTACCATGGGTAAATTTATGAACATTTCCTTAGGTCTTAAGAAAGCTTTTTTGGCTTCAACGGTAGCCATGCTCATGATTCTTCCGGTTGGCATGCTTCATCGAGCGCATGCCGCATATACGCAGTCATCCTTCTCTTCGTCGAGTTACATGCCCAGCTCTGGTGCGACCTATACGCTAAAATTCTTAGCGCCCAAAGACCTCGTCATCCAGTTCATCGGCGTCTCCTTCGCAAATTCGTCGGTCGACCTTTCTAATGCATCGCTTGCGGTCTCCGGTATCTCGGGAGGTACCCCAACGATTGATTACAAGCCGGGAATCTCAGGCAACCAAGATTTCCAATACAAGCTGTCGTCTCCCGTAACGATGTCGCAAGATACGTGGATTACCCTCCAAGTCACCGGCGCAAAAAATCCCCCATCCGGTACCATCGGTTGGGATTACATCAACGTCTCGGACAACGCGATCGGAACGCATGATACATGGTATACCTATAATGCAAGCCATGATCCCGACATGTCGATCATGAATAACGTGTACAAGCAGATTACCGCGCCCACACCAACACCGACTCCGACCAGCATTCCAAAAACGCCGACGGTTACGAAAGCCCCTGCCCCTACCGGTTATAACCCCAGGCCGCCCGCGCCGACAAAGCAACTGTCTTTTTTTGAGTTACTCTTTTGGGAGATATTTTACTTCGACGGTTCTCTCACCACCGATATCAAAAGCATCAAGGATCCTACTAAAGTAAAAGATTTTACGCTCGACACGAAGGAATGGACGGTGGTTTTCTCGGGCGAATACGACATGACCGATCAAATGAGGCTAAACGCATTGTCCGACCTCAAATCGTATTGGACGGCAGATGCATGGAACTTCCTCATCAAGTGGGAATGGTGGAACGTATTCGGTAAGCCGATAGAAGTAACGCAGAAGAATCCGCACCAAACCGGTTATGCGCCTGACGTCAAGCTAAACGATCCGGCACTGCCTGAAGCTTCGGCATCGGTAAAGTCCACCAAACAGGGTTCGTTAGTCATTCAAGCTACCGGTCCCGGTAAAATTACGGTTATGCCCAAGGTTTCCATGATCGATCAGGGTCCGATTATCTCGACCGACGGTACCGCAAGCGTTCGGCTAAAAACATCGCACGATAACATCATCGTCGTCGCGAAAGTAAACGGCGAAACCATAACATACGATCATCTGGCCGTAAACAAGGAGACGGGAGAAGTATCGATACCGTTCGAAGACCTTCGTTACGGCGATAACTCCGTTGAGCTGTATTACCGAATGCCGGGGGATGACACGCTTAAGGACTTGGGTAAAGTAAGCATCGGTTCGGCAAACCTAGGCCAGCATACCTACGTGCCGAAAAAATCCGACGTCGTATTCCCCTACTGGTGGCTCATCTGCATCTGCCCAATCTTCCTCGTCCTCTTCCTCATCGCCATAATCATCCTAATCATAACCCAAGCAAAAAAAATCAAAAACCAAAAAACCAACCAACTAACCAACTAACCAACTAACCAACTAACCAACCAACCAACCAACCAACCAACCAAAATCATTGTACAAAATACGCTTGCCACACCAAGTAATCATTAATCGTGATCTTCTTGTCCCCATCGAAATCCGACTTCGTGGTTTCGAGGACAAAAACGTATTCTTTGCGGAATAGCTCGAAGTCGTTGACATCGACTTTGCCGTCGCAATTCGTATCGCCAATCTTCTTGTAGCCGCAGTTCTCAGGCTTAAGGTCGTAAACGGTAGGGGAAACCTTTGGCGTCGCTGTAGGGGTGGCGACATTCGTTGCGCCGAGTACGGTGCCGTCGGTTTCGTTAGATACCCCTGCCGGAACGGTGGGTGTTGGAGTAACTCTAGAGACAATCGGCCTCCGGTATGAGGTAGGTGTCGGAGTCGATGCCGTCGACATCGTCGGCGTCGGAGTAGGGGTAAACGTCGGAGATGGGGTTGCTGTCGGTGTTGGGCTTGGCGTTATCGTCGGCGTTGCAGTTGGCGGGACTGTTGGAGTAGCGGTCGGCTCTTCTGTAGGCGTTACGCTTGGGGTATTCGTCGGAATGGGAATTTCAGTAGTTGTCGGGGTAACCGTAGCCGTAACGGTGGGAGTTGGCTCAATGGTACTCGTCGGCGTAATGCTTGGGCTCACCGTTGGGGTTGCTGTGGGGGTCGGGGTATCGGTCGGTGTTGCGGTTGGGGTAGGAGCCTCGGTGGACGTTGGAGTAAACGTAGGAATTGGGATCTCCGTTATAGTAGGCGTCGGCGTCTCTTCAGGTACGCGGGTAGGGGATGCTGTTGGCGTCGGCATGGTTAGCGCCGCGGTGAACGAAGACGGCGACGACAACGCGGGGACATATCCTTCTTCCGGACCGACAATTTCCCATAACGTCGTATTCGGATTAAGCGATACGGTGGTAGTTCCGGTTGCGCCGTTTTTAACCCTGAACGTAAGCGTTTGCAGACATGTTCTGCCTGAAGGGAGCAGGTCGTTTGGCTTTACGGACACCTTGCTGACTCGCAATAGGCCTGCCTTGTTGTCGATAAGGTTAATAACGTTGTCGATTTTGAAGTTCACAGCACGGCACGAGGTATCGGCTTGCCCAGCCGAATCGGACATCGTATCCGTATCGGGAATAAGTTTTGCCGGATCGTAATTGACGTAGAGGTCGGCAGCAGAAACTTTCTTTCCGGTAGGCGTTTCGAGAAGAATATTGACCGTGACTTTATTCGCGACCGCGCTTCCCGTAGCAGCCTGGAAATATGTCTTTACCGTAATGGCGTTCGTCGGTTCGGCCATCGCTCGCTTGCGGGCGACTATACTAAGCGGAATTACGGTTGCGGCTATTGTTCCGAGGGTGAGCAGAAGTATTTTAGAAGCGTGAAGTTTCATAGTCGGTTTGTACCCGGATTATACAGACGACTATGGGATTCGCAAGTGCGCTCGCAGCGTTCAAAGTACAATTTTGAACGTCCAATAATCAAATAAATTGATAATTTTCGATCGTTGAAAATGGAACGACGTATCTACGGCAGCTGCGGCAGGATCTCGTTTATTGCTGCATTGTAAGCGCTTACTTTTATACCGCTTACCTTCGATGCTTCGAGAATTTGCTTAAGAAGTTCCGGGGTGCATGCGTAGGTCGTGCCGCTGTAATCGACTTGATGGAATCTAAGCACGAGCCATGCGTTTTCTTTTTGTGCTGTCGCGATCCAACCTTTCACATCGTCTATCGTCGTGGTGTTGCCTACCGGAAGCGATTTGATTTTTTTGATATTGAAATACTCTCGCGTATTGAATCCGTTGTCCGATGTGCGGATTCCTCGATAAACGAGAGATGCTTTCGCGATTACCGCATCGTTGTAGCCGCCGAAGGGAAGGGCGAAATCTTTGATGGCAAACCCGTAATTCTTGAGGAGAACTTTCGACTGCTGCAATTCGTAATCCTGTTGCTCCGGGGTGAGCGTCGTGAGATTCAGGTGATTGACGGTATGCGACCCGATATCGTGGCCGGCTGCAACCAACTCCTGCAGTTGCGTCGCATTCATGTAGTTGCCTTTGCCGATATAGTTGGGGACGATAAACTCGGTTGCGCGGTATTTGTACTGCTTCAGTAGCGGGAATGCGTTTTGGTAAACGGAAGCCCAGCCGTCGTCGAACGTGAATGTGATCATACCGCGTGCGAATTGCTTGTACGTCGTGGGGCTGATCGAGTAGTCGTCGGTTATCAGGTACCCGACGGATGAGATCTGATGGTTGACCGTAACTGTCACTACATCGGACGGCACAAAATATTTCATCGAGTAAAGCGTCCAAGAGGCGGCAGCGGGAGCCGTGCCGAGGTTGATGTAGGATGTCGAACCGTCCGAGCGCTTGAGCACCGCCTTGAACGTGCTCGGTATATTAGACTTGTAGTAGTCGCTGAAGATGAAGTATTGGCCGCCTGTTATGGGCTGGGGAAGAAAGTACCATTTCGAGTCGCCGCTCGTATACTGAGTAATCTCGACCTTAATGCTCTTGGTGTCGGTATCGGTGTGGCTATCGTCTATATATGAGAAAACTGCCGTATTCGCGCTCCAATTGCTCGTTTTCCAATTGAGCGGCATCGTACCGCTGGCGTCCGCCGTCGCAAGATCCGCATTGGGCACGATATTCGTAGCACTCTCCGCAAACGCGACCGAGGTAAAAAGGGATACGGAACATATCGTCAGCACGACAATGGAGGTGAACAGTTTCTTAAACATATATAGTGTGGGTAAATTAACTACGACACTGTAGTTCTTTTGGAATTATCTGTAAATATGGTTGGTGGATATAGTGTGGTTGGGCTGGTTAAGCTAGTTGAGCTAGTTAGGCTAGTTGAGCTAGTTAGGCTAGTTAGGCTAGTTGAGCTAGTTAAGCTAGTTGAGCTAGTTGAGCTAGTTAGGCTAGTTAAGCTAGTTGGTAAAATTTACCAGCATAACCAGCCTAACCAGCATAACCAGCCTAACCAGCCTAACCACCATAACCAGCATAACCAGCATAACCAGCATAACCAGCATAACCAGCCTAACCAGCATAACCAGCCTAACCAGCATAACCAGCATAACCAGCATAACCAGCATAACCAGCCTAACCAGCCTAACCAGCCAAACCAACCTAAAAAATTAATGTGAACTTCGTCCCTTCGCCAATTGTGCTTTCTAGGTAGATCGCGATGTTGAGGTCGTGGGCGAGGTTTTTGGCGATGGAGAGGCCGAGGCCGAAGCCTTTTACGTTGCGGTCTTCGGAACTTCGATAGAAGCGGTCGAATATTTTAAGCCGTTCGTGCTCGGGGATGCCGATGCCGGTATCTTTTATTTCGATGGCGGTTTGGCCTTTCGGCTTCTTGGACAGCGAAACGGTTACGTTGCCTCCCGGCTTATTGTATTTCACGGCGTTGTCGATGATGATTGAGAGCAGCCGATCCATTTTCATCTTGTTGGTCCGGTATCGATATTCGCCTTCCGGTTTCTCGAAGCGTATTTCGACATCTTTCGACTCGCCGTACTTCTTGAGCCGCTGGGTTACGTCGTCGATAAGATCCACGAGGTCGATTTGCTCTTCCGTATTTTCGGTATGGTGGTCTTCCAGCTTTACCAGCTCAAGAAGGTTGTTTGCCAAGTTGGTAAGCCGGTCGGTTTCTTCGATAACGCTGCCCGCGAAACCCCTGAACTCTTCGATGGTCGCTTTCTTCGACCTGGCTATTACTTCCGCTTCGGTACGAATAGCCGCAAGCGGAGTCCGAAGCTCGTGGGAGGCATCGCTGACGAATCGCTTCTGATGCTCAAGGTTATGCAGCAGCGGCTTCATCGTCTCGCCCGCAAGGTAGTACGAAACGATCATGGAGATCGTAAGCAGGAATGCATCGAGCACGGCGATATTGATGAGGGTATTGATCTTGGCTTCCCTGATTGTCGCGTCAACGCGGTCGATGTAATCGTTAAGCTGGTTGTCGTAGAGGAACGAGGCGTTGTAATACGCCATCTTCTTGAATTGCTCGAACCGGGTAAATTGCTGGTTTTCGACGTTGATGATAAGCAGCGAGAAAAGCATGACCACGACGAGCAGTATTCCGAAATAGAGGCCGGTGAGCCTCCACCTGGTTTTTTGGTAATTAACGATCATCGATCTTGTATCCGAGCCCCCGAATCGTCTTCAAGAGGGGCTTCTCTTCGGGGAAGAACTTATCGATCTTTTTGCGGATGTTTTTCATGTAGGCGGCCACGACGTTCGAGCTGACGCTGGTTTCGTCCTCCCAGACATGCGAGAGGATCTGGCTCTCGCTCAAGATGCCGCTCTTGTGCTTCATGAGATATTCCAACAGCCGAAACTCCCGTTTCGAAAGGTCGATTACTTTGCCCTTACGTTTTACTATATGCAAGTACGGATTTAATTCAAGGTTGTCGACGGTAAGCACCTGCTCGCCCGAGGTCGATCGGCGGATGAGGGCCTTTACCCGCGCCAGCAGCTCTTCAAAGGAAAACGGCTTGGCTAGGTAATCGTCCGAGCCCGATTCGAGACCTTGGATTTTGTCTTCAACCGTATCGCGCGCTGTCAGCATGATAATCGGGGTAAAGATTTTCCGCTCCCTAAGCTTCTTGAGGACGATCAGTCCGGAAATGCGGGGAAGCATGATATCGAGGATAATTGCGTCGTACTCGGTATTGGTGGCTTTGGTCAAACCTTCCTCGCCGTCATATGCGACATCGACGACGAAATCTTCGTCCTCGAAACCTCGCTTGAGCGAGTTGGCAATTTTTTCCTCGTCCTCGACGATAAGCAATTTCATAATGCAATTATAGGTTGAGTATATGAAAGAAACGTGAACCTATTCCTTATGGAGCTTGATCCATTCGCTGCGTTCCATCTCATCTACCCTTCGCCGCTCGAACGGTACCTCGGCAGGAAGCGATTCGGCAAACGTCAAATACGCTTGTAACTGTTCCTCAACCGTTCTGCCTTTATACGGTTTGAGCCGTCGTTGGTATGCCCATTGCTTGCCGATCGGCAAAGCGCTGTACGATGTTCTCAACTTGCCTGCCCCGGCCATTGCCCGCATCTTGGAACGTACGCTCGAGTCGAGCGGGGCAATGATTTGGCCTCGGTGTATCCAATCGCCGTTTGGAAGTCTGCTGTCTTCCAATACCAAACCCGCGTTCTTGCCGTCGAACTTGATCAGCGTCTTTATATCCTCAAGGTAAAGAACCATCCACTTTTCGACGCTGCTCGCAAAACGAGGCTCGCCATAGTCGCAGACATACCATCCCTCTTTCCACGGCAAGATATCCATATCTACCTGGCGAAGGCCGGCGCTGATTTTGTCGGACATCTCTTTCGGAAGCTTGCCGATGGGGATTTGCGTGAAAATAGTGGACAGCGCATTCGCATACCGATCGGGCTCGTCGAGCATGACATCAACAATCTCGAGCACGAGCGGATCTTCAAGGATGCTGAGCAAATGCGTAGTTCCGATATTTTTCCCGGATAGCTGCTGCTTAACATCGAGCGATGATTGCGACCTGAGCAGAGCGTTCAAGGCTTCGATTATTTGCGCCGTCTCGCCGCGACGTACTTGGTGTCGTGCGCGTAACTGCTGGAGAATATTGGTTCGTTCGGATTCGGGAAGGACGGCCAGAACATTGCTGATCGATCGGGTTTGGAAATCGAACGCTAGCGTGTCGGCCCATGATGCAATTTGGTCGAACCACGTTGCCCGCCTGCCGGGAAGGGCTATTTGTGGATCATTTGCCGGTGTAACATGCTGCGGTTGCGGCGAACGTGCGGTTCCGAACGCCGGCTGGGCCGGGGCATGCGGTTGTGGGAAATGCATGATTTGCATCCCAACGGCTGCCACTTCTTGCACGGGGTGGCCGCTGGTACTGTATTGCAACGCGATTTGCGCTCCGAAAGCAGTAATCGAATCGACAAGCTGTTCGAGATTGATACGCAGGCGTTGGTCGGTACTTTGCTGAACGATCCTCATAACGGTATCGTTAATCCCACCGGGGGCGATAAGCCTTGATAATTCGGGATTAAGCGTAAGCATTATATCGGCCTCCTCGATATCGTATATTTCGACGGTAATGTCTCCCGTATTCATAGTGTGGCGAACGGGCACAAGGCCGAAGCTAGGCCGAATGACGAGTGTCGTTGCTTGCGGCATATTCGAGGCAACCATCGCCATGTGCTTTGATTGGTCGGGGGATGCGCATGTCGCGACTACTTCGGCGTGCTGCCCTTGTATGAGCGGGACTATGGCGCCGACCGCTTCGTTTATGGTGGGAACATCGTCGATTGCTTCCGCGATGCGTTGGAACTGCGGGTATAGGTTCGGTTTTCCCAGGCTCGTTTCGTCGGTAAAAAGGGCGGTGATATGGCTCTCGTTATTTTGGCTCGCTCCGCGGAATATTCTCGTTGACGGATTCGGTAAGCCGAGGCGTTCTATCTTGGCATGCGAAATGATGGATTGTTTCCCTGGAGCGGCCTCTCCCGACGGCATACCGTTATTGTACCGAAGCGGCTCCTTTAACGCTATCCTGTTCTGCCTTGAAGATTAGATATTGGCGAAGCAGTTGCAACGATGGTTGGGGCTGCGGATTGATAACGGCAGGTTCGAACGGTATCGGTCCCATAAAAATATCCCGGCCCGTCGGGTAGAGACGGTCGAACGGAACGGTAAGCTCGACGTAGCTGAAGCTCGTTGCGGCGATGAGACGCTGCAAATTCTTCCGTGAGCATAAATGCGGAGCATGGACAGACAGCGAATAGAGAATCGACGCAATATAGTGAAGATGATCTTGGCGGAATCCCATAAACGTCCTGAATAACTTCGAGTTTTCGGATGAGATTGATTTCAGCTCCAATACCACGAGCTCTGCCCTGCCGCTCACCAGTGCGCTGTAGAGATATTCGATCGCCGCTTTCTGCTCGAAAGACAGCTCGGTTTCGTCGACATTGAACCGCCGGGGCAACTGTGCAATTGCCAATCTAGTCTCCGTATCCGCTTTCGCATGACGCAGACCGACGACATCCGCTCGGCCGCCAGGTGCCACCAGATCGTGGACGACGACTTTTTCGTTATCGATCTCCGAGCGGCTCCGCAAAAGATAAAATTTACGCGCACGGTCGAGGTCGTGAACGCTCATGCGGTGCTCGCGCGCGAATTGCCGGTCGTATTCCGGGTGCTTCAGGTGGAATAGTAGATCTTCTTCGGTAATATCCCCAGTATCGTACAGTTCGCGGAGATACCGCAGCGCACGTTGACCCGGAATACTCGGTCCCATCGAAATTTCCGTTGACCATGCTAACCGGTGACATTCTTGCGAATGCGTACTCTCAATTTCGCCAACCGCATCGGCTACGGTTGGTGCGAGACCTTCCCATAGACTTCGAATTAGATACCCGTCAAAAGTCTCTTCAGAGGGACGTCGCTGCGGCAAGGTCGCTGCGATCATTGCATCTGGCTGGTCGATTCTCAAGTTGCCGATAAGTACTCCCTGCATCATACGTTCGAACCCTCTGCCTATCTGCATTCGTAGCGGTGCATAGGCTGTTTCAACCGATGGTGAGCCGGGAGGCGGCGGCATTAATACCCAGTCGTCCTCGCCAGGTACCTCAACCATTTGCCAATCGGCATATGCATCCGTTTGCCGCTTCGGTCGTGTACCTCCACCAGCTAAACGGCTGTGTTTCGACGACTCTTTAAGCAGCGCCCTGTCGTGAAGCCTAATCATCGTCGATAGCCTGAAATATAGATGAGGCATTCTAGCCTTTTTGGAATCTGTTGTCTCTCCCGAGCGAAAAGATTTATCCCGTAAAGAGAACAACGGCCCGGGTCGAAAAATCGAGGTTTGAGCGGAATAAATCCGCACTCGTGAACTGTTGCAGGCTGAACATCCCGACCACCGCTAACCTTCGATGGCCGCCGCGCCGCATATATAAATGGCGGAAAACGGTATATTTCGCTTTCGCTCTGTGCGTAGCCGGAATTGAATGCGCGAATCAAATCTTCGCTTTTCATCGCATTAATGATCATCAACGAAGCCATCTCGCGTCCAACGGTAAGTTGGTGAAGTTCACGATGTTCGTACGTGTCGGGAAGCTCGGGGGGCATGAGAAGATCGTTGTATGAACGAACGATAGGCCGGTCTCTCCAGAAACGAAGCTCAAGTATTGTAGTAAGATCGTAGATCCCCGGATAGAGCTCGACGCTCCTGCCGCCTTTGCTTATCCCCTGTATGACGCGATCAAGATTTTGCGCCTCTATGAACGGAAAGCTAGGCTCGTTCCGATCAAACCGTATCTCTTCTGGGAATAGGAAAAGCTTGGCCGCTGCCATATCATGGAGTATAGCATGCGCAGTACTGCTTACTCGTCATCATCATCTTCTTCTCCGGACCAAAGTTGAACGGAATTGGAATCGGGATCGGTGAGGGCAAATGCACCGCCATCGCGAATTTTAACATCGAGCATTGCAAGCGGGATGATATTCTTGTCGAATCCGAAATCGTCGAGATTAACCTCGGTCACGAGCACCGGCGTTTCCGCATCCACGTAGTACATCGACCCCGGCTTGGGTACTCCGGTTAGAATGCGCAGCATTTGAGGGATCAAATCATCGCTCGTACGCGACATGAGCCGTATCCTATTGAGCACGTCATCCCGCTCCAGCTGAGGCAAATCGGGTTGCAGCAACGATTTCAACAGTAACCATCGCTGGACAAGCTGGCTTTCAAGCTCCGGCAACACGATGCCGTAGGCGGGAAGCCTTGCATCAATGCGATCGATACGTCCCCGTAATGAAATTTCATAACTCTGCCCGCTACCGAGCAGAAGCGAAACTGCTCCGGTATTGAACTCTATTTTATTGACCTTGCCGACAAAGTCCTGATCGGTTGCAGTAAGGAAACCGATCTTCGCAAAACATTCGAGGATGCAGGCGCAGTGTTCGAGATCGGCAATGATTGACTCGCCGCTGATGTTAAGCCGTTTGGTGAAGTCCCGTACGGAAATCGTACCGGCGCTCATCGTGCAATTGATGAGGCTGACGGTATTGCCGCGTTCGGGAAGGAATATGCGGTAATCGCGGAACACCCAGTTCGGCATATTGGGCATTACCGAATTTCCGCCTTCGATGACAAGAGCGTCGTCATTATCGAAATCGATATGGTGCGCTTTAAAGGATGCCACGCCATTCTCGAATTTCGGTAGGTAGATGCGTTCGGGATGATCGGCAAAGGCAAGCACATCTCGATTCGCGGCGTCCCGCCTCGGCACGCGCGCCGTTACGCGGAACACAGGTTCGGTAATGAGCGGGGAAGTACGAACCGTGAACAAGCCGCGGTGTCCAGAAAAATCTATGCGGGTAGCGCCGGCCAAGGTGTGCTGGTGCTCGAAAAGGATCTCTCCTTTTGAAGGATCATTGGTCCATGTGTTGTAGAAGTTTTCGTCCCTCAGCATTATGCGCGGATTATAGCACGATATGTGGGCGCATGATTTTTGTAGGATAAACTTGGGCTAATTTCTGCTTATGAATACGCATCACCTATGTCACAAAAATCGTTCCAAAATGATACGCATCTTGTGAAAAAATGATATGATTTCTATATGACAAAACGGCAGGAATTTATCCTCTCATTCTTCAAATCAGGAGATCAGCTCGGCATCCAGGATATCATAACCCGGGTGAGCGGGCAGTACGACGCCGTCTCGAAAATAACCATAAACCGCGACCTCAAGGAGTTGCTGCATCACCGCTACGTTCTTGCCGAGGGAAAAGGAAAAGCTACCCGGTACCGCATATCTCCGACGTACAACTTGCTGCAGGCGGTAGATGTCGACGAATATTTCTCGAAAGATCAGGATATTCGCGCTAGCGCGCCCATGTTCAATTTCGAGATATTCAACCTGCTGTCGCATCACGAGATTTTCACGAAGGCCGAGGACAAGCACTTGATGGCGCTTCACCAGGAATACCTCAAGAATAAGAAAGACCTATCGCACGTCATTATTCGAAAAGAGTTCGAACGGCTTACGATAGACCTGAGCTGGAAGTCGGCGCAGATCGAGGGCAACACCTACACGCTGCTGGAAACTGAATCGCTTTTGAAAGACGGTATTTGGGCAACGGGCAAGAATAAGCAGGAAGCGTACATGCTCCTCAACCACAAGTACACGCTCGAATTCATCATGCATAATCTCGAGCAGTTCCAGACCATCAATCCCACGATCGTCACGCACCTCCACCAGCTCCTGGTGAAAGATTTGGATATATCGACAAGCCTTCGGTCGACGCTGGTCGGCATTACGGGTACGAACTACAAGCCGCTCGACAACCAGTTCCAAATCCGCGAGGCGCTTGAAGATATGTGCAGGGTGATCAATAAGCATGAAGACATCTTTACCAAAGCGGCTCTCGCCATGCTGCTCGTCGGCTACATCCAGCCGTTCGAAGACGGCAATAAGCGAACCAGCAGGCTATTAGGCGATGCAATCCTCCTATCCTTCAACTCGTGCCCGCTCTCGTTCAGAAGCGTCGGCGAAGTGGAGTATAAGAAAGCGATGCTTCTCTTCTACGAAACGAATAACCTTTCGGCATTCAAGAACATATTCATCGACCAGTTCGAGTTCGCGGTGAAGAATTATTTTAGGGTTAACGTAGAGTGATGCAACAACGGTATGTCAACCATTTCTGTTCAAGTAAAACTACGCGCTCAAGGTGATAGGGTTGAAAAAACAGGAGAGCATTCGTATCTGGTACATATACGAGCCTTGCCGATTGATGGAAAAGCAAATGAAGCCGTCATCGCAGTGCTCGCGAAGTATTTCCGCATACCGCGATCGTCGCTTTCGATAATTAAGGGTAAGCAATCGCGGCTTAAAATTATTGTAATAGAGGTTGTATATTCGCACATGAGTTTACGTCAACGGTTTTACGAACACCCATTATGATCTCCCTTGGCTCGACACCTGAACTCGGTGAAATCACGCTTTCGCCAGTCGCAGCAGACACCTCTGTACTTGCCGAGATCCATGCCGAAGCGCTCGAACCGCATAAGTACTTGCTTACACTTATGGGAAAGCCAGACCGCGCAGACATCATGTTCATGTACACTTTGCCTCAAAAAGGATACGGGTATGTGATGGGACGGAAACGAAACGAGTTCATCGAAGACGTTAGCGACCCAGACTTTTGGCGAGGCAAAACGTATTGCGGCATCGGCGAAGGAATGTCTGATATTGCTGAGTTTGCTTCCCGGTATTGTAGCGAAGTCTGTGTGATAGAACCGTTCCCGTACCATCTCGGTGATTTGTTGCTCCGTGCGTTGACCGATGAGCGTATGGCTTCAAGCGGATACCGGATCGGGAAACGAGCGCTCGCACGACGACTGGAGGCGATGGAATTTTATCGAGCAACAGAAGCGTACAAACTGCTGCCGATGACGCTGAAGTCAGCTGTTGCGGCCAACCCTTGGTTGTTCGGCCATTTCGATATCGTCTCTTGCGTCTACGGTCCAGACACGCGAAGCATCGACGGGGACAGCGATGGAAATAACGAACTCGCTCAAATGCTCTTGAAAGACTACTGGTCGTTCTTTATCGATGCGACGTGGTTGAGGGAGTGAGAGAGAAATCCGTTTTTAATATATCTGGGTATCCAGCTAAATGTGCAAAAATTCCTTTCAGGTGTATAATACGAGTATAACCAATTGATCACATCAGAAAATCACAGGTTATAAAAATAAGGTGTTTTCTTTGAAAACACTGTAAGGTATACCCCCTAAGAAATTAGGGGGTTATCCTTTTGTATCCATTTTGTCAACCTAGGTGTACAATTTGCTCAATATGAAGGGCACAAACCTAAATTATACATTAGGTCTAGATGTTGGCATAGCCTCCGTTGGTTGGAGCGTAATTGAAGTTTCGCTGAATCACGACACAAACAAGTATGAACCAAAACGTATTATTGATTGTGGTGTTCGATTATTTGATGCAGCGGAGAAGCCCAAAAACGGTGAATCATTAGCCATCGCTCGTCGTCTAGCACGAGGTACACGTCGTCGTTTACACAGAAGAAGGGGTCGTTTGAACTTGTTAAAAGATTGTTTTGAAAGAAACGGTATTAATTATCCAACACAAGTAAATGGAAATGAGAAATCGCCTTGGGAGTTACGAGTCTTAGGATTAGATACATTGTTGACTAATGAGGAATTATCGAGAGCAGTATTCCATATTGCTAAACGTAGAGGTTTTAAGTCCAATAGGAAAGTTGTGGACGAAGACAAGGATGCTGGTAAATATAAGCCCTTTATCGAAAAAAATAATAGCTTACTGATTGAGAGAGGCTACCGTACGTATGGGGAGATGTTTTATAAAGATGAGACATTTGCTCTAAAAAAGCGAAATAGCTCAGAAAGTTATCTATGCATGACTCCTCGTGATCAACTGCTTAGGGAAGTTGAGCTAATATTGCAAAAGCAAAAAGAGTACGGGAACAATAAAATTTCCGAGGAATTTATAAATGAGGTTCTCAGAATAATTGGTGCACAACGTCCATTTGCTGCCGGTGATCAAATCCTTAAATTAGTTGGAACGTGTACTTTTGAAAAAGGAGAGAAACGGATACCAAAGGCTAGTCCTTTATTTGAACGTTTTGTTTTTTGGGACAATATTAACAAATTCTATTTAACTTCATTCGGTGAACGTAAGAAGTATGAACTTACGCAGGAACAAAAAGAAACTCTGTATAGTTTTGTGTTATCTCATGAGAAATTAACCTATAAACAAATAAGGACTCTACTAAACATCCCTGAAGAAAAGATTTTTTCGACGCTTAATTATAACCAATATGACATCGAGAAAGACGGAAAAATAGAAAGAAGAAAACTTCAAACAAGAGAAAAAGTCGAATCGAAAGTATTCTTTACCTTTAAAGGGTATAACTCCATAAAGAAAGTTATCGGCAAGACCGACAATAGTTATTGGGAAAGTGTTGCTCAAGATTGGGATTTATTGGATACAATTGCGTTTGCATTGACAGTGTATAAAACAGATGAAGATATACGAGCTTCTTTGAATGGTCGTATCCCTGAACATATTATTGATTCGCTAATTAGCATTTCTGGGTTTAGCAAATTTGGACATCTCTCGGCAAAAGCAGTACTAAAGATTCTCCCTTTTATTGAAAGCGGTTTGAAATACCCAGACGCATGTCGTGAAGCTGGCTATGACTTTCATGGCACTATCAATGAAAATAAATCCAAGGTATTACCTATCATTGATAAAGAAGAGGTACGAAATCCAGTTGTCCTAAGAGCACTTACACAGTCAAGAAAAGTAATCAACGCTGTAATTCGTAGATACGACTCGCCTAGTTTTATTCATATAGAGCTTGCAAGGGATTTATTAAAACCATTTTCTGAACGCAAGAAAATAAACGACAAGTTTGAAAAAAATCGTAAACAGAACGAAGTTATTAAACAAGAACTAGTGTCCACTTTTAATATCCAAAATCCGAAAGGGGAAGATATACTAAAGTACAAATTATGGAAGGAACAGAACGGTATTTGCTTGTATTCAGGGAAATACATAGATCCGAAAATCTTGTTTGAAGACAATAATGCGACACAAATTGATCACATATTACCGTTTAGCCGGAGTCTGAATGATTCGATCCACAACCAGGTATTGGTGTATTCCGAAGAAAATCAAAATAAAAAGGATCGTACGCCATATGAGTATTTTGGAATATATGAAGATAGATGGCATGCTTTTATTGAATTGGTGAATAATTTACCGCTCAGTTTTTACAAGAAACAGAACTTGCTTACAGAAAAGTTCGAGAATGTTGATTTGAAGAAATTTATATCTCGAGATCTCAACGATACCCGATACATTTCAAAATATCTTAAGAATTATATTGAAGCTAACCTTCTCTTTGCTGAGACTGAACGGAAAAGAAATGTTTACACCTTCAATGGTCAGTTTACTTCTTTCATGAGGAGATGTTATGGGTTGAACAAGAATAGAGACGATAATGTCCGGCATCATGCACTAGATGCAATAGTTGTTGGCGTTGCTAATTCTTCCATAGTGCAAAAAGTCGCAGACTATTCGAAACGGAAGGAGCTCTATCTTACGAAAGTAGAAACACGAGACGGAGACAATATATTTGTTGATAAGGAGACAGGAGAAGTAAGCGACTCAGCGTATAAAACCAAAGATCAAGGAAAAGACAGATCCCCGCAACCT
>CAZVIJ010000007.1:0-35278 GCA_964626735.1 uncultured Candidatus Saccharibacteria bacterium
GCCTTGCGTCCCATCCGATTGGGAAGGATACGACGTCGCGTATAAGTTCAAAGATACCACATTCAATATCCATTTTTGCCTCGAGAAGAATCACCGGAACCATGTATCGCGCCTCGAAGTCGACGGCAACTCCTTCGATTCCGATACGCTCTACCTCAAAGACGACCATGTAACGCATGAAGTCACGGTGTTCGTCGTATAGCGGTATATCGTTTGTTTATCTTGTAATATTGCGTAAAAAGATTAAAGTGTGGAGAAATCATGCTTCATGATTTCCGCAAAGTTCTACCGCAATTCCTGAAGAAATACTGGAATGCTCCTTTTGCACCCTGGAGGATTACGCAAGAAAAAGTTGATTTGGCGAGTATCCTGTTTGTCGACTTGATCGGCATATTCGCATGCCTTATTTTTATAGCAACGCGGCAGTCGGCATACTTCGTCCGTTCGTTTTACTTTACTGCCGTATGCGGCGTTATTACGCTCCTGTATTTCAGCGGGTACCGTAAGTTCGCGAAGCTGCTCTATTCCTCGTTCACGATTTACATCTTCAGCGCAACGCAAATCGAGCCGTATATCACGAAAGAATTCGGTACGATCATCTTCATCCCGCCGCTTCTCATTATGGTGTTCTTCGGCATACCCGGCTTGGTGCTGAGCGCTATCCTCGAGTACATCATCATGCTCTTCCGCGCCGGTTTTCATGGCGTCTATACGACACCGATGGCAATCATTATCTTCTCCTTTTACATCGGGCTTGTCCTTATCATAAAGCTGGTCTCGAATTCGGAAACGATGCGCGCGACCGATAACGCGCAGCTTGCCGAAGAGGCCATCAAGCGGTCAGAAGACCAACGGCTCGCCCTAAAGCGGAGTGAAGAGCGGTTCAGGAGCATCATCGAAACGGCCGGCGAAGGAATATGGATGATTGACGATAAGCTGAAAACGACATTCTTAAACAATAAGATGTCTGAACTTCTCGGCTATTCGATCAACGAAATGATCGGTAGGGATATTTTCGACTTCATCGACGTTAAGGATTTCAAGAAATCGCGGGTCGGCATCAATTCCATATTGCGCGACGGAGTAGTCCATCGAGACTATAAATTCATAAGGAAGGACGGCAATCTCTTGTGGGGAATCGTCTCGACGACGCCAATCCTCGATACCGAAGGCAACTACGAAGGCACGCTCGGAATGCTCACCGACATAACTGAACGAAAGACGATCGAGCGGCAAATTAAAGAGTCCCTGCATGAGAAAGAAATCCTGCTCAAGGAAATTCATCACCGAGTCAAGAATAATTTGCAGGTCATTTCCAGCCTTTTGAGCTTGCAGTCGCACAAGAGCGATGAGGTTACGAAATCGATCCTGCAGGATAGCATGAACCGAGTCCGTTCAATGGCGTACATCCACGAAAACCTCTACAAGTCCAACGATTTGGCGAAGATCGATTTCCACTC
Source organism: uncultured Candidatus Saccharibacteria bacterium (assembly GCA_964626735.1). Taxonomy (GTDB): domain Bacteria; phylum Patescibacteriota; class Dojkabacteria; order JAOAGR01; family JAOAGR01; genus CAZVIJ01. The sequence continues at coordinate 1,461 of CAZVIJ010000007.1, forward strand.
GTATCTCGTAAATCTCTCGAAGTACTTGTACCAAACCTACGCAGTCGACCCGGGCAAAATCCACCTCGTGATGAAATGCGAGAACATAATGCTGCCGGTAGACATCGCGGTACCGTGCGGGCTTATGGCAAACGAGCTCATAACCAACGTCTTGAAATACGCATTCCCCGGCGACAAGAGAGGCGAGCTCACCATCATATTGACGCATGGCTCAGAAGGGTACGAATTCATCATAAGCGACGATGGCGTCGGGCTTCCTCCCGAATTCGACATCAAGAAATCGAATTCGCTGGGGCTTCAGCTGGTAACCATGCTCGTCAAGCAAGTAAACGGTACGTACGAGGTTAAGAACGAGCGGGGTGTTAGGTACACCATTCGGTTTCCTTGATAGAACTAATTATAGGCCCTTCTCCCGATCGACCGAGATGATTGGTTCTTCGCGAGCATCGACTTGACTCGATCGGTGAAAAGCTCGTCTTTCTCGAATCCTGCCGCCATGCACCGTTCGATAAACGGGGATAGTATCTCGAATGTGACACCCGATACCATGCTAAGCTCGAAAAGCAATCCTTCCGCGATTCGTAACGTATTTGATTTTCCCGCTTCCTGCGACGATGTGCCGAGGATACCTTCTGCACGCTCGTTGAATCGATCGCCGACGCGGGCTAGGTCGAATGCGGAAGTTACCGCGAAGTGCGCGATTTGCGTGGAGTCGTCGAAACCGGGATCAGAGAAGTATTGCGTGCGTTCAAGGTAGAACTCGCGGGAGAATCTCGACAGTTCTGCCAACGGTAGAGACGCTACGATCGTTTGCAGATTGAATTGTGCCCTTGGATACTCGATTGACCGAAGTAGAAATTTAACCCGTTCATGCAGCGAGAGTACGGTTGGATCCATGTCCGGATAGCGTCCATATAGCCAAACCTCCATCCGATCATGCGATACGCTCATGAACGCCGAAAGCACCGACTCTGCAATGCGGCAGACATCGTCCGACTGCTCACTCGGTTGCCCAGCCAGCTCCACGGTAGATTGTTTACCACTATCGGTTCCATAATATACGGAGCTTCCGCCAAGAGAGTACGATACCATGCCCGATGCGGGGGATCTGAATGCGATTGAACCTTGCGCAAAATCGATGCCGCCTGGCCCGATAACGGGGACATAGAATGCGGAATATCCGGCCGACTCCCGAAGCGACGAACCGGTCATATACGTAAGTGCCGTGATGCTGTCGGCGGCTTTAGGAAAATTATCGAGCGTAACATTCATGACAATGATTATACAACAACGGGTCAATTGAATATTCCATCCATTAGTGATGTAATTATTTACATTATGGTAACAACTGGATTGTCAGGAAATGAGATATATTGCTTGAAGAGGCTCGGCTTTATGCCCGGGGAAATCGTCGTCGGCAACTCGGTTTACTCGATCGGTTTCGTCGGCTCGCTTGCAAGCGGTATAAGGAATTTCGCGGGCGGCGAAGTGGGCAATATCACCTCGATGATTTCGGAAGGTCGTCACATGGCTATCGGTAGGCTCGTAACCGAGGCACAGCACAAAAACGCATACGGCATCGTAAGCGTCAACAGCGATTTCGTACATCATGCCGGGACGGGCAATATCGAATTCCTCTCGGTCGGATCTTCAACCCATTCGTCCGACCCATCGCACGACACGTTGCGGTTTACGGCAAGCATCGATGGCCAGGAGCTTTTCTGCAATGTCGATGCAGGTTACTCGCCGGTCGGATTCGCGTTCGGTAATGTCGCGTATGCGCTCGGATTTGGACAAGGGCTTATCGGATCCATCAAGAAGCTTGGCAGAGGAGAGATCAAGGAATACTCGAATATCTACAACCACACCCGGCATGCGGCTCTCCAGAGAATAGTCGACGAGGCGCGAAGGCTGAATGCAAATTCGGTGCTGAGCATTACCACCAAAGTCATCCCGTATTCAGTGGGTATAAGCGAGATGCTGATGGTCGGAACGGCCTCCTATAACCCCGCGCTTCCCCAAGAGTACTCCAACGACCCAATCACGTCGGACTTGAGCGCAAGCGAACTGTGGAGCCTGACGAATATGGGGATGATGCCGCTTAAGCTTGTCCTCGGAACTTCGGTCTTCTCGCTCGGTTTTGCCGGTGGCGTATCGTCGTTCCTCAAGTCGTTCACGAGGGGAGAAATAAGCGAGCTTACCTCGCTCATCTATGAGGCGAGGGAAAACGCGCTCGGTCTAATCAATTCCGAAGCTCAACAAATTGGCGCCGACGATGTCGTCGGAACGAAAACGTATATTTACGACCTCGGTGGAGGATTAATCGAATTCTTGGCAATCGGCACCGCAATCAAGAAGGTCGATTACGTGAAGACCAAATCGGATAGCCTTTTCCCCCAGGCAATCATTCAAGATCAGGACACCTACTTCGATTCGCCGATTTTCAATTTTGGTAGCGGGCCGTCAAGCATTTGATGCTGGCGGCTCAATCTCGGTAACGGATAATTTTTTCGCGGTAAAGTCCCATTGCCAGGCCGACGGTAAAGGTTACCGACTCGAAAACGTGCGCATCGATGAAGTCCTTCACGCGAGCTTCGAAGGTAACCAGATGCGTAGCTCCATAGATGAGTCCTATTACGATGAGGACAAAAAAAATAATTGAAGAGCGCTCACGTTGGATGCTGGTAACGTAGCCTTCAATAAGGTCGCCGACCATGTAGCCGAGACCGACGAATTTGAGCGCCTCAAGCGCCATAAGCGTTGTCGAGTTCATTGCCCATGGTATCACACCGGCAATTTAGAGTGTATTGTCTGCAATATGCGCTTTCGAACAGATCGGGCACGATTCCCAGAGCTGGCCCTCGCTGCTGAATGCCGTCATCGCTTTCGAGAAAGGAAGGACGGTTCTGAAGAACGTATAGTCCGACCATTTCCTGAGCAGCCATCCGATGAAACCGTAATAGGTTCTTCCGTTCCAGACTGCAGCTGCCCATCGTTTGCCGACGGGAACCGCGTAATTCGGCTTAATCGCATTATAGATCGGTTGCGTCTTGCCATGAAGCTTTTCAGAAAGGTACGAGGCCACATACGCACCGTCATGCAATGCGGTCTGCGCCATACCGGTGAACTTCGTCGAGGCAGCATCGCCGATGACGAAGACATTGCTGAAGCCTTTCGCTATCATCGCCCCGCTTACGAGAACTTTGCCCCGTTCATCGAATTCGAGTCCTTTGATGGCGGAATAGATGGAATTCGTCTTAACCCCCGCAGTCCAGATGAGCGTTTTCGTCTTCATCATCATATCTGACATATAAACGCTTGCGACTTCCTCCTTCGTTACGGGCCGGTTCAGAAAGACATTGACGCCAAGCGAGTGAAGACGGCGTAGTATTTTGGCAGACACGTCTTCCGGCAAATTCGGAACCAGTCGGGTGCCGGCATGTATTAATTCGATCGTGACGACCGATTGATCGATACCATGTGTCTTCGCCAAATAGGGAAGATACTCGGCAAGCTCGCCTGCAACTTCGCAGCCTGTCACGCCCCCGCCAACGATAACGACGTTGGCGTTGCACACATTTTCCTTCTCGGAGTGAAGCTGGCACTCGACAAATAGTTGATGCAGGTGATTCTTGAGGCGCAGCACATTGTCGATCGAGTCGATCGTGAACGAATACTCCCGCAGCCCTTCGGTATTGTAGTAGGCTACTTCGCTGCCGAACGCCATGACAAGATAATCGTACGAGTACGAGGTTCCCGACTGTGCATGGACCGAGCGGTTGGCGAGATCAACGGCATCGATTGTCTCTTCCAGTATTTCGACATCCGTGCCTTCGAAAATTTCTGCAAGCGGTATGCACACCTGGAGCGGGGATTTGCCGGTAAGTACGCGGTACAACGTGGCATGATACTCGAAATGCGGTTTATTCGAGACGAGGCGGATTTTCGTGTTGGGCAATGCTTGCTTTGAAAGCTCGAGTGCGGCGCTGACGCCGCCGAATCCGCCTCCCAGTATCAAGATCGTTGTTTCGGGCATGAATACTATGTTAGATAATCTGCGAGAAACTACAAATTTTTCAATCTAGGACATTAGCCGGGTTCGGCGTATGGATATTTTCAAGCGTCTGCCGCATGATGCTTTCTACCGCTTCTTTCGTGAAAAATCCCGTGTGTTGGGTGAATACGATATCGTCGCGCAACGGAATACGGTGATACGAATCGTCTTCGTCGACGACATCAAGGCCGAGTCCCGCCAGCTCCCCTTCATCAAGCGCCTTGATGCAGTCTTCCGTATTGAGGATTCCGCCTCGCGCGGTATTCAAAAGGTAAAGCCCGTTAGCCTTCGAAAGTAGTTCCGAGTTGATTGCGCCTCTGGTTTTGTCGTTGAGGGGAACATGGATGGAGAGGATATCGACCGAAGCGACAAGGCTCTCAAGCGAATCGACCCGATGGTACGCTTCAAATTGCATACCTGGGTCGGTGTCGCAGTAGTACACCTGCATGCCAAAACCGTTGCATGCGATTTTCGCAGCAATTTGACCGATGTGGCCAAACCCGAAAAATCCGATCCGCTTGCCTTGCAGTACCGTACCAAGTTGGCTCGCATCCCGGCCGTCTTGTAATCGTTCGTGTTTCCTCCGATCAACCATGAGACGTTTCGTGAGCGAGAGCAAGAGCGCAAACAAATGTTCAGCAACGCTTTCGGGAGAATAAACTGCGACACGGTCCACCTCTATTCCCAGCTCCTTCGCAAACGCGACATCGAGCATGTTGTAGCCGGCGCAACGCAAGAGTAGTTTCCGAACGCCACGTGCTTTGAGCGAAGCTATATCATCGCGGGATATCCTGCTTGAGACGAAAATGGAAACGATATCGGTTCCCGCCTCGACAAGGTCGAGCGAAAACAAGCTGCTGCTCGTAGCGATTGAGCAGTCTTGCGGAATAAGCGTATGCAGCTGCCCATCAAGCAACTGCTGCTCGGTTACCGAGGTTTCGAAAAAAATCGCTTTCATAGTTTATGAGAATGAATCCTTGAATTCAAAGAGAATGAGCCCGAAGAAAATAAAGTACCAGAGGCCAAGGACGTAATAGAAATATTGCTTTTCGATAAAGCGGTCGGCGACCGATTGAATTTTCTCCGGCAGCCCGACTGTCTTGTTTTTGATATTGAAAATAACGAGACCGAAAAATAAATTCGTCGCGCTAATGCATGAGACGATGCAGTAGGGACAAAGCGCGCCGATCGTAAAAACACTTTGGTACAGAAGCCAGTAGGAAAAAACGAACGCGCCAGCGGCACCGGCGAGGACACCTAGGTTCATTTTCTTTCCCGGTATCAGGCCGAGATAATAAAACAATCCGATCATCAAAGTTGCGGTATATCCCACGATGCCGAATAACGAGTTGGGGAAACCCAAGAGCTCGGCCTGCGGCGTTTTCATAACGGTCGAACAGCTGATGATGGAACTGACATCGCATGAGAGGGCTTGACCGGAATTCTTGAGGTTATCGAAACGCTCGACGGTAAGGATAAAAGATGCTGCGAGCCCCGTCAAAGAAAATAGAATGATAATCGCAGAAAGTATGCGGCGGAATTTATTCGTCATCGTAGAGACAATATACAATATTCTACTCCCGTAATCTCTCTAGTCTGTGATATTTGTCACGGGTGCACTACAATACGGTAGTGAGTCCTATACAGCAAAAAATATACGATTTCTTCGCCAAGTACCGTCAAGTGTCGTACCAGCCGGGCAAGACGCTGATTCGATCGAACGAAAAGATCGAGTACATCTACTATATCGAGGAAGGCGACGTTCGCCAGTATTCCATCAGCAAGGGAGGAGATGAATTGACCATGCATGTATTTACGAAAGGCGCGTTCATGCCCATCATGCTGGTACTTGCCGATATGCAGAACAACTATACGTTCGAGGCTATCACTCCCGTGACTGCGCGTGTGTGTCCCTCGAAGGACGTCGTAGATTTCTTGCTTTCCGATACCGAAGTCATGTTCGACCTTACACGAAGGTTTGCGATCGGCATCAGTAAGCTGCTGATAAAAACCGAAACGACGCTGTATCAAGATGCGCATATGCGCATCGTCTCGATACTCCAGTACTTGGCCGAAAAGTTCGGGGAGCAAACGGGAGATAAAGTAAAAATAAGCTTGCCGTTGACGCATGCGGATATCGCAGCGTGGGTGGGTCTCCAGCGGGAAACGACCAGCAGGCAACTGGAACAGCTGCGGAAAAAAGGCGTCGTAGAACTAAAGAACCGCGAGCTAGTGGTAGACCTTGTATCGCTAGCGAACGAGAAAAAAGACGCAGCCCGTTCTTGACGCCTACTACAATACGCAGTAACATTAGAAAACTGCTAGCATGCACGAACATTCCGCTGATATTCCAACCGACAAAACGCCATTGATTTTCATGGGCGTTTGTCTCGCTCTTATTGTCCTCTTGGTTGGCGGACTCTTCGTTATCATGAAAAGAAATAAGCCCGCAACGACGCAAACATCGACCGAAGCGCTCTACGACGGAACGGCCCAAAACACGATCGAGTTGGTTGCGAAAGGCGGTTTTACTCCATCAAATATCCTCGCCAAGTCGGAAACGAACTACAAACTTAAGGTGAAAACCACCAATACATTCGACTGCTCAAGCTCGCTGGTTATCCCGTCCCTGAATATTCGGGAACAGCTTCCGCCGACCGGCCAAGTGGATATCGAGATACCTCCGCAGAAAGCGGGCACGGTCATTAACGGAACATGCACCATGGGTATGTATAGTTTCAGGATGACTTTCAACTAACGATGGAACCAAAACCGACGCGAGACATACGCACATGTACACTTTATGTCGAAGGAATGCATTGTGCAGCCTGCGAAGTGCTCATCGAACGCAAGTCGCTCAAGATTCCCGGCGTTCAAGCGGTTGACGCGGTCATGGATGACGGAACCGTTACCATTTCCGGTACCTTCGATGCGGAGCCGGACGAACTCGCTCGAGAAATCACCAAGCTCGTAGAGCCTGACGGATATTCGCTTTCGGCAAAACCAGCCCAAACACAGCATCATACGCATTGGAAAGACTTTTTGTACGCGGTACCGATCGCGGCGATCATTATCGGCGGCTTCATCATGCTGCAAAAGCTTGGTGTGGTAAATCTCGTCAACCCTTCCAAAATAGATTACTTAAGTATCTTCCTAATCGGCGTCGTAGCAAGCTTGTCTTCGTGCATGGCGGTTGTCGGGGGGCTCGTACTTTCGATATCGGCAAACTATGCGAAAGAGACCCTCAAAGACAAATACCTCCCGCAGCTGTACTTCCATGTAAGCAGAATCGTAAGCTTTTTCGTCTTGGGAGGAGTCATTGGCCTTTTGGGTGCAGCGTTTACGCTTACGACATCTATCAGCTTCGCGCTATCGCTTATTGTCGCCGTCGTGATGATTCTGCTCGCAATAAACCTGCTCGATATCTTCAAATGGAAGTTTGCCATAAAGCTTCCCAAGCGATTTTCGCATTCGATCCTTGATGCCGAAAATCTCAACGGCAAGATAGCGCCGTTCGCGTTGGGGGCATTGACGTTCTTCCTTCCGTGCGGGTTTACCCAATCGATGCAACTGTACGCCCTAAGCACGGGAAGCGTTATCGAAGGGGCTCTTACCATGCTTGCATTTGCGTTGGGTACGCTCCCGGTCTTAGCGTTCATCAGTTTTGCGTCCGTGAATTTCGCGCAAAGCATTAAGGCATCCGGTATTTTCTTCAAGACAGCCGGTTTGATTGTTTTATTCTTTGCCATCATCAATATCATTGGAGCGTTGGTTGTTATCGGGCTCGTAAGCCCAGTTCTCAATTTCTGATATAGTGGAGCATGAACTCCCATTTCGATGTCCTGGTCGTCGGTGCAGGTTCCGCAGGCCAGGATGTTGCTAATGCATGCAACAATGCTGGACTCAATGTCGCGATCGTTGATTACCAGGAATTCGGGGGGACCTGCGCCCTTCGCGGTTGCGACCCGAAAAAAGTCCTCTTAGGAGCCGCTGAAGTTATCGAACGCTACGAGGCACTGCATGAGCTCGGTATTTTAAACGGACACGCCTCGGTAAATTGGGAGAAACTCATGTCCTTCAAGCGTACGTTTACCGATCCGGTTGATCGCAAAACAGAGCGGCATTTCAAGAATGCGGGCATCGCGTACTTTCGGGGAGTAGCTTCGTTCAGGGACGGGCAATCAATGGATGTGGGCAAGCATACCGTATCGGCCGGAAAAATCGTGCTCGCATGCGGGTCTGTCCCCCGCAAGCTTGGCATAGAGGGTGAAGAGCACGTTACGCTCAGCGATGAATTCCTGAACCTGAAACATATGCCCGAGTCAGTTATTTTCTTGGGCGGTGGATATATTTCGCTAGAATTTGCGCACCTTGTGCGCCGTATCGGTGCTGAGGCAATGATTATCCATAATTCTGACCGCCTATTGCCGCAATTCGATCCGTTTCTCTCCCGCAAAATCGATGAAGCTTCCCGGGAGGCAGGAATCGACTTCATTTACGGGCAGATGGCAGTTCGTATCGAAAAGAAAGGCCATCGCTACGTGGTGCATACCGCCGACGGCAAGCAGCATGCGTGCGATCTTGTCGTACATGGGGCGGGTAGAATCGCCAATACGAATTCGATCAACGCGAGTAGGGGAGGTGTCGAACTGGAAAAGGGCGGCATCAAAGTAAATGCGTATATGCAAAGTGTTTCGAATCCGAATGTATATGCCGCCGGCGATTGTGCGGCGTCAAACAGCGCGCTCACCCCCGTTGCGGAAAAAGAGGCGGCAGTCGTGTACCATAATATTTTAAACGGAAATACGCTTAAACTAAGCTTGACGAGTATCCCATCGGTCGTCTTCTCGATACCTCCGGTAGCGACAGTCGGCTTAACCGAACAGGCTGCGCGAGCGAAAGGCTATCTTTTCGACGTGATCGAAAAAGATACAGCGCGGTGGTATGCATCGCGCAGAATAAATGAACACGTCTCAGGCTCGAAAATACTGATCGGCAAATCGGACGGAAAAATACAGGGAGCGCACCTTATCGGACATGGAGTCGATGAAATCATCAATATATTTTCGGTAGCCATGTCGGCGGGGCTTACATCGAACCAGTTGCGTGCAGGAGTATTCGCGTACCCGACGAAAGGATACGACGTGAATTCGATGCTTGTGTAATGATGTAAGCCCGTTACAATAGCTGCATAATGCTATTAAAACGATTTGCACTGAAACGATTGCTTTTCGCAGCTTACTTCGCGCTTATGGCTGTCTTGAGCTTTATGGCTCCTGCACGCGCCTGTATGCCGCTTACCGGAGATTCCTGGTTTACATACGCAGAAACGATGACGACGTCTGAGTTTCCCCAGGGGGTGAGCGTCTATAAAGACAAACCGTTTTACGATTACGATGAGAAAATTTTCGGCAAGGCGATTTTCATAAAGAACGATGCTGCGACACCGCTCTATATTTTGCAGTACCCGAAGGCGTACGCGCCCACGCTGAATGTCACGAATTACAAATTGGTAGGGGGCAAGGCGTTTTTTTCCCGAGGCGTATACGATGAAGCCTCTATCGTTTCGGGCGATGTGCAGTGGCAACCGATAGGCGAATTGAATGCATTTATCCTCGATGTCCCCCAAGCCAACAGCTTTACTGAAGACCAAATCACGATGGTATACCGCGATGATCGGCCGGCAGACGTAACGATACCCGCTGACCAGGAATTCACGATACGGGCAGTATACGGAGAAACCCCGCTACAATTGAAAGGCAAGATACAGTATGCGCTTAACGCAAACTACGATGCGAAAATGCACTACAACGACCCATGCGCCCAGCAGCTAGAGGGGAGGACGGTTGCACCAGCCGCAAACAAGATAAACGGCCCTAAGCTTGCCGCGTTCGTAGCAGTTTTCGGTATTCTGCTGGTATCGGCGTTATCACTCTCAGGGAAAATCAGGATTCATCGGTAGTTGTGTATAATAAATACATGAACGAAATTACTACGATCATCTTCGATCGGGCAGAGACGATCGATCTCGGGATTAAAGAGCTCGGCGAGCGCTTGGCAAAGGATAACGAGCTTGGAGTCGTGTCGGCATTGTACGATGAAAGCATTTGGCCATTTTTCAAGCACCGGAAAGGAACAGAATCTTGCATAACCGAAGACGACTACTTGCTCGGCTTGATTAAACGATATCCCTCGCTCGGCGATCTGGATACGCTGAAAAAAATGATCCGGGATGGTTTTACCGAAGTACCCGGAACGGTCGATGTAATCAAGAACCTAAAGAGACAAGGCTACAAGCTCGGCTTGCTCTCGGTTCATTCCGAAGAGTGGGTTGACTTCATCGAGAGCGTCAAGCCGATCCACCAATATTTCGATGTGGTTCACTATTCGTACATGAATGGGCTTTGCAAGCCCGAACCTGAGGCGTATACCGCAGTCCTCAACGATCTTGGCGTCAATCCTTCGGAAGCGGTGATGATCGACGACTCGCCGAGGAATATCGAAGGCGCCTCGAAAGCGGGTATGCGGTTCGGTATCGTCTTCGAGAATGCGCGCCAGATGGAAAACCAGCTCTTACAAATCCTCGATTCGTACGAACCAGTTTTATCGTGACAGACCGCACAATACGGGTTAACAATATGATACAATTGCCAACAGAAAGGAGCATCCTATGGGGAGACAAATTGCCGTCATTTACGAGACTACCGATGCAAAACCTGCCGCAGCGCAGGTTCCCTTAGAGCAGCCTCAAGAACCCCCGAAAGCCCGAGTCGATGTCGACGATCGCAAGCCAGCCAATTTCCTTGAGCTTTTGCTTGCCGGAGGGGAATTAGATCATGCGCCGGTAGATTTCACGCTGCCGACATTCGAAGTCGCAGCGGCGCATGCGGAAAATCCGTATCCAGATTTTTCGTCGCTTGCACTCGACCTTCCGAATGACCCAAATCTTTCCCCCTACGATCTACCGGTTCTACCCGGCTCGTTCCTACGCGATCACTTTGTTGCGGTAATGCTCGGCAGTATCGGTACCGGTGCTAGCGCCCGACATGCTCCCGTCGCTACCATGACGGCCGAGGAGCTTTTGGACTTCCGTGACCACTGGCAATTCAATAGGAACTTGCAGCTCGGCGGTCGGGGAACTTCCTCACCCGTCCAATTTATGATGGACTTCAAGGACTCGCTATTCTATCCCGATGACGCGGTTCATAAGCCGCTCGAGAATGCTCGGATCGCAGGAGACTTTGCGCGATTGATCGGCGAACGTGGTATCTATTACGTACAAAATACCAGGGACGGTAAGGAGCTGAAAACGCAATGGTTGCCGATTTACGCACATCCTCCACACATCGCAAGAACCACGACGCCGTGGATGAACCCGGTAATGTACGAAACCGACGCGTCAGGCAGCTTTATCACCCGGGGCGGGAAAAAAGTTCCGAAACTAGTACCCGAATGTTTCTTGTATGCGCATTCGTATTTCCTGCCGTTAACGGGTGAAATGGTGGAAGATCAAGCATACCGCAACATCGTCCGCGCTATGTGGGAGATCACAATCTTATGCACGCAATCGACGATCGACCGAGATAAGAAGGGCAGCTACCGGGAGTATTTCGATATGAAACGCGGTATCAAAAGGCGCAATGCGATACTGTATCCATCGACGATGTGGCTTGGCGTCGTTGACCTCCACGGAACCGGCTCGCCAGTTGCCATGGCGTTTGCTCGCAATGAACGTACGGGCGAAATGAAAAGCATGCCAGCCGATTGGAACGCCGTCGCCCTCATGGCCCACAGCATCACTACATGGCATCCGAACGACATACTCGACCACCGGGCAGGGAAAGACCATCATGCAGAAAACGCTCGTCAAATGTCCACTGCTGCTTCCAAGAGCTACCTGCCGCTCTCGAAAGAGTATGGGAGTTTCTTCTTGGAATCGCGCAAGCCGATGCTCGATACTCCGCCTTCTATTCCGCATGAGCCGATAACCATTCCGGGATTGGAAGCCTTCCCGATTGATCCGGCTGATTTATACGAGCATCTTCTCCGGGGCCATATGGCCGGCGATAAACCTATGGATCCTAAACTCGCTGAAGTGCTCGTCAACGATATTTTCTACAATGCGGAAATCCTGAATAGTAGTGAAATGAACGACATAATCGCTCTCGTCAAACTGTGCAGCAATTATGCATTTAACGAAGTTAAGAGATTCAATCGCGAGCAGAACGATGTATTCCTAGAAAGCGGCCTTGCCGATCCTTCCATCGAGGAGGCCAATGAAGTCGGCAGGCTCTTGCGATACCGTAATGCGCACAGCTTCGATGCGAGCCTCGTCGGATACGGCGAACCGGTGCTGCAAGTTGAATATGCGATGAGGTTTATCGAATTGTTCACGCAAGCTCTCGACAAGAAAAAGGTTGCGTTCGGAGCAGACCGCAATGTATCGTTTACCACGGCGTTCTACGATGTCCTCCATTACATGTTCCGACAAGGCGCGATGCCCGTCGATCGAAGGGCTTTGATGTGCGAAATGCTGCTTATGTATGTGTCGATTGCGCAAGCCAGAAACCTATTCCCGAAGCTCATGGCTCAGGACGAGCAGTACGGTACGGATGGAGTAGATCTTCGCGATTTCTATACGCATTACGTTGATCCGATCACGCGAGTTTTCGAAACCGAGGACGATCAACGTGCGAGGTTCGATCCGCCAGCACAAATGAGAGAGGATCGTGAGGTAATGGCGCAACGAATAACCAAAAACCTAAACGGATTCGTTCAAGGCGCATTGAAGCTACACGAAATTGTACCGTTCAACGCTGAAGGGACCGATATCCTAGGCGATCAAGGTCACTTCATGACATTAGATGGCCTTCGAACACCAAGCGTCCGTACATTGGAAGCTATGACGAAGGTATTCTATGGCGCCGCTATCGTCGTCGTGGCGGTTACGGCAGTTGCTGCAATCGGGTCGCAAATCGCTTCTAAAAGGACCGATGAGGGAAAGGTCCATATAACATGGGATCAATCGACGATACAGAAGGCGAAGGAATATTATGGCGGCTTGGCAGCAACTGCCGCAGCCGTCGATCAGCCCCAAGCTGCTCCAGTACAAGAGCAGCGGGCAGGTAATATGAGCACCATGAATCAGGAGAAGAGAATGTATACGAATAATGCGAGCTTTACTCCGGGAGCACGGGCGGTTCATGTGTTGCATGAAGCGAAAGATTCAGCAATGCCCGCTTGGAATTTCTTGAGGGAAGGCATGACAACCGATCTGTTGCGTCAGGGTCGATATTTAATTCTTGCTGATATTACCGATAACGGCACTTCAGGCTTGGCACAGATCGGTACAGCCGATGTGCCTTCGATGACGACGATTACGGCGACTAGAGGATATCCGGCAATCGTAATGGAGAATCTTTCGTCGGCATCGGTTCAAGGCGACCATAACCCGAAATTCGAAGCCTTCGTCGATACGCTCGTGAACTCAGGAATTATCGATATTGATACGGGCGAGAAAATAAAGCGGGGGAACTATACCGGTTTCATCGATACAATCGTGCAGCAGGGAGACGAATTCTTCTTAATCGGCGACAACGGCAACAAGGTCAAGATATCCATAGACGAAAAGTTCGCTCGAGCGATGAAGGAAAAGAAAGCCGATATCCTTATGATCGGTATCGGAAATTGATTACTGCAAGATCGATAGATTTACAAACATCTCCCTGCCGTCGTTAAGCCGTACCAACCGCCACTGGCCTGCAAACTTAGCCTTCTGCTCGTCGGTCAGACCCGATAGCGTTTCGTTCAATCGCGGCAAGCGAGGATCGTTTTGGGCAACGATTCCGATGACCGTCACTTCCGTCCCGTTTGGGATTTCGACCCTAGTAACGTTCCCGCCTCCATCGACGGTCCTGCCGTAGCCGAACTCGCCTTCTGTCACCGAAATGTGCATTTTCGTATCTTGTCCAGCAGCCTCGGTTGGATTAGCAGCTGGCAGAGCAGGGGCGTTCGGATCAAACGCAGGCGAAGTCGGCTTTGGTCCGATGTTCGGAATCTTGTTTGCGACAGCGGTTGCTAACCCTGGGGGTACTTGTATTGGAGTATCGGTATTCTCAATCCCCACGGTGTGAGTGAATACGGTCCAGCTTAGCCAAACGACTGCAGCGAAAACGACGATGGATACTGCAAGCCTCCCCAATTGCCTTTCGTACACCGGATTGCGATGAATCGTAAGTCTACCGTTGCGTGCTGCCATGTACGTATTTCCTCCTTCGAGCAGGGCTAGAGCATCATCCATGCTAGCAACGGGCACAATCGATCTCGTAAAGTCATGCGAATTTCTCAACTGATGGGTTATACCCATCATCGCCCAGAGATATTTTGTCGTGAAAAACGAAGACTCTTTCATTACGGAAATGAGATCAAGCCCATCGGTATCGATCTTGGGATGGACAAGTATATTCGTTAGGTAGTCGATCTGGCGCTCGAGGTCTTCTTTGGTAGGAACGGTACCGCGTTCGCCGATGATGCAGATCGCATCAGGCGATTCGCGAGGCAAGCTAACGACGTGTGCCTGCAAACCATGCGTGCCTGCAATACCTCGGGGAGCCATTTGGGAATCGACGAGCCGCTCCTGGTCCATCATATCGAGCGTCCTCGGCTTGGCCTGATTGGGTGAATCGCCGCGTCCGCGTGCATTGCTTCGGTACATGCCGCCGACGAGCAGGCGTATGTCCATCGTGGTGCGGGCGAGCATGAATATCGCCGATTCTTTGCCAAGCCCTTCCTGAAAACGAAGCGTTTCGTGATCTTCCAGCAATTCGTACTCGAGCACTAACGCCGCGACTAATCTGAGCGGGACTTCCTGTACCGCCAAATGCAACCGGTCGTTGTGGGAAATTGGCATGCCTTGGCGAGCGAATTTAACCGCAAGCTCCGCATGCAACTCATCATCCTGCTCTGAACTGCCGGTCGTTTCGATGAAGGTTGCGACTGCACCTATGACCATACCACCTCGCGACTTGATTTCTTCCAGGTGGAAGCTCACTTTCGGGCTTGCGTCAACGCCGACCGTATTCAATACGGCACCGCCTAACTGGGTATTTATGATCTCTACTTTTTGCCCGCTGTCGCTCATGTATGTATGTACGGTATTTTACCATATAACAGCCTCTGTTCGTTTACGTATCCGGGAAAGTGATGCTATAATCGCTTCAAATGCCGGTTCAAGGAGGAGGTCGTGGAGAAAGAAACGTCGTTAGCGAAAGACATGCAGACGAATATCCCGTCACGTACGTACGCTCTGGTGGAATACGTATCGATCAACTTGTTTATCTTGTTGTCCTCCTCGCTGCCGGCGGAGCATTACTGCAGTGGTACTTGTCGCAAGATGGAAAACCGAATTGTGCAGACTACTTGAGAAATTTCCAAACGCCTCCTGCCACGATGCATTGCGATCCGCCACGATACGCAACCCCAATGGCATCTGCGGTCGCAGGCCTTCCAACGGTTCCTGCCGCTACATTTGCGTGGGGGCCAACCCAAACACCGGAACCGACGAATACTCCCGCACCTACCAATACCCCGTTGCCTACGGCTACGCCAACGCCGTTTCCCGCTTTGACAGCTGCAGACGTCATCAACAATGCCGGAATCGATGATGCCGATATAGCTCCGGTAGAAGAAAAAGTAATCGTAAGCAGCGATGTAACCGCACGTCACGGCTCGGATCCTGAAGATCGAAGCGGCGCAATCCAGCAAGTACTCGAAGGATTAACCGATCCTATAAATCAGGTATATGCAAGCATCGTAGCGAGAGACCCTCGTTTCTCGGGAGTAGATGCAACGAAGCAGTATGCAGCACAGTATTCGACGAAGGGCTTGCGCATTACGGCAGCCATGGGAAATACCTCAATGGGGCCAAACCCGCTCGGTCTTGATGTAATGATTGATACTGGCATAACCGCTTCCATTCCCGGCTTGCAAAATGTAAGCGACGGCTTGAAGCGCCCAGCATACTCCGGCCTTTATGGGTTCGACCAGGTGTTCCAAAGCGAATTGGTTGCTGCAGCAGGCAACGCAAATAAAGTCGGCGCATTGGATAGGCTCTGCAATTCCGCTACTGGCGAGACCGACCCGAGGGATTTAGCGAAGGATAAACTAAGGCTAGAAATTGAGAATGCCGTAACCGCAGCATTGAGATCGAAAGGTATCGATCCCGGTTCGCTTGCTATTACCTATCGATATCCCGATCCGAAGCTGCTCGAACCTCAAGGCGATTGTTCGGATGCAAATGTCGCAGCGGCGACAAATGAGTTGAACTCCCATGTTTCGAATTTGCTGGCGGTCATAATCCATTGGCACGACATAGATAAATTGTGGATCGATGAAATCGGTGGCGATTATACGTATCCTGCTATATCTGCACTTATGGTACGATCGTCCTTGGTTGAACCCGTAAATGGAGCTTATAGGAACGGTGATACGAGAGTAATTGTGAATCAGACCCAGAAGAGCTTCCCACCCAAATAACCTTCGAATCACCAGTCCGACTTTGTCTTCTTAGGCCTGACGGCATGCTTGAGGTACGCTACGAATGGATGCATTTTCTTGAATCCGTCCGATATAAATTGCGGCAGTTCGTTTTCCAACAAATCCAAAATCGGCTGTTCGATTTCGATTACGAAGCTTTTCAACTTCAAATACTCGATCTCAGGGTTATCTGCCTTGTATCCGCGCGGGACGGTTTTTACCCTCTCACCGTAAATCTCTCGAAACGTTTCGCGAAACTCACGATCGTCGATGATCGCATGGAATTTTTCAGGATGCGTGTCGATCGATGCACGAACAAGCTCTAGCTTCGGCGCTGCCGGATTCCACAAGCCTCCGTCCAACCTGAGCATACCCGTTTCGTCGATGTGGAAATAATATCCCGGATCTTCCGTCTTCCTTCCGTGGTCGGAAAGTGCGGCGCTGAAATATGTTTTATACGGCGTTTTGTCTTTTGAAAATCGGATATCCCTATTGATCCGGTAAACGCATTCTTTCGCCGTCACGTGCCTGAAGTTCGGCTCGATATCGGACATCATGAAAAGCACCGCTTGCGTAAGCTCATAAAATTCATCGCGCAGCTTCTCGTACCGTTTGCGGTTAATGTTGAACCACTCGGCGTTGTTGTTCACCGAAAGTTCACGTAGGAACGCGGTAATTTCTTGGGGAAACATGGGTTCGATTATCGGGGATGAATGGGGAAATTTCAATTTGGTTAGGCTGGTTTGGCTGGTTATGCTGGTTAAGCTGGTTAAGCTAGTTATGCTGGTTAAGCTGGTTAAGCTAGTTATGCTGGTTAAGCTGGTTGGTTGGTGAGTTGGGTTGGGGGGGTGATTTACTTGGGGTTGGGGTGTGTATAGAATAGGTTTATATGCCAGATCGTAAACTTTGGGCAGAGCTTGTTGATATCGCTCGGTGGGCTGCTTCGCCGCATAATGTACAGCCGTGGAAGGTCAGGGTCGTCGACGAGTACGAAGCAGATTTGCTGTACGATCCGGAACGCCTGCTTAGGGTTACCGATCCGACCGGCCGATTCACGGTCCTCGGTTTCGGCTACTTTATCGAAACGCTCGGTATCGCGGCGCGCAATCGGGGGTTCGATATTTTGGTCGACTATGTCGTGGATCATTTGGATTACTCCGCGCATGGCCTACAATTGTTTGCAAAGCTCAGGCTCGCGAAGGTCGAACATATAACCGAGCAGTTTACCGATGAACAAATCCTCGCTCGAAGAACAAATCGGAGAAAGTACAATGGTAAGAAAATTCCCGACTCGGTGTTTGACGAGCTTAAGCAAACCGCCAAAAGTTTTTCCAACAGCTTCGAGTACAGTGAAGACCCGATGGTGATTTCATTCTTTCAGGAGCTGAACCGTGACAC
The DNA here is from genome assembly GCA_964626735.1 of uncultured Candidatus Saccharibacteria bacterium. Lineage (GTDB taxonomy): Bacteria > Patescibacteriota > Dojkabacteria > JAOAGR01 > JAOAGR01 > CAZVIJ01. The sequence continues at coordinate 19,447 of CAZVIJ010000007.1, forward strand.
GCTCTTTTATGATCTTTCCGATGAGGCGACGCGACAAGAGCTTGCAGGCTGGCTTAGAACCCGAACGAATCAAGCTAAGCTGAAGAAAGACGGATTGTGGTCGAAGTGCTTCCACTTCCCCGGATGGCTTATGCGGCTGTTTTTTTACCACCATTGGATCGTGAATCTCCCGATCATCAAGCAGATAATCGGCAAGGTCTATTACGACTCTACCGGAGGGGCAAGTGCGGCAGGCTGGATCATCGGGAGGTTCGAAACGTTCGACGAGCAGATAGAGGCGGGAAGAATGCTCTGCAGGTTTTGGCTTGTCTTGGCTAAGCACGGTGTGGCAAATCATCCGTACGGTTCAGTCGTAACGAATAAGCAAGCAAATCAAATTATGAAGCGGCACATACCTGTCGACCAAACGAAAGGGGATATTTGGCTGCTGTTCAGGCTCGGCTATGCTGAAGAGCCGCCCAGGAGCTTGCGGCTGCGGACAGATGATATACTGATCAAACCAAGCAAATGAATAAAGTAATCGTTTTGGTTTTGGTCAAGGTACTTTCCGTTATCGGAAAGCTCAGCATCACATCAAGACAAACCTACAGCGTACTCATGCTTCCCGGAATGGAGCGATTCCGATGGTGGGTGAGCCAGGCGAAAGTATGGGCCGTGTACCGAAAGGCTTCAAAATTGGTTCCGGCATATCGCGATTTCTTACAGAAGAACGGAAACTCCCGCATGCAATTCAGACGGTTTACGCCGATAATTGCCTCAATTCCCGTAACGGACAAGGAATCGTACATAAAGAAGTATACCGTCGAGGAAAAGTGTGTTGATGGCAAGATCCCTGAACGAGGGGCGGTAATCGACGAATCGTCGGGAAGCACCGGAATCCCCAATAATTGGGTTCGAGGGCCTGAAGAGCGTAAAGAAGTACGCAAAGTGCTTCAATATACCTTCCAGCTTGCTATCGGGAAAAAGCCCGTTTTCGTCATCAACGCCTTCGCGCTCGGACCGTGGGCGACGGGTATGAATGTATCGATGTCAATAGTTGATATCGCAATCCTCAAATCGACCGGTCCCGATATTTCGAAAATCATCAATACACTCAAGCTGTTCGGAACGAAATACAAGTACGTGATCATGGGATACCCGCCTTTTCTCAAGACACTTGTCGATTCTGCAACCGATATTGATTGGGCATCGCTCGACATAACCGTTATTTTCGGCGGCGAGGGAGTGAGCGAAGGGCTGCGGGATTATCTCTTGCAATACTTCAAGGCTGTCTACGGCTCATATGGAGCCTCCGACCTGGAAATCAATTTAGCTGCTGAGAACGACTTCACCATTGCCCTCCGCCGGCAGATCGAGAGAAATCCTGAACTCAGGAAGCGACTAACCAAAACGGAATACGGTGTCCTGCCCATGATATTCCAATACTCTCCGTACGACAGCTATATGGAGACTAACGAGCACGGCGAGCTGCTTATATCGCTATGCCGCAAGGCATCGGTGTCACCGCGTCTTCGCTACAATATCCACGACCTCGGGCATGTGCTCAGAATCCCGGATCTCGAAGCCGTCATTCGCGAGCTTGGCGTTGACGGACTTCCCAAGCCGCGCGTCGACCTTCCGCTTTTATTCTATTACGGCAGATCCGATCAAGCCGTCGCATACTATGGATGCAAAATTACGCCGGGTAATGTTTCCGATGTGCTGTTTTCCGACAAGCGGTTGGCGTCTATAGTCAATTCGTTTGCGCTTATAACCGAAGAAGATCGCGTTTCGAATAAGCTGCTGACGTTCGCTTTCGAGCTGGGGCAAGATAAACGTGAGCCTTCGGCCGATGAGGAGTCGCGTATCAAAGAGGTATTCTTTGCGAAGCTCTGCGAACTGAATCAAGATTTCCGCGAGTCATACCGCATGGTGAGGGAAGATCTTAAGCCGTCAATCGTATACCATGCATTCGGCAGCGGACCATTCGCAAAAAACGATATACGTATCAAGAAGCACTACATACAACAATCATGATCGAAACATTCGAATTGGAGGGAATCGGGACACATTGGTGGTTTACCGTGTACGATCTTTCGCAGGAGCAAGTAGGGGAAGTAAAAAAAGAAACCGAAAGCTTATTGGTCGATTTCGAGCGAGCCTATTCCCGATTCAAGGCTGAGAGCCTAATCGGCATATTGAATACAACCAAATCACTCGAACATTTCCCGCGCGAATTGTATGACATGCTTTACTTATGCGAAGAGCTGAAGAAGGTGAGCGACGGGAACTTTACTGCGCTGAGCGGACTGATGCAAGAAAACAATGGGTACGACGCAGGCTACTCGTTTGAAAGCAAAGGTTTGCCGATTGCAAGAAATCCCTCGTTTACCACGCTTACGATGGACCGCATCGAAATACCCGATAACGCGAAGGTTGACTTGGGGGGGATCGGTAAAGGTTGGCTTATTGAGAAATTCAAGCTCTTGTTCCTATCGAAAGGGGTGCAGCATTATGTCATCAATGGCGGCGGAGATATGCAAATTCGTACCGAACTTCCGGAAACGCTTTACTTGGAAAACCCGTTTAGCATGGACGAGGCAATCGGTGAAATTCAAATACATGAAGGAGCCATTGCATGTTCTTCTCCCAGCAAGCGTAATTGGAAAGATAAAAAAACGGGTACGCTCAAGCACCATCTGATTAGTGGACATACGGGGGAATCCGTATCGGAAAAAGCCGCAGTCTTCACCAGCGCTGCGAGCGCCGTTTTGGCAGACCTCGCAAGCACGGCAATGTTCGTATCTCCCATCGACGTGGCGCCGAAGATTGCTGAATTCCTCGAATGCCACTACCTGATCGTTTTTGCGGATGGAACATTCGTCAGAAGCGAGGGTTATCCGGGCGTGCTGTATACTTAATCGTGAAATATTGGTGCATTACAACCAGAGGCATCGAGGATATATCGAAGTCAGAAATCTCAAGTGCGTTTGAAGCCAGCAGCGTATTGGAAGTCTCGTACCGGAAAATCGTACTGGAAAGCGATGCCGCGTTTGAAGATGTAACCAGCTTACGATCAATCGAGGATGCTTTTATGTACGTCGGCGAAGTAACGCAGATTGGGCATACGAAACAAGATCTCCACAAGCTTACTGATTCGATTCTCGCCATGAATTTCAGCGACAGTCTTACTAGTATACGGTCCCATCGCTCTCCACGTTCGTTTTCCATATCGGCAAGTTCGGTCGGGAAACGGAACTTTTCCATGCCCCAACTGAAAGACGCGCTACGAATACCGTTGGCGCGCAAGCTCGGTATGCCGTTTGAAGACGTATTGCATGAGGACTTTGACATACGGATTTTTCTCGAGCATAAACGTGCGCTGATTGGAGTACGATTATCGACCCATCCATTACACCGACGAGCGTATAAAACCGAGACGACGCCCGGCTCCCTCAAGCCCAATATCGCTTACGCCCTGTGCTTTCTTGCGGAAATCGAGGAAAATACGGTACTCCTCGATCCGTTATGCGGCAGCGGTACAATTATCGCTGAAAGTTTATCGTTCCAGCCTCAAGAAATATACGCCAACGACATCGACCCTCTGGCAATCACAATAGCCAGGGAGAATGCGGATTCTTTAAACAGCGGTAAGAAAATACCTATCCGCTGGTCTATCGGTGATGCTAGAAATCTACCGCTTGATGACAATACCGTTGGTGCCATCGTTACCAATTTGCCGTTCGGAAAGCAGGTAGCGGTAGGAGATATCGAACGTTTATACGAGGAAGCGCTGCGTGAACTCGCACGAGTTGCCAAGCGGAATTCCCGTATCGTGCTTTTGACGACGCAAGATAGCGCTATGCAAAACGCGATAGAGAAATGTATGGGCCTTTCGTGTGCAGCAGTACGAGAAATTAGCCTCCATGGAGAGATCGCAAAAATGTACAAGCTCATCAAGCTTTGAGGAATTGCTTGAAGGTATCGAGCGCATCATTCAAACGACTACTCTCGATGATAAAGGAAACTTCAGTTAGATTGGAGACAATCTGCAGCAAATTAATACGCTTTACCGCCATCGAGCTAACGAAACTGTACAAGACATTCGGCACTACGATGTATTTTTCATCAAACATGACCGTTACGGAAACGGCATTTTCGAACTTCGCTTTTGGTTCTACCGGCATAGATTGTACGATCTTAGCGACGCCTTCACTCGGCCCAACAATCGTGACTTCAGCCATACCCTCGGAGATTACAAAAAAGTCCTTATCGCGACGTTCGAAATTTAGGTTTTTTGAAAGCTCCTGCAAGATGGAAGCCGTTTTTTCATACGTAACTGCAGCAAGATCCGATTTGACGCTGAGGCCTTCGATCGTTACCTCAGGCCGTAATGAAGGAATATCTTCGATCTTAGATTTAAGCCGGGAGAGCGCTATCACAATCGATCCGAGCTTAACCTGCTTTTTGCACTGGCTTTCTACCTGAGATTGAATTTTTGATGCATACGCTCGTAGATTCAACGTATTGTTCTTGAGGGTTTCCAAATGAGCGTGGTCAGAAAGTAAGATAGAATATGTTATATCAGATACTTTATTCACTGTTGCAATTATAACATGCGGTATCTAAATGTTACAAATATGTAAATATTGTACAGATTTGCCTCGATTTGGTTTACTATGCCGTTATGGAACAAACAAAGCTATTGTATTTGGAGGATACCTATCTATTCGAGGCTCCTGCGACAATATTGGGTATACGTCACAATGGAGACGGCCGAATGTATATACTGCTTAACCAAAGCAACTTTTATCCACAGGGAGGCGGGCAGCCCTACGATCTCGGGGTTATTTCAACAGATGGCGGGAGTTTCGCTGTCGAAGAAGTTCGCTTTCAGGACGGGTATACCTGCCACTATGGTTCGTTCACTACGGACACCATACCGGAAGGAACGCCGGTAACTGCTAAAATCGATAAAAACCGTAGACTTCTCAATGCTCGGCTCCATAGTGCCGGGCACTTGCTTGATTTCGTTTACCAAGAGCTTGAGGGAACGCTAAAACCTCTAAAAGGATTTCATTTCCCTGAAGGGCCATACGTCGAATACGTGGGCGAATACCAGGGAAATGGCGAAGCATTGATTCAAGAAATTACAAGAAAAATGAACGAATATATTGCTCTCGGATTCGAAGTCAGAAGCGAAATTGTCGCTTCCCTCGATGAGCTCAAGGAGAAGGCGTATTTTATACCTGGCGAAATCCCGTCCAACAAACCGATCCGCGTAGTAACCGTTTTTGGCGATAAGGGAATTCCGTGCGGAGGGACGCATGTCAAGAATATTTCTGAAATTGGTAATGTCCGCGTCACAAAAATTAAAACCAAAGGCGGCAACACAAAGTTCAGCTATGTGCTCGAAGATTGACATTCAGTAAAAATTTCATTTGCGTTTCATCGGAACTTTCTATACTTCTATTACTGATATCTGTTGGATATGTAAGTAGCTCAAAAATGTATATATGATTAACCGTTTTCGATAAAGAAGCCTTTCTTGATGACCCGAGCTGCTGTGTTTACTCTCATCCATACATGTCCAACCGGATATCATCTTTTGGCATGGTATAATCCCCTCATTTAGGGATGAAGCAAAAGAATATCGAAATCATTACCCATGAAATAGAGCCTGGACTCAGCCTTCATTGCGAGGCTACGTTCGCCCGCCATGAGTACGGAGATCAACAAGGCGCGCTTGTCTATCTGCCCATGAATCCGGGAACTCTATTAGACTTTCGCGCAGCGTATATTGCGCTTATCGTCGAGACGATGAGCCAGCGGGTACTGCCTGATGCCGCAGGGTATATGGAATCGCGCCGCATGTTATTCAATCAATTGATGCATGCTGACTCTATGGATAAAAAGCATCCTGAGAACCTCGCCGAGAAGATCCGCGTCGGTTTGGAACTCCCCGACCCAGGATTTTGCGTCGCTGTTTTTGCGCTTTCGATTTTCCGTATGCCGCCGCTTTGTCATGTAAACGTCAGCACAACGAACGGTTCCCATAAAGTGGCCTATGTTTACGGCACTGAAGAAGCCGGACCGGCAGCCCATTCGTATTGGTTGAAAGCGCCAGGCCGAGGCATTCTTCCCATTGAAAAGCTTTATCCCAGTACCAATGACGACGGATTATACGACAGGCGCAAACCGATCTCGTCGAGAATTTGTATCGCCGCGAGCAAGAACGCGAGCTTCGGCATCGATACGGTCGTGCACAGAACGCAATTGGCAAACCAACATCAGTCGCCGGAAGAGAGGAATGCTTTGCGTGCAGGAATCTTCACCGAAGCTTGGGAAACGGGAGTAACCAGCTTGCTCGGTGCCGTTATCGATCTTTATATCGAAGATACGCGCGAAAAAATACGATCAGACCGATCAGATGGCGTTATTGTATTTTAGCGACCAGAATTGGACTTGATGAAGTCGATTATCCTGTCGGACGCACGCATCGAATCTTCGCTTGCGATTATATGTGCGCCGTATGGGTTCAGCTTCTTCTTACCTGGAGTCCATCGAATTAGCGACCGACCAGCAACTTCCATTATTTCTACGTTGTCGAACACAGAGCTGAGACGCGCAGCGGAGCGCCGATTATTGGCCATAAAGTCGGGAGTAGGGGGGAGCCAGGGAATACCGTCGATAAGCGGTTTGCCTTTTGTCGTAACGGCAAGAACGGGAATGTTTGCAGGCACTTCGCCGCGGAGTACCAAACCATCTTGAATAGCCTTCAATCGGGTATGCGACTTTCGTTTTTCTATAAGTCGATGGGGGACCGGTCGTTGTGTAAGGTTCGATAAAACCTCAGCACCCCAAAAGAGCGGGTCGATGATTTTCTCGTCGAAGGCGACCTTAGGGCCGAGATCTTGGGGATCGAAAACAGATACGATGGTAGAAAGACTTTTTATCTCCAGATTCACTCGATGGATGAAAATATCACGGATAAACCTGAGCGCAAAATATCCCCCAAAAGAAATTCCCAAAATATGGATTGAGTCTATCCCAAGCGCTTTGCATGCATCTTCAAGTTGGGCCGCATTCAATGTCGGATTGAAATCTGCTTCGGCTGCCCAATTGTTGATGATAATAGAATGAGGCATCTCTTCGATCATACGTGCGCACATGCTGCCTTCTTTGAATAATTCAACATCATTTGAACCCATTCCAGGTATGAATACGATACCCTCTTTGTTGTTGCGACGGAGCACATCCATTTCATTGAGAATTTCGTTCTCTACCGATTGTCCAGACCCCGAGATTTCTGCCAGCGCACGATTGGTATTGTCGCCATCGAGATACAGGAATTTTTCGAAGTTAGTTTTTGCCATATCTTTCGCTCCTTTCCCATACGAAATCAAAGAGGTTTCTCAAGAGGTCGGTTACATAGTCGTCTTTGATAGAGATAACGATGAAGTCGCCGAACTTGTCGTAACTAAGTATCTCGACATTGTTTCCGTAAATCCGGTAGTCGTTTCCATGATTTCGCCATATGGTTGGACGTCGAACATCCTGCCGAGCTCACGTATTCTAATGTTGCTCCTGACACGTTTGGGGATATATTCGTTCTTTACCCACCTAACATAGCTTTCGTCCTGATGGAGCGGTATGCCGAGATTAAACCGCTCTCGGATTATGGAGTCTGGATATTCGAGGCTTTCCTCCATGCACCGAATATGAGCCGCGATGCCTTTTTCAACCTTGAGGAATGGATTGCGCTGTAGATTATAAGTATTCGAGCGGATATCCCGTATCAAGTCTTCGACCATCGATTCCTGGCTGAGCACCTCTTTCTTCCGGGACTCATACATCGTTCTCAAATATTCCGGGTCAGAGGCGGTATAGGTTGAACCTCGCGATTTGCTATTGGCAATGATTAAACCTTGTTTTTCAAGTTCAGTTGCCGCCAGGTAAGCGGACGATTTATCCATGGAAAGCTTGCGCGCAACTTCGGCAATGGTCTTTCTCGGGTAGGATAAGACGCCCAAATACAGCTTGCTCTGATTTGGCGTAAGGCCGAGATCGGTCAGTAATTCGTTGTGTTTGGTAGAAAGCATCTCTACTGCCCCATTATACCACCGAAGCCACTGTTCCAGTAAAATTCACAATATGGATAGCTACGGTAGAAAGCTGATAGAACAATCCGCAGATAGAAGGAGCATGTTTTACTGGCAAATGGATCGGCCGTTTTCCGAAGAAGAGACAATAAAGTATTTTTTATTGCGGCAAGAAAAAATTGGGACCGCAGAGTGCATCGCCGCAATTGAACATGGCTTGCGATCGATTGGAAGAACGGGATATGAAGCAGAAGTTGCTGCTCTGTCAGCAGTAATCGATATTGGATCGGTAAACTCGGTGGTACCGGCGGTATTGGCGAACGGTGAAGAGGTAATTCTTCGATGCCATCCTCCCTTGATAGCAAACGGATACTTTTGGGTCGAGAAACTCGTCTCTGATACCGCGCATAACGCGGGCATACCGACCTACCGTACGCTTTACATCGATGACACGTATTCCCAGTTTCCCTTCGCGTACATGCTGTGCACGAAAGTACCAGGCACTAGCGTTTGGAAATTCGATAGTTTGGAAGAGGGCGTACAACGGGATCTGGTTCGCCAAACCGGAACGTTTGCCGCAAAGCTGCATGGCATTAAAACCGAGAAATACGGATTCTTCGACAATCAGTGCGCGAAGCAGGATATACTCATCGGCTTGCATGATACATTCGAACAACATTTTTTCGCCGCGCTCGATGACAACCTACGTTACCTTCGCGACACGCAAACGATAAACCAAGATGACGAGAAACGAATCAGAAACATATTCCAGCGACATGAACGTGAGATTCACACGAACTTCCCGGTATTGGTGCATAACGATCTTGCTGATTGGAATACGGTGATCGACGGAAGTTCCATTACCGGAATAATGGATTGGGATGAATGCATTTCCGGCGATCCCGTAATGGAATTCGCGGCGTATAACCTGTTCTTCCAGGTTAGGAAATACGATTGGTTCTGTGAAGGTTACCGCGAGATCGCAGCATTGCCGGAAGGGTATGCGCAAAAACTTCCCCTCTACAAATTGCGCTATGTGGTGTCGAAGGCTGTCGGGAGAAGGAAGAAAATCGCGTTTAAAGGTATGGATATGCGAAAGATGCTCGATTTGGCTATCGCGACGATGCGTGAGCTCTTTACTGTGCTTTAAAACATAAGCCGAAACGAAGAATCGGTGGTATCATGTACGGATGCTTTCTGTTCGGGGACTTAACAAAACCTTTAAGGTAAAGGATAAATCAGCATCCACACTATTCTCCAAGAAATTCAACGACTTCATCGCCGTAAAAGATCTCGATCTGGAAATCGGAGAAGGGGAATTTGTTGCCTTTCTCGGACCGAACGGAGCCGGCAAGACGACGACGCTGAAAATGCTGACGGGCATACTTCAGCCAACCAAAGGATCGATCGATGTCTTCGGGTATAACCCGTTCGATCGGAAAAACGAATTCAAAAGATCGATCGCTTTCGTCATGGCGCAAAAGACCCAGCTTTTTCTTGAGCTCCCCGTTATCGATACATTCGACTTCATTGCTGAAATTTACAAAGTTCCCCAACACGAATACCAAGTCCGGCTGAAGGAACTGGTGGACCGATTCCATCTCAGGGACAAATTGGAAACCACGGGACGAAGGCTTTCTCTTGGGCAACGAATGAAATGCGAACTTGTCTGCTCGCTCCTGTACCGACCGCGAATTATTTTTCTCGACGAGCCAACAATCGGTTTAGACGTCAACAGCGCGAAAGAAGTCAGAAGCTTCCTTAAAGAGCTTAACGAAACTTACGGCACGACGATCGTACTGACGACGCATAATATGGACGATGTCGAAGAGCTATGCCGACGGACAATCGTTATAAACAAGGGGGAGAAAATTTACGATGGCAGCACCGATGGCCTTAAGAAAATCTTCGGCGATATGCGGGAAATCGAATTCCTTATCGATAAAGGCTACTCGCTTAAAACGCTCGATCTGGACACCGGCCTGCCGTACGAGATTCTCACGTTCCAGGATGGAAAACTGGTCATTAAATGCGAAAAGAAAGATAGCGCGCGCATCATAAAGCAGGTGATGGCAAAAATCGAAGTCGATGAAATAAATTTCAAGGAACAGGAACTTTCCGAAGTTATCGGGAAAATATTTACGAATGCGTAGCATGTTTAAAGCGGTAGTCATTCTCACGAAAGCCAGCCTGAAACAACAGTTTCGGTCTGGCGTGAATCTGCTCCTTACCTTCATAACGCCGTTTACGTTCGGGTTGACGATGCTGGTTCAAGTGTGGGTTTTGTACTCCTACCGGGATAACGCGTTTGCTGGCTTGAATATGTACGATTTCGCGATCTCGGCAGTAATCGGCCAAATCATAATTATGATTATGGCCACGTATACGCATAACAGCGCAGACTATGTCGGTGAAGCCGTACACACCTCTGAGCTGGACATACTGCTGCTTCGCCCGATTCCGCTGGCAACCTTCAAATACTTCAGGATACTTAACGTGAGCAATCTGCTGTCGCTTTTCATCTATTCAGTCCTTTTTGTCGTACTCGCGTTTAAAGTGCATTTGTGGGGGATGCAGCTTCTTAAGGTTTGCGCCTTTATATGCGTAGCCGGTGTCATGTACATACATATCTATACGGCACTCAACGGGTTGGCGTTTTACCTTCGCGATAAGAGCATTATCAAAGTTTTCTTGACCCAGTTGGATATGATGGTTGCCCGTAAACCGTTTGAGGTGTTTCCGACCGGGGTTAAGTTCGTGTTGCTTTATATTCTTCCGTACCTTCTCATACACGGCTCGATCTTCGAAATCCTCAGGGGGAGGGATTCGATTTCATTTTGGCTTACGGCGGCTTACGCATTCCTACTTTGTGCAGCGCTCAACTACGTAGTATGGCATGAAGGTTTGAAGAAGTACGAAAGTATCGGATAATGAAGTACCTCAATATTGCGAAAAACGCACTGAAGGAATCGAACGTCGACGCGATAAGCATAGCGTTGCGTATTGTTCTCGTATTAATCGAATTTTACGGGCTGCTCCTTTTCTATACGTACTTTACCAACCATTCGTCGTCTCTGCTTGCAGACAAGAAGCTGGTAATGTATTACCTTTTCGTCTTGTGCGTCTCTAGCACAAACCTGCAGCAATTCGGGAGGGAAATAAATGCATCGGTAAAAAACGAGCAGTACCTGAATATATTCAAGCTTCCGATGAATCCCTTCATGTACTACTTCATCCGGAATCTCGGAAAGAATGCGCCCGTAGCGATCGTTATGCTTTTCATCAGCTTGGCTGCGATGGCGTTGATGCATGTCCCGATAGCTATCATGCTATTGTTCGTGCCTGCTGTCGCAGTCTCTTTGCTTTTGAGCCATGGCATATATTTTACGGTCATGGAATGCGTTTTCTTTATCGAACACCTACAAGTGACTTTCTTTACCATTATATTCGACTTCTTGTCCGGCAAACTAGTGCCGCTTTCGTTTTTCCCACCCGTACTCGGAGCCGCCTTCCAAATCTTTTTGCCGTTTTCGTACGCATCCGGTGCACTCGCTCAAAAGCTGAGTCTTTTTTCAGTACCGGATACCGCGAGGGGAATCGTAATCGCAGCCGCTTGGTCGTTATTCTTTTATGTATTGGGAAGCTTCGTTTGGATGAAAGGCAGCTATTCCTTCCAGGAACGAGACTAGTTATTTCGATTTCGCTACAATTACTTCCAATGAGTACTTCTACCATTGGACTAACCGAAATTTCCCGACCTGCTTTACATCGATACCCGCTTGTGCCTGGCCTCGATATCGCCGTTGAGGCTTCGCTTGCAACATCGGGAGACCCGAGCGTAAGCAATGTCGTCGTATTCAAGCCCGAGTACGACGCTATGCATGAGCGAGGCGTCACGACGTTCGGCATTGCGGTTCTCGGGTATCCGGGCGAGCCGAATTACGGCGCTGATGCCGTAGCACGAGTATTGGAGATCGATCGAAACGCGCGGCATATCTATCACCGCCGTCTGGCTGCCTGGGTCGCCGGCGAACGAATGTACGACCAATGGAATCCTGCAGAGCAGCTTTCGCGTCTTGATCCATCGGATGTGCATAACTTCAGTGCAGCCGTCGTAACGCTTGCCTATGGTGAAAACGCCTTGGAATTCCATAGGGTAGAAATCTCTGCAACCCCAAATGGAGCAGCGGTTGCGGCGACGGTAGCTACAAATTATCCTGAGGATAGCAACGGCGCCAGCTACGTTATGCCGTATCCGAGAAGCCGCAGAGGCGGACTTGCTCTGCCTCCAACGTTTCCCCACGATATGAGCGGATTCGATGAGGAAGGTTTTTACCGCCGCGGAAAAAGGACGACATTCAGAATCGGGTTAATCGCGGGCGATATATGCGATCAGTTCCTCTACGGCATTCAAGGCAGAGCGGAAGAGCATACCGATCGAGATTTATATCGGAGGGAGCAGGCAAGGAGAGAAATGTTCAATACGATTTCTCCGTTGCACCGCAACTGGTCAGCTGCCGTCGTCGAAATTTTCCTCGACGATCAGAGGATGTTCGGATAACCTCTTTCGCAAAAGATGATCGGGTTGTATGATGGGGGCATACGATGAAAACTACGCGCACGAGCATGTTACGAATGATTAATCGTCTTCTCGTCGCGGGATTGGTGGCGCTTACGATTATTTTCGCAACCTCAAGCCACGTCCGCGTCTTCGCGAACGCAGCGCCCGTCTTCTCGTACGACGGCTTGATCAACGATATTTTGTCGGGATGGGCGTATGACCCAGATGCACCGAGCGCTTCGCTGCGCATCGATACCTATTTCGACGGTCCAGCCGGAAGTACTACGGTAACGTACGGAATGAACAGCTACGCGAATTTATCGCGTCCCGATGTTAATGCTGCGTTCGGCATCACCGGAAATCACGGCTACAATATTCAGATACCCGCCTCATACAAGGATGGTCGCCAGCATACAGCCTATCTCTACGCGATCGATACGGCAGGAGGCGTAAACCCGCAGATCAAGGCAGTGACCTTCACGCTCGGAGGGACCGGAGCTCCAACAACGCCGCCAACATCAAATTACTACCATCCGCCCGTATACAACAACGGGCTCGAGCATGCCGACCTGACGTGGATCGATCGGCCGGATTACAGCGTCGGATTCGATCGCAATACCGGTGCAATCTATAAGTACATTAACCGGCGCTCTGATCCGAACAAAAACCTCATTTACGATAATCTCGGAGCAGCACTCCAGCTTGCGGTCTTCTACGGCCAAAACTTAGTCACCGGTGGAGCAAACGCCGCATGCTCCAAGCAAGGTTTCTGGAATCCGACACAAGGAGGAGCTGCTTGCAGCTACAAAAACGGGAAGGTTACCATCGACCATTTCATCCCCAAGCTCGGACCGACCCACCATGCAACATGCGATGGCGTACAAAACGATGCCTGCACTCAAGCCCAAAACACTTTGAACGTAAGCCAGTTCCAGATGTACAACTTCGACTACGGTCCTGGGTATGAAGGCCCGTACAATCCCAAGGATACGCTGTACATGAAGCAGGACGTTACGGCGAAGGATAAGGCGGTCGTCGTAGATTATTCGGTCGTGAACAAGGGAGGATACCCAACGAATGATTTTTCGCTGTGGGCATAAGGAAATTACTTCATAAGCAGCGAATATAAGCGCATGTCGTACGTAAACGCGGGCCAAGTTCAGACATTCGATTTGGCAGCGAATTCGGTGAAAGAAGTGCAGATGCAGTACGACCAGTACATCTACAGCTTCGAAAACGCCAATAAGGCCAATAGCGCAGTGACATTCGCATGGTTCTACGATTCGGCTTTCAAGTCTGATATGCATCCGGGGCATCCGAAAATGGCGATCTCCGTCGATCCGGTCGCAAAGGAAGACCCGTACTATCCGACGCTCTCGCCAGTGCTTAGCGCAGTTGGCGGGATAAAACTCTTGCAGAACAAGGAATACAAGGCTCGCTTCATCGTGCTTCCGTATCGCCTGAACGATATGATCGACACCGAATTGGGCCGCATGCAGGTAAAAGATTATGTCCTCAAGCTCGGCTACCCCGAATCGGGAACGACCATCGACATGGCGAGAGCTGAAAACGCAGGACTTCCCGGATACACCAACGGCACGTTCATGAGCAGCGTCGCTGCGAACGAAATCGCGATTGGTTTGCAGAACGGTGTCGCATATGGCGCAAACCAATCGATTTCTAAGTTGATCTGGAACCCGTACGGAAATTTAGGCGGCATCAAGCGGGTAGAATTTGATTATGAAGCCAACATGGATAATAACCAGGTTAGCGCGTTCGTCACCTGGCCGGGAAGTCTTAAGGCGTACGAAATCAACAAGTACGGTGCGACGAGCGGACATGTCGTCTTGGAAGAGCCGCTCAGCCCGTATTTCCAAATTTCGTTCGCCACCAAAAACGCGTTTACGTTTACCTCACCGACATGGCAATGGTTCTTCAAGGTAAAAAACCTAAAGTTCTTCTATTACGGCAACAACAACTTCCCGTCGCCAACCAATCCGCCTGCTCCTACGGCAACTCCGACCGCTACCTCAGTACCGTGCAACAAGTCGATCGGCGATGCGAACTGCGACGGCCTGATCAATCTCACCGACTTCGAACGATTCCGGCAGGAATACACCGGCACGCTCACGACAAAGACAGCCGACTTCACCGGCGACGGAAAAATAACCCTCATGGACTTTGAGACATGGCGGAGAAACTTCAAGTAGCTTTGCTACGCCGAAGTTTTTCGGCCATGACCCATGCACAAGCGAAGCGCAGGGCGGAGACATGGCGGAGAAACTTCAAGTAGCGCTTCTGATTCATCTGTTATAATATGCTGCAATACAATGGTTCTCACGAGACAAGAAGCGTGGTCTCAAGCAACAGGCATCATGATACCTGCCTTGGCAGCTCATCGTAGGAGTACTTTAATCGAGACGGTGATGCTACATTCCATGGTAGGCCAAGGTCCGCTCATCGAAGAATGTTCATGGGATTATCGAGTTGCCCAAACGGCAGATCGCGGGATTGTGGATTTCCCCCACCGGCTTCATTACGGCACCAGATTCCTAGGGTTCGACAGTGCTGTCAACGAGCACTACACGCCAGCGGCGGTACTCAACGTGTACCGCGACGGTTCCGGTAGATCGTACGATTACATAGCTCCTGCAAAGCATATGCTCGGCCATTGGTTTAAATTGTGCGATGCAACCGACAAGGCTTTTTTCGTGTTCGACCCGCACAAAGATAAATACCTGCAAACGACATTCCCAATGCTTTGCGCTTGCCACCGACTACTTTCTCAGCTTGTGTATCCGCTCATCGACGGAAACCAGCGAACGCTCGATGCCTGGTACTTGTTGCAATGTAGGAAGAATCACTTACGTGCCCAGATCCCGCTGAACGAACAGTACGAGTTGCCTGAAGAAAATCCGATTTGGATAGCCCAAAGGAAGGGCATCACTGATTTCCTCAAGATGCACCAATTGCCGATGTACCGTATGGGGACTTTCTACTATGTCGACGAAAGCTTGCAGGCATACGCTTCCCGATTAACGCTTGAAGACTACCAAAATCAACTTGCGCGCGCTTTGAGAATTGAGCTTGGATATTTTTACGACCAATCTGGAGTCAGGCCGTATCTCTTACCTGCCGTTTCCGCAATGGCCGATGAACTGTCGGGTTGGATACAAGGCAAGCTCTATGG
>CAZVIJ010000007.1:35288-44771 GCA_964626735.1 uncultured Candidatus Saccharibacteria bacterium
CGATACCTCTCAAAATCAGACCTGGAAGAGTACTTCCCTTGCTCCCGAACAGCTGGTAGAAATGACGATGTCTTAAAATTCCTCATCCGTACCATTAAAACGTAACGGGTAGTCTTGTGTATTATTTTCAACACAGTAGAATGTTCACACGTTAACGTGACCCGCAATGAACAGCCCTTTCCTTTATTCCACTGAAGAACCCGTCTTTTCGGTATCGGAATTCCTCGACTTCATAATCGAGATCGTTAAGCCGGTCAAATGCATTATCCAGGGAGAAGTTACCAGCGTCGACATCCGCGGGATGAATGTTTTTTTCACGATCAGCGATAAGAAAGAGAAGGCAGTCTTGAACTGCTATATCTACAAGGCAGTACTGGATAACCAGGGGATTCAGCTCAAGGAAGGAACTGAAATCCAAATCCGAGGCGATATCAACATCTATAAACCATCGGGGAAGTTCAGCGTAACGGTCAAGAGCGTAAGCCTGGTCGGTGAGGGGGCGCTCAAGATTGCGTTCGAACGGCTGAAGAAGCAATTGTACGAGGCAGGATACTTCGACGAACAGAATAAAAAACCAATTCCGCACTACGTCCGCACGATCGGTCTCATAACGTCGGTAACCGCCGCCGCCAAAAAAGACTTCCTTACTAACCTCAGGAATTTCGATTTCAAGATTTACTTTATCGATACCCGGGTCGAAGGAATGAGTACCGAAGGCGATGTCGTTTCGGCAATTCGTCGATTCAATGAGGCGGTTAAGCCGGTCGATGTCATTGTCATAACCCGAGGCGGAGGAAGCCTTGAAAGTCTGCAGGCCTTCAATTCAATCGAAATAGCGAAAGCTATCCGTGCATCGAAGATACCCGTCATTACGGCGATAGGCCACGAAAAAGACAACTCGATCGCCGACTACGTCGCGGATTACCGAGCATCCACCCCTACCGATGCGGGAAAATACTTGTCGCGAGTCTGGGAGTTGGCTGCAGCTCGGGTAGAAAATTACCAGCAATCGATCATTTCCAACTTCAAGAAAACGCTCGCGTACCACAACCGCATGCTGGACCAATCGCGGGATAATGTCCTTATGTCGTTCGAGCGCTCAATGCGTATCTACCAAAAGCTGCTCGAAGATAACCAGGGACGTACGCTTGCCTCGCTTAATAAGCTTCTTTCGCTACGCAAACAAGTCCAGGAAGGTGTCATACGCAATATCCGGGAATACGAACGGCAGCTTTCCATGCATGCGAAAGCGATGGGTAACGCCGAGTCGGTATTCTTCGCCTCCTCTAAGCGATGGATGGATGCGCTCGGACGATACCTTGAAACGATACAGCTGCAGCTGGAACTGAACGATCCGCATAAGCGCCTTAAGCAAGGCTACAGCATCGTTACTGACGAAAACGGAAAAGTTGTAAAATCTTCCGAATACTTGTCAAAAGGCGAGTTGCTGAAGATCAAGCTTTACCAAGGAAATATATTGACCAGAATCGAAAACAAATCAAATGACGAACGATAATGTACAACAAGATTTCAAAGCAATACTTGACGAACTCGAATCAATCAACATGTGGTTCCAGGGAGACGACATCGATCTCGACGAGGGGCTTAAGAAGCTTCAGCGGGCGAAAGTTCTCCTCAAGCAGTCGAAAGATCGTCTCAAGGAAGTAGAGAACGAATTCATAACGATTAAGCGGGAAATCGAATCCGATGGTTCGGATCCTCTTTCGAACGCAGAGGTGTCGCAGACGAGGATTGTCGAGGAGACGATCGTCACGAAAGTCGTGACCGACGACGAATTACCGTTCTAGCGGTTTTAACGAGGAGGATATTCATGTAGAATGGAGATAAGCTCATGAATAACAAAAAGATCGTTTTCATAATAGTCGGCGTACTGGTATTCTTAGCGCTACTTTGCGCAGGCAGCGGTATATTTTTCTACATGTACGCAAAGAAGAACGCGAATAAAGCGCTCGATTCGTTAGTCACGTCGGATCAGCTGGATCTCCAGGATCTTTCCGCAAGCACGCGAAATTCGCAAAGGAAAAGCGACGTCGGCATGATACACAATGCCGTAACGCAGTTTGTCGTCGAGAATGGCGTCGATTCGCTCGGAACGCTCGAGTCGTGCCCTAAGCTTTCCCATATCGGGACTGGCGATGGTATGGTAAACCTGCAGCTCAAATTGGTAGACGAGTATATGGTGGCCGTTCCCGTCGATCCGAAAAGCGGCTCCGAGACCGATACCCAATACGGAATTTGCAAAGACGCTTCGGGAAAGATTACCGTTCAGGCTTTGGCGGCAGAGAAGGGGGAAACTATCAAATCCCCATCAGAATAATGCCGATTCCTTTTTTCGTGACAAGATTGTAGGGCTGGTTCGTGCTCTCAA
Source organism: uncultured Candidatus Saccharibacteria bacterium (assembly GCA_964626735.1). GTDB lineage: Bacteria > Patescibacteriota > Dojkabacteria > JAOAGR01 > JAOAGR01 > CAZVIJ01. The sequence continues at coordinate 37,678 of CAZVIJ010000007.1, forward strand.
TCTTCTCACGAAGCCTATGTATAGTCTGGCTAATTGCCCAGTCCGAATAGCTTTCCTCAGCCTTATCTTCCCAAATGAGCGTTGCTATCGTATCCCACGTTACGATTTCACCGAGGTGACCCTTTAAATACACGAATATTTTGTATTCCTGCTTCGTTAAAAGGTGTTCGATGGGCCGGTTTTTTTCCGCACGCGATTTGAGGTCGGAGATATAATGCCCGAACAGCTCAGAGAAAACCTTACCATCTTTGATAATTCCCAGACGCTCCAAAAAAGGATCGGCGTCGCCGGGAGTTGCAAGTCCGGGAACCAGCTTCTCGGGAATATCGGCGTAAATTTCGCTTAGCCAGCTTTCGATGCTTTCGACTTCGGAAATTTCAGATACCTTGAAGCCGTGGAACTTTACGTTGTTGAGGCTCAACCACAAGAGCAAATTTTTCGTCATGCCGGTATGGCCTCCCGTAAGCCTGTATAGCACATCAGCTTCCTGGCTTGTAAACTTCATGGATAGATTTGAGCCGAAGTGGCTAACGAGCGTGGTATATTCGTCACGCTCCGTCGGCGTCATGATGAGTAGCGATTTAACGAGAACCCGCAGCTTCTTCTGGATCGATTTGTATGATGCGTTGACGCTCGTAAAAATTACGGGCACGAAGTCTGCTCCTCGCTCGGCCCGCAGGTTTTGCAGCTCTTCGATAAACCACGTGGCGTCTTCCTTGTAATCGTCCAAGAAAATTCCGACTACCAGCAGCGTAGGCTTTACGTCGGCTTTCAGGTCGCGAACCAGTATTTCGAGCCCTTCCTTCGTTCTGAGCTTGGCAAAAAACTTTTGGTGCGGGATCGTTATATTCGTATTGTTTTCTTCGAGCGATCTGAAGAGGTAATTACGGGTAAGTCCTGGCATCGAAACAATCGACACGGGCTCGCGCATGTTCACGAGCGTATAGATTTTCTTTAGCATCGCCTCCTGTGAAGGCAGGTAAAACGTGTCTTGAGCCATTATCGTTTGTAAGCCAGTCGAGAGGCCCAATTGCGGCGTGCTATGCTGAATGGAGTATAGTGTCCGCTAATTCCCAGACCTTGACTATTTCTTGACTGAATTATAACGGATTTGTATCCATTTGGGTTTATTTCGTCCTGCTGGTCCAGATAGTCCTCGATCGAACCATTGCCTCTCGAATACGCCTTCAGGAGCGTGATCCACTTGGCGAACCCAGCATTCGAGTTGAGGAAACCGGCCAATCGGGTATTCGTCATCGTCGATCCGTAAGAGCGAAACATTCGCAGCATAAGCGGGTCTAGATCACCCGGCTTAAGGTATATCGTATAGCGGTAAAAATCGTTTACGTCGTAAAAAGCCTCGAGTATGGATCGAGCTAGGTACATGCGGGAACGAGGATCGACCGAGTTCAACCGCTCTTCTAACGCAGTCAAGGCGAATATGTACTTAATCGTATAGCTGGCATAGGGGGATTCGAGCACTTCATTGAGCGTCAGCTTGTGCCGTAAGGTAGGGTTCGCTAATCGCCTTATAAATCCCACCACCCCTGACCCGCTCTCGAATTGGTATTCGGGAATCGGGTACGAAAAGAAAAACGCGTGCAGATCGGTCGTCGGGTCGAGAAGTGCCTTAATGAGGATATTCCCAAGACCTTTCCTATTCGACACGTACTGTATTTCCGAAAGCGGTATCGCCTCCGGTTCTAATTTGAACCATGCCTCGCTCAACCGTTGTCTTGAAAGCCTACGGTCTCTTATCAGGCTTTTGCCTTCGGTCATCAGAATACTGACTGCATCGATTACCGAGGTTACGCGGCGATTCATATAGGAATTGCGAGGATATATCGAGTTTTTTATTAGACTTGAATGTTTACGAAACTTCGGCTGCTTCCTTCCCAAGCTCGTACCGTTTTGTATTTCCTCCTGATATAACGCAATCGGAGTTTGCGGGAACTGCTGATTGTGCAAATTTTCCTTCGGCAGCCACGTTTGGTAGTAGTGGCCATACGTAAGCGATTGCAGGAGCATCCCGACGCTCGCGTCGTACGTATCGGGTGCTTGAACGAAGAAATGCAGATCGCTAATGAGGGTATCCAGATTGCTATGCAGCTGCCACTCGTGAATATCGCTCACGTGAAATTGGGGAGGAGGAACCAGGGATGATTTGAAATAGTTCTGCAGCCTCGTGAGGTTATGAAACGCCTCATCTTTTTTAGGATCGATCGTCGGTACGATGCTCGTCTCCATGTACTTCGCAACGAAAAGCAGGCAGGCTGCAAGAAACGGCATTTGCGTTCCGCTCGCGAAGTGGCGGATTTGATACTCCTGGTAACGGACGGCGGTTTTGAAAATATTTATGTCGTCGACAAGCTCGCGTACTTCTTCAAGGCAAACGTTCGATTCGTAAAACTTGGAAAAGTCGAAAACTTTGGGGTAAGCCGGACGATATTGGGCGAGCTCATGCCAATCGAGGTACGCCACGTAACCCGCATTGAACGAATATTTCGACAAGAACGATACGAAAGGCGGTATAGGGCGATTCTCCGCGTACTCCTCGACAAGGCGTACGACAAATACGGTATACAAAACATCCTCCGGGAAACCGATGAGCGTGCCGACAGAGTGGCATATATTAGCGAAATGCGCGAGCCTCTGGATCGATTCGTCGGCAATGGGGTTCCCGCCATCCACCATCGCTTCAATCGTTTTGTTGGCCCTTTCGAGGAATCGATATCTTCTTTCCCTTTCGACGGCAGTTAACGGCCGGTTGAGGATATCCAGCGGTGAATCCTGGCTTATATGGGAATAGATAACCTCGGGTGGCATTATCTGAGGATTATACCACCCTCGCGAGAGTCTATCGGTTACGATTCCGGAACGATTGCAGCTGCTACAATCCCGCAGTATCGGTCGTACCGGAAGGCATTACGGGCTGCCGAGAGCCGCTCGCGAGCCGGCAGTGAAACCGCGCTACGTAAGAGCGCGTGGTCGGATGCGAAAAACGACTGCCCGATCGAAACGAGGACGAGGCGTGCCTGTACTGCAACGGTATTAAAAATATAGTACCGGAATTCGTTTCTCGATTCGGGTGATCGCATACCGTATTGTTGCGATAGTACCGTGACGTAATTCCGAGGCGAGGGGAGCGATCTCGTGCTGAAGTTGAAATTCCAATACGAGGTACTTTCGCCGCCCAGGAACAGGACGTTGGCTTCAGGCGTCTGAGACGCCCGAGGCTCGACGATCGCGAGCGTACCGTTCGGGAAATAACGAACAACCGTTGACCCGATCGGAACATCGTGGAACGTACCGTACTGGTCATGTCCGAGATGAATAACGTCCCCGTCGACACGTATATGATCCGCTATCTGCTCGATATTCGCTGGTGAAGTATCGATCGGATGCATGTACTTATAACGGGCCATCATAGCGAATGATTCGTCGCCGTCTGGTCTGTACACGTACGCATGCTGATCGCCGTTGACGTCCGATTCGTAATCGGGAGTTAGCATTTCGAATTGTATTGTGTTTGACATGCCTTAAGGATACGGGAACGGTCTACCTCATGCTTGATACAATGAAAATACGATCGTGACAGGATAGTGACATGAGCAGCAGATGAAGCGCTCAAGCATCGATAAGGTCGTGGATGATTGGAGTGGAGGTCGTGCTCAGGTGAAGGTTCAAGCTTCTATAGAGCGGCACGAGCTTATTGCGTACATGTGGATGGGTGAACGGCAATAGGCCGATCGATAATGTCGGCACTTCCACTAAATTAGCCCATAAACTTGGATCCCAAGGGCAGTATACGTTAAGGAGCGTAAGCGATCCGTCCTCAAGTCGTGTACGGATTAATGGAGTTGATATCCTACGTGATCTCGGAATGCTTCCTTGTATGAAAATAATTTTCGCGACGTAGTGGGGTAAGCCGTACGCCTCCAAGTACTCAGTGAGCAAAAGCGTCCCCATAGAATGGCACATAATAATATCAGGCTCAAATGACTCTATGGCCTTCGCGAGTTTTTCATGTATCTCCGGTGAAGTCGCGCGTTTGCGTTCTTGTTCATAGAGATGATGGTACTCGAACGGGTTAAGCGACTGCAAAAAGCTAAATGTTGTAGGTATACCCCATTTGAAAACCATCGCCGTTCCTTGATCGATTTCCTTTTGCATCCCTTGAAAATCAGAGTAGGTATTCTCGCCTTTCCTGAGGAAGTACCGTATTTCCGTGCCGAAACCGTGAATCAGCAGAATCTTATGATTTCCCCGAGCCTCCATCGTATACATATGAGTGTACCAGAATTTCGAAACTCCTTATGACTCTATCTTAACATGAGCAGAAAATTCGAGCGGATGTGCATATTGGATTGGGACATAACATCCGCTGACACCAGAAAGTTTAAGCATAAGAAAGGAATACCCCAGGAGCTTGCAGATGCGATCGAAGCCCTCCAAAAGGCTGGATTCGGGACCACGTTCAATACGACGAGGGACCCGGTGGAGATGCGGGATGTCTTGCATAATGAATGGAGACATCTCGCCTCTCCAGATGTGCCCCTGTCGCTGGAATCGGGGGGGATGGTCGCGCGACTCGGCGATGGCTTGCGCGATACCGAAGTGCTCGACCGCCATCCATTGGAGGACGACGAATTGCACGAAATAAGCGAGCTTGCTCACGGGACTCCGAAAAGCGCCGTAAAGTTCTACACGCTTAAGGAAGACAAGCAAATCATATGGATGAACGAAGGATGCGACGAAGAGCATTTGAGAAAGAAATACCCGCTCTGCGACACGTTCGTCAAGCACGACCAAGATCTCTTCAAGCTGATGAAAGACCATGCGGTATGTTACGTAACGATACAAGGCTTGCGGGAAAAGCCGAAGTCAAAAATGACTGTTTATAACGGCAAGTCGACCATGCACTTCCTGAGCGCGGGTGTCTCGAAGTTTACCGGCCTCCTGAAAATCCTGGAACTCTACGAAGTGGATCCAAGCAACTGCCTTATCGCGGGCGATAGCGAACCCGACATTGCGATGCTCAAGCATCGGAGATTTGGATGGCGAGTCGTCGTCGGTTCCCATCAGCTTGTCGACGACCAAGGTATACTACGGGTCAAAGACGCTAAAGAGCTGGGGGAATACTTACATAAACACATAGTTCCGCAAAAATGAATACTACTGCATTAGAAACTCAACATTACGCAGACGCGGATACCTTTGCCTCATACCTTATGGCGAATTTGGGAGGAGATAGCCTGCGGGGCGGAGTCTTCTCGGATTTCGATCACACGCTTGCAAACGACCGTGTCTTGCACCCGAACTCCCGATACATTGTCGTCCCGCCCCTTACCCTTCAGGCTGTCGCAGATTTGCGAAGAATCGGGCTTACTACCATCCTCGAATCCGTCAGGCATCCCACGGCTTTTACCCGCGCACTTCGTCTCGATGACTTACGGGTACTTGCGCCGAACCACTCGAGGGTAGTGACCCTTAACGGGGCGCAAAGCGGGTGGTTCGAATACAGCGCAACCCAGGCGCGTTTCGATGTCGATGTCGCCGATACCTATCCGCTCACCGCAGACCAGATCTCGTGGGTCGAAAGGCATGTAGCATCGTACATGGCGGGAGAGCCTATGGAAGAGTTTGCCGTAGAAACGAATGGGGAATCGCGATATGTTGAAGTTTTTATATATACGGCCGGTAACGGCGATGAAATTATTTTCGACAGCAGGATCGAAACAAAGGCAGATGTAGAGGAAGTGTTGATGCGCTATCCTAATTCCGCCGAAGCACGACCCCTCAACCTGCAGGAACTTCACGACCTGCTCCATGATGAGGCCACGAGGCCTGCCATGGTTCTGATTAAGAAGAATGGCGTCGAAGTTCCGCATATCAACGGCGCAATCGATCACGAACGACGTTCGAGGGATATCATCCGATTGCAGCTGCCGTCCGAAGTTTGGACCCTGCAAAATGAAGGGGGCTTGTTTCCGCAGTTTGCCGATAAGGCATACGCCGCTATACGTGCGGCGAGACTTTCTCATGTCCTTTTCGAAGCGAGCATCGGAATGGGCGATAACCGCAGGCAAGATAGCCAGATCGGAAAGCAGGTCTACGGAACCGAGTACCGTCCGGCGTGGGGGATTTGGGTTCGTAGGCAGCCTGAAGACGGAATGCAGTATCACGGCAGTTTGCAAACGTCGTATGTGCGAGACTATCGACAAGCTGCGCTGCTTCTTTCGTACTTCAAAGATCTACTTCAACTGAAACGTACATATGCTGGTATGACGCTATGAGATTCGGCGAGATACAAACAAAGTTCTTTACGTTCATCCATGAGAACGATTTCGCGCGCCATGGCGCATTTGTGACGGATCTCGACGGCACGCTGCTTCAAGAGATCAGGGGAGAAATTTTCATCCCCGACACAAGCAAGGCGGCAATCACAAAATTATGCTCGAACCGAATACCGGTCGTTATCAACACCCTGCGTTTTCCGCTTTCAGTAATACTGAAAGTAGTCCCATCGCTTCCGGCATTCGAAGAAGTCGATCTTATCGCGCTCAATGGAGGACTGATCGGGAAGATAACGAACCGTAACGGCATGTGCGAGTTTCACGAGATGGTATCGTTTCCTTTGGAAGGTACCGAACTTGCACGGTTGATGAATGAGGTAATGGCTGCGGATCAGGAGGGAGTCGATGTCACGCTATTCTACTATCCGCGAAATTGGAAACTAGGCGAGCGTATCTGGGTAAATTCTAAATCGCGGGTAAACGAAGTTAACGACCGCTACCGAAGCTGCCTCTACGCGAGCTCAATGCCCCTGGCTACGCTCAAAGACGAATTATTGGGTCTCGAGGCATGCATGTGCCTTCTGCTTACGAAGCAACGGGAAATGCCTCAATTGCAAGCGTACCAGCACACCGACAAGAACGATTATTACACCCGCACCGGGATAAACAAAGCGGTTGGCACCAGGAAGTATGCGGAACACCGGAATAAGGCTTGCAAATCGATGTTCGGAGCAGGCGACAGCGGGCTCGATGCATTTCTCGATGAAGTAGGACTTGCTATACATGTCGGCTCACAGG
>CAZVIJ010000008.1:0-44577 GCA_964626735.1 uncultured Candidatus Saccharibacteria bacterium
GCCGATGTACAGGGCGAAATGAAGATCAGCATCAAAAAGCTGAACCTCAATAAGATTCCGGTAAGGATCAACGTAGACAGTTTCGATGAAAAGTCCTACCTTCCCCTTCTGGACAAGTCGCTTGCACATTTCAAAGGCACTTCCCTACCCGACAAAGAGGGAAATACCTTCATATATGGGCATAGCGCGAATGAATTATGGGCAAAAACGGATCCAAGCAATCCCCGCTATGCCTTTTCGTTCCTCGGGAAGATGGATATAGGAGACGAGATCAATATTGAGTATCACGACAAGCAATTTACGTATACGCTGCAAAAAGTGAATATGGTAGAGCCCAACGATATATCGCCAATATATACTACATCAACAGAACAGAGTCTTACTCTTATGACATGCTACCCCCCAGGCATTGGCTCCCAAAGGCTTATCCTTACCGCCAAGCTATTAAGCACCAGTTAGCAATATGGGTTATTTATAGTATAATTACTCTCAATGACAAGCACGGATGCCAAGAATTTATTCAAGAGGAGCCTCTCTCCCCTTGGTGGCATATTGACTTTCGGGGGTTACCGGTTTTAACCGGTCGATTTTTTACTCATGCGCGGTATTCCGCACCGAACGCTATACATATATAGTTAGCTAACCAAGTACCGTTTTTTATGTCACACAAAATAGATACAGATCCAGAAAAGATAGAAGAAATACTTACCCGAGGCGTCGCCCAGATATACAACAAGGATGAACTTAGGGAAAAGCTCCTTAGCGGCAAACAGCTTCACTTAAAGCTCGGGACTGACGTTACCGGCCCCCTCATAACGCTCGGACACAGCGTTGTACAGCGCATAATGCGTGATTTCCAAGAGCTTGGCCATAGGGTCACCTTGATTATCGGCGATTTCACGACGCTTGTCGGGGACCATTCGGACAAGGTTGATATGAGGTCCGAGACCAACGAGGAGGAAATAAAGAAGAACGAGGAGAACTACAAGGAACAGTTTTTCAAGACAGTCATGAAGGAAGGGACCGAAATCCGACACAATTCAGAGTGGCTTAAGCCCCTTAATTTCAACGACGTTATCCACCTTTCTAAGCAGTTCACCGTCTCGCAGATGCTCGACAGGGAAGCGTTCAGGAAGCGTTTCGACGAGAACAAGCCAATTCCCTTGGACGAGTGGCTCTACCCGCTCATGCAAGGTTACGATTCAGTCGCCCTCAACTGCGACGTCGAGTTCGGCGGAACCGACCAGACCTTCAACGTCCTTGCGGGGCGCAAGCTCATGGAGGTTTACGGTCAAGTCCCCCAAAGCTGCGTCGTGATGAGGCTGCTGACCGGAAATGACGGGCGGCCGATGGGAAAGAGCCTCAAGAACTACATTCCGGTCATGGACGGTCCAACCGACATGTACGGCAAATTGATGTCTATCGTCGACGAGATAATCTTCGAATACTTCGAACTCGTAACCAGAGTGCCAATGTCGGAGATTCGCGAGATGCAAGAGGCCGTCAAGAGCGGCGCCAACCCCATGGACTTCAAAAAAAGGCTTGCACGAGAAGTCGTTACCTTCTACCACGGCGAAGAGGCGGCAATCGAGGCTGAGCGGGAATTTGAACGCAGGGTCCAAAACAAAGACTTCACCGCGATTGAAGAAGTCGTGAATATCGGCACCCCAAAAAACGTTGTAGATCTGATGATGGAGCTTAACTTCGCTGGTTCCAAAAGTGAAGCTCGGCGGCTTATCGAGCAAGGAGCGGTCAAAATTAACGAGCGGCTAGTTTCAACGCCGAACGATATAATTGCAGAGGCGGGCATTTTCAAATCCGGCAAACGAAATATCGTGAAGCTACAGATAGACGATATAACGCCTGACGAAGCGTTGAGAAAAGATATCATCATCGACTCGGAAATCTTTGGAAAATTCCCTACATTCAGGAGAGGTCTCGTAATCGTCAAGGATATCAAGAACGAGGTGTCCAACCCTACAATCGAGAATCTACTTAAGGGAATTATTTCGGAACGCCAAAACCAAGGGCTTGAGAATCACGAGTACGTTAAAGCCTGGGAAGATGCGCATACCGAATTCGGATCAAATCCAAACAGGTTTCCTCCCTCTATAAAGTCTCTCCTGAAGAGAATCGATAAGGATGGTTTTCCTTTTATAAACTCCGTTGTCGCGCTCTTCAATTATATATCCCTGAAGCATTTCGTGCCGTGCGGCGGCGACGACGCCAACGCCATCTCGGGTAACCTCAAGCTTGGCTTTGCGACGGGTGAAGAGCATTTCCAAGGACTCGGCTCATCCGAAAACGAAGCTCCCGAGCCAGGTGAGGTTATATACTTTGACGACAAGAGCCTGAACGTCATGTGCAGGAGGTGGAATTGGAGAAACAGCGCAACGACCGCGATAACTACCAAGACTGACCGCATCGTGATCAATATCGATGGCATCGGTCCGGTCCCTACCGAAGTATTGCTGGCGGCGCGCGACGAGTTGGCGGAATTGCTGACGAAGGAGTGCGGTGCAAAAGTAGAAACTGCCTTCCTCGACAAGGACAATCCGACATACGAGTTTTAGCGTTATCGCATTTTCGTTTATACCTACGCTTTTGATAAGCGTAGGTATTTTTTACGGCGTCATTTTTGATACACTGGGATACGATGGCTACCACACTTCCGGCCGAACAGGATAAGCTACTCAAGGAATTCAACGACATAGACGCCCAAGAGCGTCAGGGCATCCTCCCCGAACGAAGCAACATAAACCTCTATCTCATCGTCCTCGTTTGGATATTGGGTACAATCTTTACCGTCGCAAGCCTGGTGAGACAAGCGGGTAACTACCTTACGCCTATAATTCTTATCTGCTCTCTCATGAGCGTAACCCTTATAGCCGCATTCTACAACAAGAAAGTCGGATTCTTCTTGAGCTGCATTGCTGCTGTCGCCATAAACGGCTACGTCACCTGGCTCAGCCCGCAACACCATTCGGAGTTCGTCACGTTGCTTGACGGTTTGACGATCTTTATTTTTGCGAATCAATTCGGGACACGAGGCTACTATTTCGCCAGCGCGCTGATCGCGGCAAAAGTGATCTCTATCTTCTTCCTGCTCCCGTACGATAAGTATATCGAGCACCTTTTTTCGAATGTTCTGAATATCGTTACAGTTGGGGTTATTCCCGTCCTCATGGGTTCCGTTTCGAGAGCCTCACGAAGAGCCAAGAAGCAGGAATTGAGAGCGGAAATTCTTTCGCTCCAAAACCAAGACCTCTTGAGCTCGTGGCAAAGTTTCTACCAAGGTGGACAACCGGCTTCGAACCAAATGACGCAAACGCCAGCACCAAGCCAGGCGCCTGCACCGACCGCGCCTGTCGCAAAATAGCGGTTCAAGAGGCTAGTCCAATCATGTATAATCGCGTTACGTGAAAACTTTCTCCATCAAAACGTTTGGGTGCCAGATGAATCTCTCGGATTCCGAGCGCGTCGCTGCAGTCTGTCGTTCGATGGGCTATACGCCGAGCCCCGACGACAAGCAGGCTGACCTTTACGTAATCAATACCTGCTCGGTTCGCCAAAAGGCCGAAGATCGAGTAATTGGAATGGGAAAGCAGTTCTTCCAGTTCAAGAAGGATCGGCCAGATGTTAAAGTCGTCCTTACCGGCTGTATGGCAAAGCGGGATATTCGGCAAGGGTATGAGAAGTCAGTCCAATACCAAGATAAATACGCAGGTAACCTCATCAAGAAGATGCCTTGGCTCGACTTCGTCTTAGAAATCAACGACATGCACCGGCTGCCCGATATTCTCGGGGTTGAAGTAAAAGATAAAGTTGAAGATTATTTCGGGATTCGCCCCAAGTACAACTCTACGTTCCAGGCGTTCGTGCCGATCTCTACCGGTTGCAATAAGTTCTGCACGTTCTGCATTGTCCCGTTTACTCGCGGCAAAGAAATATATCGCCCGTTTCAGGAGATTTATGATGAGGTAAAGGCTCTGGTAGATGCAGGCTTTAAAGAGATCACGCTTCTCGGGCAAAACGTAAATTCATGGAGAAGCAGTAACGAACAGAGAACCCCAATTACTCCGCTTCTTGCCTCGAACAACGTTGAAGAGAAGGAGGAAAAACAATTGATGGATTTTGCGGATTTGATGGAACGACTCGCTCGTATACCTGGAGATTTCTGGCTTCGGTTTACCAGCTCGCATCCCTACGACATAAATCCTCGCCTAATCGAAGTCATCGCCAACGAGCCGAGAATCGCAAAGCAGGTGCATTTCGCCCTTCAGTCCGGTTCCAACTCCGTCCTCAAGCGGATGAACCGCTATTACACAAGAGATGAATTTCGGGAGAAGGTACTTCAGATAAAAAAAGCTATCCCCGGGGTGGCAATGACGACGGACGTCATCGTCGGGTTTTCAGGCGAGACAGACGAGGAGTTCAACGAAACGCTCGATCTCTGCAAGGAACTTCGTTTCGATCAAATCTACATCTCTGAATATTCTCGGCGGGAAGGCACGATAGCAGCAAAATTCTATGAAGACGATATCGACCATCAGGTTAAAACCAAACGCAAGATTGATCTTGACGAAGTTCTGAAAGCCGGCGTAGAAATTAACAACAAGGCGTTGGTGGGATCAGTCCAGAAAGTACTCATATGCAAGACCAAGATGAAGAACAGATCGGGAATTTTCGGAAAGACCACACATGGCAAAGACATTCTCATCAATGTTCAGGCTGGTGAACAGGGCAAATGTGGTTGTGGCGACGGTTGCGGCTGTTCAGTCGAGCGGACAAGCTTTGATGTGGGAGCCTTTGTCGAAGTCATCGTTACCGGGTATCGAGGCTTTTGCCTTGAAGGACGTACCGCGTAAGGGTTGCCTATTCTGGTATAATACCGGGATGAAAGTCGTTGTTGGATTATCGGGAGGAGTCGACTCCGCAGTATCAGCCGCGCTCTTGAAGGAGCAAGGCCATGAGGTCGTCGGCGTCTTCATGAAAAACTGGTCCGGCGACGAATTCGGTTTGAAAGGAGATTGCCCATGGGAGCAGGACCAGGAAGATGCACGCAAAATCTGCGAGCATCTTGGCATTGAGTTTCGTAGCTTTAATTTCGAGCTTCAGTATCGCGATCGCGTAATCGAATACTTTTTCCGCGAATACAAGGCTGGGCGAACCCCAAACCCCGATATTCTTTGCAACAGCGAGATCAAATTCAACATTTTCCTCAAGAAGTGCCTCCTCGAGCTTGATGCCGAGAAAATCGCAACCGGCCACTATGCAAGGGTAATGGAATCCACGGTACGCGGAAAGCGAGTATACCATCTTCACAAAGGCGTCGACGCGAACAAAGACCAATCCTATTTCCTTTGCCAACTTACTCAGGACGAATTGGCCAGGACGCTATTTCCTGTTGGACACCTGACGAAACCTGAAGTACGAGCAATTGCAGAAGAGAAAGGAATACCTGTCGCGAAGAAAAAGGATAGCCAGGGAATCTGCTTCGTGGGTAAAATAAACGTGCGGGAATTCATTCGTTCTGAGCTTGGCGATAAGCCTGGACCTATCATCGATGCGGATACGGGAAAAGAACTCGGTACCCACCAAGGGCTCTGGTTCCACACGATCGGGCAACGAGAAGGGCTCGGCCTTGCCGGGGGGCCATGGTTCGTCGTCAACAAAGATCTGGCGCACAACACTCTTCTCGTCGCGAAAGGATCCGAGAACCAGCTCCTCTACTCTTCTGCGGTGGTGCTGAAGGAGCTGAATATTATCAATCCAGACGAAATGAGCTCTGAATTCGTCGCGGAAGCATCGTTGCGGTATCGCCAAAAGCCGAATCCTTGCGAAGTGAAGTTTGCCGAAGGTAATGGCTCCGAGATAGTTCTGGAATTCCTAACTCCCCAGCGAGCCGTCACGCCCGGCCAATTCGGCGCAATCTACAAAGGCGATGAGCTTATTTCGAGCGGTGTTATCCAGTAACTATTCCGTCAATACCGAATGGTCGATTTCCACTTCCTGCTTCGCCCCGAATGCTTTCTCCAGCTTTCGCATGAAAACCAATTGCCTCTTCGTGTATTGGTGTTCTTTGAACTTCAGCTCCGCCAGAAGCTGCAGCCGCGCCGCCTCGTCCTCCACGTCGAGCATCTTGCAGGCGTAGGAATACTCGTACGAGAGGCTTGAAAGCCACGCTTTCCCCTCTTCGCCGTACTTCCCTATGAATTGCCGCGCTTCATCGAGACCTCCCTCGTTGAGGCGCATCTCGACGACCCTATCGAGGTGCCGGTAGAATTCGGTTCTATCGTTTGGGGTTATCATCACGAGAAGCAAATCATCGAGAATCGAGTGCTCCTTGAAATACTGATCGCTGAAGCGCTCACCGGTAGCCTTGATGTGCGCAGCCACCTTGACCATCCTAGCCTTATTGTCGATGTCGATGAGTTCCAAGGCATTAGGGTCGTGCTCCTCGATAAACTCCAGAAGCTCGTAGACGTCCATTGCTTCGAACTCGTCTTTGAACTGCGTCATATCGACGAGATCCTTTCCCTCCTCGCTCATATCGGTACCGAGCACGTAATGGTATGCGTAATAAACCGTTCCGCCCGCGACAATTTTCGCGCTGAAGAAGTTTTCCTCGGAAATCCTCCTCACATCCCGTACAAATTCGCTTACCGAGTACGAGCCGAGCGGCTTCCTGCAGTCGAGGAGGAAGTTCACAATATGTCGGGAAGACGAATCCATGAAATTGCTCGCATACCCTCTATCAACCAGCCATCCGAAGAAGTCGATATACGAGAAATCCTTATTGAGGATCGTATTCCCCGATTTCCTCCGTATAACCCGAAAGGTAAAATTCGCATACGAAGTGATATCTATGAAGTTTCGAGCCTCGACAATCGCCGCCATATCGCTTTCGTGCCTTACGAATTTCTCTATCCTCGGCTTGTTGCTTAGCACGGTAAGCTCTTCATAAACTTGGACCGAATCGCAGTTGAACACCGGCATGCCCGTATGGCCTGCGATTAGGTTTGCGAGTGCGGTTTTCCTACTGCTGGTCGGGCCCACGATTACGAAGTCCTGCGGTAGCATATGAGTGATAGTATCAAGAGATAGAGGATATTGGAAAGCCTTGCAATTTGCCAGTTGTAACTCTATGATACTAGGTCAGAGGACTTGAACAATAGTTAGAACAAATTTCAATTATACACTAATTTTCAGATTAAGATCAGCTATGAAGATAGCATCAATTCTTCTATACTCAAGTCATTAATCAACCTATCATGGCTACAAAAGAAGATAAACTAAAAGAACAAGAGGCAACAGCCGGAAATGCGAAGAAACAAGCATTACAAGCTGCATTGTCCCAAATCGAAAAACAATTCGGCAAAGGATCGATCATGAAAATGAGCGATCGGCCTCACGAGAAAATCGAGGTCATTCCGACCGGAGCGCTTTCATTGGATATCGCCCTCGGAATTGGTGGCGTGCCAAAAGGCAGGATCATCGAGATCTACGGCTTGGAGTCGTCGGGAAAGACGACTTTGGCCCTCCATATCGTTGCAGAATCGCAGAAGAACGGTGGTAATGCCGCATTCATCGATGCCGAGCATGCCCTCGATCCGCAGTACGCCAAAAATATCGGCGTCGATGTCGAGAACATGTACATTTCGCAGCCGGACTACGGTGAGCAGGCGCTCGAGATCGCTGAAACCTTGGTACGATCAGGCGCATTCGATGTAATCGTTATCGACTCGGTTGCAGCCCTCACGCCAAAGTCTGAGCTCGAGGGAGAAATGGGCGACGCTCAAATGGGAGTCCAGGCGAGGCTTATGTCCCAGGCACTCAGGAAGCTTACGGCAATCTCCAACAAATCGGGCACGACACTCATCTTCCTTAACCAGATCCGTATGAAGATCGGCGTCATGTTCGGAAATCCGGAGACGACGACGGGAGGCAACGCGCTTAAATTCTATTCGTCAGTCCGCATGGAAATACGAAAAGGCGAACGGCTCACCGACAAAGAGGGGAAGATTATCGGCAATACTGTTAAGCTGAAGATCGTCAAGAATAAGGTTGCTCCCCCTTTCCGGGAAACCGAGTTTGACATCATCTATCCGATGGGTATCGACAAATACTCCTCCTTGCTTTCGGCTGCAGTCGACAACGGTGTCATCCAGAAATCGGCCGGATGGTACAAATACGGAGATTCGCAATTGGGCAACGGCAAGGAAGCGGTAAAGGAGACGCTTAAGAACGACAACAAGCTCACCAAGGAGATTATCGATAAGACGAAAGCGGCAGCGCTATCCGGGTCGAAAGAAACACCGAAGGAAAAGCTGGAGGAGGAAAAACAATAAGTTTTAAGATACTATCTACCTATGGAACGGGTTATTCTGATAGACGCAGATGGTGTGGTGATCGCTGGAAGACATAAATATTTCAGCGATCGCCTGTCGGAAGAGAAAGGCATTCCGAAGGACGATATCCTCGCATTTTTCAAAAACGAATATGGTTCATGTTCTCGAGGGAAAGCGGATATAAAAGAAGTGATACTTCCCTATCTGCAAAAATGGAACTGGGAGGGATCGGTCGAGGACTTCTTAACGTATTGGTTCGAAGGAGAAAATCAAGTAGATTCCGCGCTAATTGAAGCCATTGATGAGCTAAGATCGCGTGGCGTTAAGACATATATCGTATCGGACAACGAGAAGTATCGTGCAGAATACCTTATGGATGCATGCAAGCTTGCCGATCACTTCGATGGAACATTTTTCTCATACGCGATCGGATACAAAAAGTCAGAGCCCGAGTTCTTCAAAACGGTGTTGGAACGTCTGCCGAATGAAGCTGTAATTGAATACTGGGATGACGATCCGGAAAATGTCGATGTCGCGGAAAGATGCGGTATCAAATCATACGTTTACCGGGGAATCGAGGAATTCAAATCGAACGTATCTTATTGACACCAGCGGCGACATTGTTAATATGACACAATGCTCTCCGAACAGGCTCGCAAAAAAATCCTATACTCTCTCGTTCCGGTAGGTGTTATCGCGTCAGTAGGCATTCTGGCGGTAATAATCGACTTGGTTTTTTAATCGCTTTCGATCACCGTTCCGTCAAATCGGCTCATCGTCGACGACGCGAGGATCTTATCCAACGAAGTGAAGAATATTGATATCTTATTTTCGCGCGCCTTTTTGGCAGCCACTGGATCGACCGGGAATGAGGAACCAGGCTGGAATAGCTCGGGGTTACCGATAAGATCAAGATATTCATTCCAATTCATCTTAAGAATAGGTTGCGCATCTTTATATACATCCGGATCTCCGCTATAGACATAATCGACATCCGAAAGTCGCAATATCGATTTAGTACCGAAGGCTGACGCGATTTCGACAGCGCCGAAGTCGGAAGAGACGCCGAGCTTTAGTGCGCCACCGACAAAATACTGAAAATCGTTCCTATGCTCGAGCGCATCCGCCAGGTGCGCGTACGAGTTGATAACGTGCGGGAAACATCCGTCGCGCGGAATGATATTCTTAACGTACTCGGCTTGGAGATCTACTGCCCTGCTCCCCACTTCGTGGAGCGATGTCGTGTCCAGAATGCCGTGCTCTTCAAGAGCACCCAGGAACAGGCGCGTTACCTTCCCTCCGCCGACGCAAACGACGAATTTCGTATTGAGGCTTACGAGTCTATCTATAAGATCAAAAATCTTGGGATTCATCTCCGTCAACGATTTTTGCACAAGCGAACCGCCAAGTTTTACGACTAGCATAACAAATATTAATGTATCGCGGCCTCATAGTAAAGGCAAAACAACGGTATCACCATTTACGGTCTATAAGACTAGCGATAGTAAACCGCCTCAGGAGTGGCTTCAGTACATATATTGTTAACAGTGGTCGGATCGATTCTTGACCCATATTAAAGGTTCATGAGATAATCCTCCCTTATGGGGTACGATTCTTGATTGATACATAAACGCGCATCGAATGTACAAAACAATAAAAAAACTCATACAAAAGGGATACGTTCTCGAATCCTTATTCCAGTTCATCAATCCAAGATATATTTTCGCTAGTCACACACCTGATTTTGTTCTATATTATAATGTGCGCAAAACAAACTTTGGCGATAGATCATTGCAACGCGAGAAACGATTTATGTTCTCGCTCGTCTTCCTCTTCGGGCTCGTAGCAATTGGGATTGTCTTCGGCGTGGCGAATTCCCGCTTCAACCTAGACACGAGAAATAAAGCTTCCGGCAAGACGTATTTTGTCGAGAACAACCAGGATCTTCAAGGCGCGATAAATCTGGCTGCTGACTCCGACGCGATTTTCCTTAAGGTAGGCAGCTATACGACCAGCAATCCTGAAGGCTTCGTCATCAAAGACAAGAGCATTCGCATTCTCGGTGCCGGCAAGGAGTTCGTCACCGTATACGGCACCAACAACTCTAACGTATTCACCCTCCAAAATTCGAATGTCAAATTCGAGAACATCAAGATTACCGGAGCAAACAAAGAGGGCGTACTCGTACAGAATACTACGGCAAATACCGAAGTTCAGTTTAAGGACGTAGAGATCTCAAACAATTCTGGACCTGCAATCATCTCGAACGCGAAACTCTCGGTGCAAACTTCTACGATTGACCAGAACGGAGCCGGTATCAAATCGACCGGCGGGCTGACGCTTGAGAACAGCCTCATTGAGAATTCCGCAGATTACGGCGTTTCGCTTTCCGCATCGACGACCTCCTCGAACCAAATCAGCAATACCATCATTGCTGCGAATAAAGCTGCAGGCATCTCGGTTGAAGGCAGCGGTCCCGTCCAGATAAAAAACGTAACCGTCTACGGTAACGACTCGGGCATCGTAGAGAAGACGGCAACAACGAGCACGACGGTACTCAACTCAATCATCCAAGGCTCAAAGAAAGAGGGCGTATCCTTTAAGGGCACCAACTCATACGCCAAATACACCAATTCGTACGCAAACGCAGGCGGCGACTTCAAGCCGGAATCGATTAAGTCGCTTGAAGGCAATACCTCAATCGATGCGCAATTCGCTTCGACAACCGACTACCATCTCGCTAGCACTTCCCCCCTCCTCCACAAAGGATCGGGTGCTGATGCGAATACAGACGGTTCTCGAGTCGATATGGGCGCTTTCGGAGGAAGCGTAAAGCTTGCGACCGTCATGAACAGCGCTCCCGTAATCACTTCTACTCCTCCCCAATACATCAAGCCGGGTCAAACCTACAATTACGAAATCAAGGCAACCGACCCCGACGGCGATGCGCTTTCCTATATTGTCGTGAATTCCGATGTAGCTCCCAAGTGGGTTAAGCAGTCCAACAACAAGTTCTCGGGTACACCCGTCGCGTCCGACATCGGCTTTGCCGGTATCGTTGTAGTCGTAACCGATAGGCACGGCCACAATATCGTTCATCCGATTTCAATCAACGTACTACCATCCGATCGAAATGCACCTCCTGAGACGGCTACCCCAACTTCTGCTCCCCAAACGAATGTCGTTCCTCAAATTACGTTCGTATCGCCAAAATCGGGTACGATTGTCTCGAAGGACAAGAACAACGAGATCAAGTGGACCGTTAATGCCGGTGCGAATATCGACAAATACGTCATCAAGTACTCCGACGATAAGTCGAATTTCCAGACGCTCACTACGCTTCCGGGAACCGCTACGAGCTACAAGTGGGATCTGGGAAACCTAGTATCGGGCAAGTACATTCTCCAAATCGAGGCGACTGACAAAGGAACGCCTCCCGTAACGGTCAAGAAGATTTCCGACGAATTTGAAGTGCAGAACAAGCCTAAGACGAGCACAGTCCCTGGCACCGAGATCACCATCACCAAGAACAATCCGGCCGACAACGACAATGTACCTACCAGGAAGCCGCTAATCTCGGTAGAGTTCAAGCCGGATGCTGACCTCGACGACTCAAAGACGTTCTTGAAGGTAAACGGCGAAAACGTCCAGTTCAAGAAGACGAGAAGCACTATCTATTACGAGCCTCAAAAAGAGATTAACGGAAGCAAGGTTAAGGTAGAAACGAAGATCGTTACGAAAGAAGGTGCTACCGACCAAAAGAGTTGGTCGTTCACCTTGCCCGCGAATACCGTTCCGCAAGACACGACGGTTACCCCCAAGGAATCGAGCACGATCCTCGGGCTCCCTCGTCCGATCGGATTGCTCATTCTGGGAATCTTAATCCTCGGTCTCCTGTTCCTCATCCTCTACTTCATCACCAAGCTGCTCAAGACAATCCGAGAAGAGCGACAAGGCAACCTCGAAGCCGAATTTACCGAATATTACGACGAGCCGAAACAGACTCAACAAGTTGTTGATCCGATAACGTCAACGACCACCACCGAGACGACGACAACTACGCAAACGGCGAACGCGTATCTTGCGACGCCCGAGCAAGCTAACGACTATTATATCGCCGACGCCGCACCGGTTGCAGAAACGAAGACGGCGCCCGTTGAACAAACGACAACCGTAGAGAAGACTGTCGTAACCGAGCCGGTAACCTCCGAAGTTACCGAAGCTCCAGCCGCACCTGCCGAATCAGTAACGGTCGAGGAAGTGGCACCGGTAGAAACTGCGGTTACGGATGTTGCCCAATCGACCAGCACAACCACGACAACTCAAACGGATACCGATAAAGATGGAGTCGTCGATACGAAGAAGACGACCACAACGACAACCGAACCGGTTCTCGAAGAGGGTATGTCAAAGGAAGACTATATCAATAGCCTAAAAAGCAAGTATGGTATAACGGAAGAGGATATACAGGAGTACAAGGACACTCAGGAGAATACCGACTCGCCGCAAACGGATAAGCCGGCCCCCAAGAAGAAATCCTAAACCGCCGCACCGAAATGAATACGCTGCTCAAAAAACTGTTCGTGCCGCATGAGGTAAATGACTACCATCCTCATGCGACGCGGCATTATTCTCTGCTCGCCTACGGGGTTCTCTTTTTGCTCGCGAACTACATTTTTTTCCCTCTCTTGGGAATTGCCTCAACGAGGGCATATGCCGCGAATCTTAATGCCGATGATATTATTACCTTAGCGAATAAGGAGCGAACGAAACTCGGACTAAACCCGTTGGTCAAAAATTCTTCGTTGACCGTAGCGGCAAGCCAGAAAGGGCAAGATATGTTCCAAAAGCAGTACTGGAGCCATTTCGGACCGAACGGCGAAACCCCGTGGCAGTTCATTCGTGCTAACGGATACAATTACGTTTACGCCGGCGAGAACCTCGCCAAGGACTTCGATTCCGATACCGACGTTCATCTTGCCTGGATGAACAGCAAAACCCATCGCGAGAATATCGTCAACTCGCACTTTCGCGAAATCGGCGTTTCGGTGGTTTACGGAACGTTTCAAGGCGTCCAGACCTCCATAATCGTCGAGATGTTTGGGTCGATGGTTCTCGATCAGGATTCTCCCCAACCGTCACCGACACCGAGCAAGACAAGCACGACCAATACGAAACCGACAAGTCCGCCGAAAGTAGTTCAGCAGAGCAATAAGGGGACGACACCCGTTCCTTCGAAGCCCAACCCGCCTTCGTTATCCAAGCCAGCCGATAATACGGTAACGAACCAAAAAGAAGTGAAAGTTGAAGGTATTGCCGCGAACGGCGATACCGTTCGCATTTTCAATAACGACAAGTTCGTCGGCGAATTGCCGAAGCAAAATGCGGCATTCACGAGCATGATACCGATCGAGAGCGAATCAAACGAGCTGACCGCAAAGATGTTCGATTCAGGAACGAAGCTCGAAAGCGACTCCTCGAACAAGATACATATCCTGCTCGATACAGTTCCTCCTAACGTCTCGCAAGTATCCGTAGATACCTACCGGAACGGCGGTAGCGTTACGATCATCGCGAGCTCAAAAGAAAAGCTCGGCAAGATAAAGTACTACGTCAACGACTCTGTTCAGGGAGAAATGCAAAACAAAAGCAATACATTCGACGCGACAATCGATACGACTTCAATACAAGAGAAAGTCGTGATGCTCTCAATTTACGACGATGCGGGAAACAAAGTAAGCAAAGAAGTCCAAATTCCTTCAGTTGCCGCCGTTTCCGGGACAACGGGAACCGTCTCTAGCGCTTCCAGCCTTCCCGGTAAGCCTAATTCCTTTTTGGGAAAACTATCGGGAGCCCAACGCTTCAACCTGGTCTATATCATTCTCGTCGCGGCAGTGATAAGCGCTGATGTTTGGTACTCTCTCAGGCACGGGTTCAAACGCGAACACTCATCACATCATGCCCTCCACCTCGCCTTAATGCTCGTCGTCGTCGTAGGCGTTCTGACGTTCTGAACGTCTACCCGCGAACGCTTTTGTATGGTAACATTCCTAAGCTGAAGTCGACCAGTCATCATGCGCGAATCTTTCTACTATTTTGTCGAGTGAAGATTCAACGCTGGAAACTGAGCAAGCCGGGGTGGCGGAATGGTAGACGCTGTGGACTTAAAATCCATTGACTTCGGTCGTGAGGGTTCGAGTCCCTCCCTCGGCACCACACTTCAATTTTTTTCACAAGCGACTTCGTCGCTACCCTTACCGATACTCGACAGTGCCTTGCTTTTACTGAGCACCGGAGCAACGGTGCTCAGCCCTCGGCACCACAACATGACTTATGTCATGTTGCTAGACCTGAAAGACTATTAGTCCCTGATAGCGTATCTAATGCCACTAGCTTCGGGGTTTCGGATAATAATCTCCACTCTCAACGCTACACGATATTTCTCTGCTAATTCTCTGAGCGACAACGCTCCCGCATTCGATTCCTTCCTCAATTTATCCTACAATGTCCTAAATGGAAGCATCGCAACCTGTAACACAAGAGGTACCGCCACAGGGAAAGAAAAAATTTCCCATCTGGCTAATTTTCGTGATTTTGGCCTCGGTTTTGTTCTTGTGCTGTATCGTTATTGGCGTTGCAATATCCATCGTTATTCCCGTATATTCACAGACGAAAGGCTCCGGCCCCGATCCGCTCCCGTGTGTCATGCAACGGGACGGCAAGTCGCTTCCGGGACACGTCGATAATGACGGCGAATGCGCTGTTACACCTGAATAGTCATGGCAAACATACAATGGGGGCAGACCTCAGAACAAATCGAGCAGCAGATCGACCAGGCGACGGTAAGGCGTTCGCGTCCGCTGCAATACGAAGCGCAGCATCGTCTCCCTCCCGATAATACGTTTATGTGCGTTCCGTACGCCATGAACCAGGCCCTTCGTTCAGTTGCTCCGGGTGATTATACCGATCTGGATCCCGTCCATATGTATGCATCTCTTTCCGCTGAACCGGGTTTCACAGATCCGACGACGCGCTATCTCAATATGAAACGCGTATGCGAGGCTATCGAGGGCGGAAGGTACGATTACTCGGGTTCAAGACGTGCTGTCAACTTGCGCGGGTCGAACAAACTTGATGACTGGCTATCGACTATCGACCAACATGGCTATGTGGTCGGGAGGTACGCGCAGCATGCGGCAATCGTTACCGGCTACGCAAAAGGACGAGACGGAAAACTTTACTTCCTCGTCCATCGCCCTGAGACTGAAACGCCCGGCATAGAGGAATACGTGCCTGCGGAGCGGTTCATGAGTCTTTCGCCGCACGACGGGAATGAAGAGTATTACGGAATTCAGATCGTCAACACCAACCCCTTGACTCAACAGCGGATACAAATCGGCCAACGCCGATAGGCTTCGAAATGCCGTTTAACTTGATATAATCGGCACGAAATGAAGAAATACCTCTTGTGTCTTTTCCTATGTGCGGCTTTCGTCCTCTCGATAGCGGGTTCGTTTGCCCATCCTTTGCCGCTTTGCGTCCAAGAGTTTTATTTCAAGTTCTATAAAGACAAGACCGACATTATCTTCAAGCTCCACCTCGATCCGCTTGTCGTTGATCAAGTCTATTACCTTATCGATACCGATAAGAGCAACGAGATCAGCGAACAGGAAATGAATACGTGGGCTTCGGAATCTATCCAGAAGAAAATTGCCGGATCACTCAACAGCCGCGATCTCAAGCTCATAAAGACCGGACAAAAAGTTATTCCAAAAGCGAAGTTCGAATCGCTCGACGATTTCATAGAGATCGACTATACCGTCGAAAATCCGAAGATTCTCGAAACCAACAGTTTCGTATTCAAATACAACCAGAAGTTTCTGAACACGGATCCCTACAGCGATTTGACGGTATATGAAGATAATACCGCCAGCGACCCGAATATCGAGCGTATCAACTCGTCCGAGAATACGACCTATCAACAAGAAGAATACGATATCGACTTCAAATTCAAGAATTTCGCTCCCGCAGCGCAGACAACCGGAACATCCCAGCCAGTCAAGGAAGGCGATGCGAACCAACCCGTCAACCCGCTCAAACCCGAAACATCGAGCAAAAACGGTATCCAGAAAGCCTTCGATTCTATCGCGGCATATTCAAGGAAGCTCACCGGAACGATTTTCAATAACGGCAACGGCCCCCTCTTCATCATCCTCGGTTTGCTGATCTCTTTTATCGCGGGAGCTCTCCACAGTATCACTCCCGGTCACGGCAAGAGCCTTATGGCCGCATTCCTTGTCGGAAAGAAAGGCAGCAAAATCGGCGACGTGCTGGTCTTGGGGGGTGCAATTACTTTTTCGCATACGATCGTCATTTTCGTTTTGGGATTTATATTGCTTGCACTCAACAAGAAGTTTTCCGTCAATTCGGTGCTGCCCTATTTCGAAAAGTTTAGCGCGGTACTGCTTTTCTTCCTTGGATACAGCCTTTTGAAAAACGGGCTACGCGCGTACAAATACCGGGGTATTCCCGGATACGACCCGAGCCATTCGCATTCCCACGATGAGCTGGAAGACGATGATGAACATCAAGATGATCATCACGACCACCATCACAGCCATGACGAGCATGATCATGACCATAGCCACCATAATCATAAGCATGACCATAACCATGACGGACATGCACACGACCACCATACGTACGACCACGACGGGCATTCCCACAGTCACGGAGCGCATGATGCTCATGATCACAGCGACCTAACCCATTCGCATGGATTATTCAAGCATACGCATTTCAAAGGCGATCCGGAGAAGGTTCAAGGCAAGTGGAGCCTGTTTCTTGCCGGCATAAGCGGAGGAATCGTACCGTGCGTCGACGCGTTATCGCTCCTGGTTCTGGCGGCGGGTTTAGGAAAAGTCGGCTACGGGCTTGTCCTGATTTTCTTTTTCAGTCTCGGCCTTGCAGCCTCGATTATTTCGATCGGCCTGCTGCTGATTTACGGCAAGAATAAGCTTAATGTCGAAGAACGGTTCGGCAACCTGGCGACAATTTATGCCCCGATGTTCTCGGGAGCGGTGATTTTAAGCCTGGCGATTTGGTACATCCTGAAATAATCAAACGTTCTCGACGGTAAAATCGTCAACGAGATAAAACGGTTCACGATTTCCTGCGAGCACTTCCTTAAGCACCGCCCTCGATACATCGCCTGCGTCGGAATTCTTGTTCATATATTCGATAGCATGTTCGTACGTATCCCAAAAATTTTCTCCGTACTCCGTGCTCACGTTTAGCTCGCCTCGCGGTTCCTCCGTAAAGCAGATATGGTAGATCACATCCTCAAAAACAGTTCCGTCGAGGTTTCTCCTAATTTTGCGAAGGACTCCGAGGCACGTGAATTCAGCCTCGAGCCCGGTTTCCTCGCGCAACTTCCTGGATGCGGCCGCTTCAACATGCTCCCCTTTCCTCACTTTTCCCGATACGCTCGAGACATCGCCTTTATACGGATATCTTGATCGCCTTTGCAAAAGCATCTGATGTTCGCCTTCACGTTCCCGCACAACGTACGCTGCGATCGAAACCTTAAAGAGATCTTCGACAACGCCATCGAGCGTCATGTTGCTTACGAATTTTTTACCCTGCAGCGTAAGTCCGTAGCCGTCCTCTGCTTTCTCGACAAGGTTTTTCTCGAGCAGGAACTTGAGGTGGTAGTTGAATTGATCATTCTCCATTCCTGCCGGCTTCAGCTGGTTGAATCTTTTTCGCTCGCTTGTGGTCAACGAGGAGAGTATTTCCAATTGAATCTGGTTCAGGGTTTTATTGAGCAACTTGTTCATGTGACTTGATTCCAAAATGCATAACCGGGTACGAATGCAGGTCGATCCCGTACCGCTCGTAAATCGATTTTACCGCAATATTCCCGTCATGGCGTGTGATCTGTAGCAGATCGAGGGCGGCCTGAACTTCCGCTTCGCTTGTCGACTCTATTTCCAAATAGGTCGGGATGAGCGGCCACGTGTCGATGCAGAACTCGGTATTCCCAAGTACATATAGCTTTCTCTTGTTCTCCTGGTAATACGTCTCGTCGAAACCGAGCCGCTTGAAAATTGCGTCGGTCATAGCAAAGTCAGAGACTGCCACTTCCATCTCTTCGACGCCGCCGATATCCTCGTTATTCAAACGTTTGTACGTAAGCGTTATCGAATTTCCGTCGCTTCGGAGTCGTACCATCTCCTTCGTTCCCGACTGGGCGTAAACCCATCGTCGCATGGCAAAGTCACCGCGATACTCCGCGCCTATCGAAGACAACCTACCTATAATATCATCCACATCGATATCCAACACTTTCACTTCGTATTCCATGGAAGTATTTTCTCCCAAGAACCGATTTCCCGTAAGTGAAGATTCGTTAACTTAATTCGTTTTGTTCACCGGTATCTCGAATGTTTGCGATTGCAAACCGTACGCATCTTTCAGGTAGTAGCAAAGTTTGCGCGGACCACGCTCGCCCTTCAGCCTGTACTGGAATGTCGCGTTGGGAAGCTTATAGAGCGCATTGGTCGAATACCAATCCTCGTTGAGGAAGGAGCATGGCGCTGATGCACTGACATCTGCTACGGTGAAGTATATGTTTCCGATACCCTCGATACCTGCGGCATTGTCATTGAGCGGAGATGCCGGTGTTAACGAAACCATGCCGTTCGCATCCGAGTTCGCGCTCACTACCTTGAATGCGCCGCTGGGGATCGTCGGGTTAGCCAAAACGGCACCACCTCTTCTCCATCCCTGGGCTCGACCGTCTTTGGTGAAAGCCGTCGTGTACAGCTCGTAGATACGTTCGCCGATTACCGGTTCGAATTGTATATCCCACGAAACGTCGAGTACATCGGCAGTGAAAGCGGGATACTTATTTACCGAGATCGTTGAT
The DNA here is from genome assembly GCA_964626735.1 of uncultured Candidatus Saccharibacteria bacterium. Taxonomy (GTDB): domain Bacteria; phylum Patescibacteriota; class Dojkabacteria; order JAOAGR01; family JAOAGR01; genus CAZVIJ01. Next base: position 19,282 of record CAZVIJ010000008.1, read on the forward strand.
TTGGCGGCGTTCAGCATGGCGTAGGTACATCGGGACATATTGCCCGGATTGCAGCTCGTCTTGGAGTACGAGTACGTCCCATCGGTATACAGGTACAGAATCTTATTTTCCCCTGGTTTCGCGAAGACTTGCATACAGGAATCGTCGAGATAATTGCACCTGCCTCCCAGAAGCTTTTGGTAATTCAGTCCGGCGAAAACCCATTGCCCGTTTATGTTCCTGACCTTGAAATCGACGATCATGCCGTTATCGTTCACGAGCGTCTGGTACCAGTTGTTGTTAGCTTGCGAGGATACGTTGGTCGATTTCTTGAACGAGTTGAGCGTCAGATCTTTTGTCGGATAATTGTTCGTAAGCATGAGCGCCAGATTCTTTACTTCAGCGGCCGCATGTCCCGGCTGAACCAGGAACCTCGTCTTGAGCAGCGCCTCCTTGCCTTGTTCACCTACATTGTTGAAGCTATCGCCATAAATGAAGTTCACGTCCGATCTCGTAATCCAAATCGGCGATGAAAATGCGCAGACCTCATTCGTATACGAGTACCATGTTACGTTGCAGCCATAATGCGAGCCGACGGCGAGATAATAGAAGTTATAATTGTCTGCATCGGTTTCCGTAAACGTGCAGTCCATGTACAGGTTGTTCTGGTTCGTGCATTTTACCGAACCTGCCGGCGCTGGCTGGATATCGTCATTCGCATTATCGGTACCGAATACCAACGTTTTCTTTATGATGGGGCTTCCGTACGAGCCGCGCTTGATAACGACCTGGTTGACCGGCGTCGACATCAGAACTTTTATCCTGAACGTCGGCTTGGTGCCAACCGCAACTTGCCCTTCTTTTCCCATTTCCACCTTCGTCGGCGAAGTCATCGCGAAGTACAGTTCGGGACGACCGAACGATGAGCTAGCGTAGGTATCGCGACGCTTTACGCTATCCAATAAGGTGTCTCTCGATAGGGAATCCAAGTATATTCCCGTTACTCCTCCTTCTGCAGCCGTACCCTGATGGGAATCCGATTCTCCGACAAATCCCATCTTTGCGCCTTGCACCAAGAAATTCTCCATGCCCCTATTTTGGTCGCCTGCATCCCAACCGTTGAAACCAACAACTCGGGCAGCTGCCTGGACATCGCTGTCATAGAACGGCGACGGGTAGATTCCCATATGGTGCGGCGCGACAACAGCGTTAAGCTCGCGGGCTTTTTGCATGACGGTAAAAAAGTTTGCGTATTCGGCACTTTCCGACGAATAGAACCCAGTCCTATCCTCGGATCTGAAGAGAATCATTTGATGAATCCAATTTGCCGCCACGCTGCTGGTTCCCGTTGGATTGCTCTCGAGCGTTGAGCGGAACGGATTGTACTGCGAAATTACTTTCGGCCATTCCTCGTTCGGCAACGCCAAGAACTGCCCCGGCTGCTCGAGCGTCCTGTTTTGTGCTAGGTACGCATTGAAATCTGCAGCGGTTATCTGCTTGTTTTGGGGATAGTATTCGTAGCTCGTCTTATTCGTTGCTCCAACGAAATCTGCCTTATATCCGAGCTTTCCGAAATTCACGTCGTCGACCAAATTGGAGTTGTTGTCGGTATAGTGGGAGTGCCAATCGCCGAAATACAGTTTCTTACCCGCTAGCCCGGTATCGGCGAGAAAATTGCTCGAGGACATGTTGCTTTTGCCGAACGATACGTCGAAGTTCTTTCCCGCCACTTTTCCCTCAAGGTAAAAATAGCCTTGGCCTGCCGGCCTGACCGACTGTATCGACGTTGTGCAATTCCTCAAGCATCCTGACTGCGGAGCGATGTTGAATGTGTATTCCGGTTTTGTTGCCGAGCTCGAACCATCAGGCCAAATCACTTGAGTCGTCGATCCCGAGCCGACCCGCAATGAGACCGCTCCGGAATAGAGTTCGTCGTTGAGCGGATACCGGTACTTGATTTTCGGCACCCAGCCGTAATCGTATAGTATTTCTCCGGTGGAATCGCGTTGATAAACGTCATACGAATAGATCGGCGTAGCATTTACCCTCACTCCCTGACCCGGCGTATACTGCGGGTCGACGAAAATCTTAACGCTATCGGCAGCCTTCGACATTACATGGAACAATACATCTGCGAACTTCACGAAATTGTTGTTGCCAAGCTTATCCGCAAATATCTGGATCGGATTGTTGTTCACCGAGATCGATTGCGTAGTGACGTTCTTTATGGTGATTTCGATTGAGTCCGCCATCGTGATTCCTGCTGCAGGCTTCAGGTCGAAGTAGTACACGCCGAAGAAATTGTTATTGTTCAAATCGCCCACGCTCGGCGTTAGCGACACGCCCGATCGCGATTTTGCTGAAATATTTCCTACGGACGGCTTAGACATCGTCCAACCGTATTGATCGATGCCGGCTGCCGTAACCGGATAGACGATTCGTATTTTCGACGCGGCGGTTAACGGAGCTCCAACCGAGGATACGGGTACCGTTAGCTTCAGCACTGGGTAGAAGGTATTCGCGACGGCGATATTTCCCGTACCTTCGCTTGACGAAACGGATGATACTCCCGATAGCGGTTTAACTCTCATAACGGAGGGATCGCTCGTTTGCGGCAAGAACGCCAATTTCACGCCATTAGCGACGCTGGCCGAGCTGCGGGTATCGGTACTGTTCTTGCTCTGCTGTATGACGACTCCTGCAAAGACGCCGCTAATCATTAGCAAAACGAGCACTAACGAAACGAGAACTTTTTTCTCCCGCAAAAATTGCTTGCCCATAGAACTTAATTACGTTTAATATATAATTGTCTATGAACTTGTCAAACTTAAGCGTTGTAGAAGTCTTAAAAGGACTTGAGAGCGGCGAACTCACTTCCGTCGCGCTTATGAAACATTTCCTCAAAAACATCAAAAAGCTCAACGAGGACTACAACGTTTACTTGTTTGTCCGCGATGAAGATACCCTGCTCGAAGAAGCTAAAGCTGCCGACAAAGAGCGTGCATCCGGCGAAACAACCAAGCGGCTCCTGGGGGTACCGTTTAGCGTCAAGGATTCTTACCAAATGCCCGGCGTTCCCGCCACCGCCGGCGACAAGTATTTGAAAGGCACCAAAAGCGGTTTCTACTCGACGATCGTAAAGAAGCTGCTCAATGAAGGTGCGATCCTGGTCGGCAAGGTCAATATGGATGCTTGGGGATTTGGAAGCTCGACCGAGAATTCTTCGTATAAGGTCACCAAAAATCCGTACGATAAAAATAGGGTTGCCGGAGGATCATCGGGAGGCTCAGCAGCAAGCGTAGCGCTCGATATGTGCTCGTTTTCTATCGGGGAAGATACCGGCGGTTCGATTCGCAACCCAGCCGCGTTTTGCGGGGTTTATGGTTTGAAACCGACGTACGGTAGAGTTTCCCGGTTCGGCTGTATCGCCTACGCATCGTCGCTCGATAGCGTCGGGCCTATAACCCGAAGCTCCGAGGATTTGGGGGTTATTTTCAAGATTCTGCAAGGCAAAGATAAGTACGATATGACTGTCGAATCGGTACCGGAAGATTTCGACGCCGAGCCGAAGATGCGTTTTGCCTACTCCATGGATTTCGTACCAGAATCGATAAACGAGGATATACGCACGAATTACCTCGCGACTATAGAACGATTCAAGGATCTCGGCTATGAAGCGGTTGAACACACGATCTCTACGTTAAACTACTGCATCCCCACGTATTACATTACGGCGATGAGCGAAGCGAGCACCAACTTGGCCAGATTCCATGGGACCAGGTACGGGGCGTTCAGCAAGAAATACGAATCGGGCAAAGCGGCTGATGTCAAAACATGGGAGGATGTCTTTACCCTCTCGCGAACCGAAGGGTTCAACGCAGAGGCGAAACGGCGAATATTCCTCGGGTCGTACGTCTTATCCGAAGGTTACTTCGATGCGTACTATAAGAAAGCCCAAAAAGTTCGCAACTTAATTTCCAGCGAGATTAACGGCATCCTCAATGATGTTGATTTTATCGTCAGTCCGGTAGCTCCATCTCCCGCGCTGCAAATCGGTGAAAAGACAACCAATCCCGTAGAAATGTATCTCGAGGATATCTATACCGTTACCGCCAACCTTACCGGAATCCCATCAGTCGCCTTCCCTACGGGAAAGTCTGGCAAGCTTCCGATCGGCATGCAGATTATGGGGAAAAAATTCAACGACGAATTGCTCGTCGAAATAGTTAGCCAATATCAAAAACAATCATGATGGGCGGTTCAATATTGCTGTTGCTTGCATGCGGAGGAATATTCTTCGGCATAGCGGTTTTGGTGTTGATGATATGGCTCTACCTCGCATGCCTCGTTGACGTGTTCCGCAAAACGGATACGGAATTCAAGGACAGAACGCTTTGGCTCGTCTTGCTGATTGCCGGTTTGGTTTTCGGATATGGTGGAATCGCAGCCTTGATTTATTACCTGCTGTATCGACCAAGGCTGGACTTCTGGAACTAGCGCCCCATAGGCGAAGACAACTCGTTAACGATGTCTACTACTCGAAGCGAAGTTCGTCCTCGTGTTTCTGCACTTAACGGATCAACCATATCGACGCACGCTTTCGCTAGCGTGAGCACTTGATATGCATGAGCCGCAGCGAACTCGCCCAGGCTTCGTTCTTCGCTCCGGTATGTTCGGGAAAGCGCATTCCAGTAATGAGGCACTATCGTGGCTCCGGCAATATCGTCCAATGCAGTCATATACGCGACCGGGTCTCCGCTCCTCACAAGCCGCTTGTTTGCCTCGACGACCTTTCCCATAATTTCTTCGCTTGCGGAGTAGTGATGCGTAGCCGTATGCAAGGTGGAAGACAATACCATGGAATATCCCTGATGCGGCAAAGCCCAACCGAGATCCCTGCCGTCCCAATAGAGCGCCTTTACTACCGTAAACATCTGCGGATCTAACGGCATAGCAAGCGCATCTCCCATAAGCTGCACCATCGCAAAGGTTCCCCTCCTCACCGAATTCGGATCGGTGTAGTGGGCAACAGCCAGCATGCCTTGCGTGTACATATGGATAACGAGCCTGCTTGTGTCCTGATCGAACCCGTCTGCTAAAGCAGAATGGTTCATCCTCCGAGCCAATTGCGTTGATAAGTCGTGTTTCGTAGTGAAGAGGTCGACAGCTGACCGTACGCCTTCCGGCGCTGACGTGAGCTGCTCGATTCCCGAAATGTAAGAATGAGACATGGTTGCATTATAGCAACGGTTGGAAGATTCTCACATCATCCATATTTCTCGAAATGGAGGGATTCTTTCGGGTACCCATACGCCTTGAGGTCTTCGGCGATGGCGTCAACGTTTTTGTTTTGGCCGCAAATGTAAATTCTCGCGCCATCCAATACCGGCATTTGGGTTATGAAATCTTGGCAATGCCCTACCTCGCCTTTCCAGTTCTCGCTTGGTCGGGAGATAATCGGATGATTGTGGAAGTTGGGATATTTACCGGCAAGATCGGCAAATTCATCGAAGTAATAGCTTTCCGTGTCGTACCGCAAGCCGAAGTACAGGTAGATGTCGCGTGTCGATTTCTTGTTAACCAATAAATCCAGGATCATTGAACGGAATGGTGCGATGCCCGTTCCGGTCGCGACGAAGATTATCGGATTTTCGTCTTCATAAGCATGCGTCTTTTCGAGGGTAAAAAAACCGAGCGGCCCGAGGACTTCGAAAATGTCCCGTACTTCCAACTCCTCGGCGAAAAGCGATCCGGGTCCTCCCGGCGCGGTATCGATAAGGAATTCAGCGGTATCGGTAGATGGCGCCGACGCGATGGAATACGAGCGGTTAACCCGATCGGCGATTCTAAACGAATAGTATTGTCCCGCGGTAAAGATTGGAAGTTTGTTTCCGTTCCCGTCGACGGTGACGACGAGGACATGGGGAGCTATCGTTTTCTTCTCGATAACTTTCACGTTCAATTTAACGGGAGGCACGTTGGAGTATAGCATAATCGAAATACGGCTTAGCGCGAATTGAACATGCGATCTACCCTTTTCCTGTATTGAGCGAGCATTACCGGATCGACATTCACCAGATCGATTCCAATTGCTGATCTCAGGATATTGTTTGTGAGCGAACGTAGATCGGCAAAACCTTCTTGTCTAGGGTTGAACGCCGTCCGAGCCCCCATTGAATTTATTCTCATTGCTGGATCCGCCTGTGCCATCACAAACCTCAGAAAGCCCGTAATATTTTCTTCACGCAAGAACCTTGCGAAAGCGACCCTAAATTGTTCTGTCGTTTCTTCACCAAGATCGAGTTGTCGAGGAAACTTGATACGGCCGTATTGATGGGTTATCTTTCCTTCGGGCGACGACAGATTATTTTCCAATCTCCATCGATAATCCCAGCGAGGCAATGCATAGGCAATATCAAGAGTTCCATTGCTCTTGAGATACACACGGAGTGCTGCCATGAGCAGTCGGTCAACCTCGAAAGTGTTTCTGTCATCTTGGGGCAGTAATGCGTCTGCAATCCAAATGACTCGGGTACCCGTATCGTCCGATCCGCGATACGTTAGTTCCCTGTGAGTCGCAAAGAGTGAAACCGATATGCAGTCTTCCGAATCATCGAATCTCAAACCGCTTGCTTCGAGCAATTGGCTCGTCAGCGCCGCAACGAATCTCGAATTGGGTAATGTAGGACCAAAAGCATCTACTGCTTGCATGTAATCGGAAAGGCCATCGGTGGTCTGCTGGGTTGGCCCCTCTCGGTAAAAGGACATGGATCATTATATCATGCCCGAAAATGGAGCCACCTGAGGGACTCGGACCCTCGACCCTCGGTTTACGATACCGATGCTCTACCAACTGAGCTAAGGTGGCTAAAAACTTGGTTATTTTAGCATGCTTCTTTCGGTTTTATAAGAGGTCCACGTTACGCTCGGGCATGATTGATCGCCTCCATGACATTACCGTGGTACAGGACGTAATCGGCTATCGTCAATCCCTCGTGTATGCCGATCGATCGATTCACGATGAGCGCGATGTTGTTGCGCAAGTTCCTGTATTTCGGATACGTATCGTCGATAGTAACGGTATCGCCATCCTCAAGCGGAAGCGAATGGGGATACAGATGCGAAAGGTCCAGAAGCCCGTTCTCGAAGAATTGTTGCGGTACGAAGTCTCCGGTCAATACAGCTTCCATGCAGCTGCGGACGATGTAGAGGGCGGAAGAGGAACTGATTTCGGGTCGTTGGCCTCCGGCGTATTTCGATAGACGATGGCCCATAATTCCTTGACGGAGATCAAGCGACGTCATCGAATAGCGCGAAGGGATCGCGGAGTAGCTGAATACTACCTTGCCATCCCTTGAGATATTCGCTTTCATCGTTCCCCAAAAGCCGGGACTGCGTACATCATCCTCGGTTAAAGTCAGTTTTCCGAAATGGGCAGCGTCGCGAATCCAGTACGCGACGACCTCTCCTTGGGAAAATGCAGCGAACAGCGCTTCCCGATAGCTTTGCATATCCTTGATACCTACAAACTCTCGGTTCTCGCCTCCAAGTTCGCAGCCGAAACGCCGCAACATCACCTCGGAAAAGGCGGAAGCCCAAGGAATCGTATCTGCCGTGGCGGCAAAGCTGTCGATTGCTGTAAAGTATTCAACCCTATCGTCGTCTCGCTTGATCAGATCACCTTGGGTAAGCGTATTCATGAGCGGATTATAGCAGCACGACACCGAAACCGGTAATACCGAGGTTATTCCTCGGTATTCGGCTTATTCATCTTGCCGTGGTAACCCATGAACGGATGGGAATAGACGACATAGTCCATAAGCTCTGAGTTCTCGAACCAAAGCTCGATTTCGAACTCAGCCTCGTCAGGAGCTCCCGAACCGTGAATCAAATTGTAGAATGGGCGCATCTGCTCGTTTGCCAGATCAGCGTTGTCCCAGCTGAAATCTCCGCGGATCGTACCGGGGGCTGCTTTAGCGGGTACTGTTTCGCCGATGAGCTTTCTTCCGATAGCAATAGCTTCGGGACCTTCCCAAACCATCGCAAGCACCGGGCCGAAACTTAGGTAGTCGACATTCCATTGCTTGATCATCTTGCCGACCTCGATTGGATCTTCAGTACCAAGCCGCTCCATAGCGTCGATACCTTTGGTCTTGTATTCGTCGAGCGTTCGGTTGCCGGCTCGAGCAAGCCATTCTTCAGTCGTCGGATAATGCTTATGTCCCATATCTTCCGATGCCTGGATGAACTCCATGGCAACGAGTTTTAAGCCGACTCGTTCGAACCGCTTGATGATCTCCCCCATCAAGCCTCGGGCTACAGCGTCGTGTTTGCAGATTATTAATGTTCTTTGGATTTTCATGATGGTTTAGTTGAATGCTTCGAATGCTCCTACGTAATCGATTCGGTCGTAATTGCCCAGATACTTGTAGTTGTCGCCGAACCAGTGGCTGATTTCTCGCGCTGCCGATTCCGGGGAATCGGAGATGTGGATAAGGGTATTGAATGCGATACGTCCCGACTTGATAGCGAGCATTGGCGTATCGAATGCGTAATCGCCGCGGATTGAACCGGGAGCGGATAATTCGGGCAAGGTGCTGCCGGCGAGCTTTCGGACGAGCTGGATTGCATGGTTGCCTTCCCATACCATGATAACGAGCGGTCCTGACATCAACAGATCGACAAGTCCGTTATAGACTTGCTCTCCGAGTTCCATGATATCGGATGTTCCCATGTCTTTCTCGATCCTATCCTTGTCGCCTCCGTAATTGGTAAGCGTCTTGTTGCCGAGATTCTCTATCCAGGCCTTATCGTCATGGGGGTAGTTGCCTTCAGCCTGCTCCCTCGTAGCCTTAATCATTCTGCAGGCGACGAGCTTAAGCCCCACGCCCTCGAATTTGTTAAATATTGTTCCGATCAAACCGCGTTTCACCCCGTCTGGCTTGATCATCACAAATGTCCGTTCTATGGATTCAAAGTTCATGATTCGTAACGTGTGCGATCATAGCACCTATACCGTATTTAGTTAAGCCAACTTTACCGCGCAAATATGTACCCCGAGCGTCAAAGTAGTAATATACGACGATGAAAGCCTTTATCTTCGCCGGCGGCCTCGGAACCAGGCTCAGACCTTATACCTACGAGACGCCAAAGCCTCTGCTTCCGCTTCTCGGCAAGCCGATGATCGAATACCTCATATCGTACGTATCGCGCGTCGGCATTACGGACATAACCATCAATACGTTTCATCTAGCCGAGCAATTCGAATACTTGCCAGAACTCGCCAAGAATTACGGCGTAACTCTTTCCATCAGCAGACAACCGGCACTCTTCGAACAAGCAGGCGACCTAGCCTATGCTGAAGATTTCTTACACTCCTTACGCGACGACGAAGTATTTTTCGCGATGAATGCAGATACGATCTTCTCTATGCCAGAGAATATTTTCATGCGGCTAACCGACGATGTCGATTACGAATGCCCGTTACTCGTAGTAGGCGCCAAAACCAACATTGAACCGCTTGGGTATGCGGGCAACCGTCTTATCATGCATAAGGAATTTCTGTACAAAGAATCATTCGCGCAGCTTTCTGGTATCGAGCGCGGGGATTACTTCGGCGTACTCGCCATACACGCTTCAGTCAGAACTTTCCTCAAGGAGAAAGGAATCGTCGACTCGCTCTTCCCGAAAGACGGTTTGATCCACCGACTTATAAGCGCCGATAAGCAAGTGCTGTATGAAATACCGGGAACGTTTGAGCGAATTGAAATAGGTACCGTCGAGGATTACGATAGTTATCGAAGCAACGACGAAATAATTAAACTGCTCAATACTTTATGAAGGATGGATTCCGCGTAAATTTAACTGGCGAGACGAGATCGGCATTTTTAATTACTCAAGACAAAGCCGGTAAAGTATTTTTCCTTAATCGTGAGGATCATGCCGGCTTCGAGTTACCGGGCGGCGGACTAAAGCCGCATGAACGTAACGACCCTATTGCTGGTCTACAAAGAGAAACTGAAGTCGAAGGTGGTATTACACCGAAGCGTGAATCATTATCGCTGTTTGCCCGTTACATCGATCCGAACAGAAATTGGGTTAACGTATACCACACCATTATTGATGGAGTAAACATCGTTCCCATCCTCGGCTCATTCAAGAAGAGGCCCGAAGGACATCCTTATGCTGGTCTTTACACATCGGATCATACTCAATTCGCCTTCTTCTATCCTTCACAAGTCGAGCAGTATGTCTATGCCGAACCCGGTACAGCTCCTTTGGGCGCAGGAATCATGTTTGAGGTAGTTGCACGCTTGGGTAATCCTAAGTTTCCGGGATTTCGCTATGATTTCGATACTCTATCTACCCCGGACGATGTTGTTTTTTTCAGAAGAGATCAGAGAGATTCTATCATCGATTCATAATCCAATATGTACACCGATAAAATATTCCAACTTAATGAAAAAACTGGCGGTTTTCCCAGGATAATTCCTTCTCATATCCATCATGGTTTTTCTTGGGGACATAAAGCAAAAAACCTTAGCGAGAATCCTAATTTCGGGATACCGGAAGAAACCAGGAGGTACGCAGAGGAATTTCTTGCCGGTCTGAATATTGCTCCCATCGTACATGCATGTTTTATGGACGTACAACATGGCGAGGAGATCGTCGTTGTAGACGACGACACCTACCTCCTCCCTAACGAGGCTGATAATGGCCGACGATATTATGTATGTGACGCTCTTTTCACGAAACTGGTCAATATCCCGATCATTGGACTGCCCGGCGACTGCACGATGTCTATCGTGTACGCGAAAGACAAGAACGGCGAGGAGATCGTGGGGTTAATCCATGCGGGACGAGCAGGACTTGGTTTTGAGTTGCCGAAGAAAGCAATGGAATTTTTAATTCGAGCCATGGAGTGCGATCCTCATAGCATCTACGTAGGTACACCGCCCTCTATAGGGAAAAAGTATCATACCGTCCCCCTTTCTGATCTGCACAACAAGGACGTATGGGAAAATTACCTGACACTCGATGGAGACTTGGCTCATCTTGATGGTGTCACGTTGCTACATGACCAACTTCTTGAGGCAGGGATACCTGAGGAAAATTTCATAATCGAAACAATCGATAATTATGAAGCGGCTTCTGAGGGGGTTTCTTTTTCACATCGTTACGCTGTAACGCAAAATAAACAGAACGGACGGTTTATGGTGGTTGTAGAAAAGCATGCTACATCACCCCGAAGCTCTCGTCGATGAACGACTTGGCGTTCTTGCCGGTGATGAGCACCTTCTTAGCGCGCTGCAATACGATGATCTTCGCGACTTTGCGGCAGATCGAGTAGATGTTCCGCTTGAGCTGTCGAATGCCGGCGTCGAATCCGAGCGGGCGGACAATGGTTTCCCATGCGTCATCAGAGAACTCGAGCTGGTCTGCTGTTAGGCCCACTTCCTTCATGATTTCCGGCAACACGTAATTGCGTCCGATCACCATCTTTTCTTCATCGGAGTACGAATAGAACCTGACGATTTCAAGACGGTCCAGGAGCGCGGCGGAGATATTGCCCAAGTTATTGGCGGTGCAGATGAAGAACACTTTCGAAAGGTCGAGCGGATAGTCGATGTAGTGGTCGCGGAAATTCGGGTTCTGCTCGGGATCGAGGATCTCCAGGAGGATAGCCATGAAATCTTTTCGGAGCGCAATATTTCCGGAGACCTTGTCGATCTCGTCGAGGATGATTAGCGGGTTCATGCTTTGCGCCTTGATAAGGCCTTTTACTATCTGGCCTGGTTCGGCGTCCGGTTCCGTTTTGGGCTTTCCGCGAAGCTCGAACGTTGATCCGAGACCACCCATAGCGATACGCACCGTCTGTCGGCCCATTGCCTCGCCGATCGCTTTGGCAAGACTCGTCTTACCGATACCCTGCAGTCCGACGAAGCACATGATCGGCGCGTTCACGACCTCGTTTCCCTCTTGCGAAGCCTTGAGGTTCATGATGGATACGTATTCGAGGATCCTCTCCTTTACCTTCTCGATACCGTAGGAATGTTTGTCGAGCGTTTTCTTTACGTTGGGGAGGGACAAGTTATCTTGCGTATACTTACCCCACGGTATGCTCGAAAGCCAGTCGATGTATTTCGAGAGATTCTCGTATTCGGTCGAAAAGCCACCCAGCGCCGCGGTCTTTACCATACGGTTAATCCTACGCTCGATATCTTCGAGGATATCGGGAGGGCAATTCGCGCCGGTGATTTTCTCGTGCAGGAATTTGATATCCTCATCAATGGACGTACTGTTGAATGAAGGGCTCACGTTACCGTAATTTATTGCAAATAAGGGATTTTTGCAAGGTTGCCCGCATTACGCCGCCACCAATCGCGCACCATACCTGCCATATGGAAAGCTACTGAATACTTCTTCACTTGGCTGAATCGAAAGCCAGTTTTATACTTCAACCATGATTTCACTGGGAGATTTAAACGCTGCACGATTTCATAAGCGTCATGAGCTCGGCTTGCCAAACATGGATCAAGCTGAGATCGAGGCGAGGAGGTTTTTGATATCCATGTTCTCGTTGCTGGCGGTGCATCAACTACTACGGCATGGAATACCTCGTGATGATTTAGACAGGCCGAACCATGCTCAACGGTACCATTGTTTCTTTAGTTTAGAGGAATATAACGCAGTTATGGAAATTTCTTCGAACCATGGCGTCGATAGGAAATCCCTTGAGTTGCTCGGCAGAAACGGCGGAGGCGGCCTTTTTGTATACATTTACAATATCTGGGGCGATCAAGTGATCGGCATCCAAGCACCATGCAATCCAAGGATGGTAAGCGATCATGATGTTTGGAATTTATCGCACTACACGGTTCCCGAACTGGGGGGGATACTTCCCTACTTGGTCACCGATAATGCAATCAGCCAAGACGAGTATCGCGGTTTTATATATCCCACCCGACTCGAACGCGAGTCATTGGCGAACGCGCTCTTACTGCAATGATCATGCCGATTTAGTATGATCGGCATTATGAATATCACCAAGTCACTTAGCGAGATTAATCCCGGGTTTACCGCGAATACCTATAATATCTTGCGGGCACGAGGTTTCGCAGCTCAGGCTGACCGACACGAAAACGGCATTATTGCGGCTTCTTTGCGCGGCGCTCGAGGTATCGGTATGAGCCATACGATTCGAACTGCCTGCATGGCTTTTGGCGAGATGCATTGGAATACCATATATATCGATGGAACCGATTCGCATGACGAACAAAATAGGTCGCTCGAAGAATGGGAGCGACAGTTGGCGTATCTCATGCTTCCCGCCTACGAAGGAACGCTCGAATCTCAAAGCGGCGATGGACTCGGTTGGAGCATCGGAAGCGCCCTTGGACCGGAAGACAGAATAGTCGTCGCATTCGATGCCCCCTACCCAGGCCAGCAGTACCAAAATTACGCCGATCTTCGCCATTGGTTCAAAGCCCACGTTTTGCCGAGCGTTAATCCGGGTAGGACCAGGCTCGTGGTATTGGATGCGTTCCGCGCCCATGAAACAAGGATTTACCACTCATTCGACGTGAACGCGCATATTCTTCGCCTTCTTCCCGTAAACGCGGAGGAGATGATGGAAATAATCGGCGATAACGCCAATCCCCTTGATGCGATTCTCATCTTGGCGGCCACAGGAGGCTTGCCCGGTGCGGCAATTGCACAGGCTCTCAATTTACGCCATGGGCAGAGCGAACGAAGCTCGCGTATTGAATACCCCAAAGCGCTCCCCCATCCGATCGAATCCTTGTTTCCTGCAATCTCAGATTCCCGGTATGAAAGGGAAGCGATGATCGTAACGTCTATACTTCTCGCGAAATCCGGGTTGAACTTGAGCGGTGCGTTTATCGAACATGTTTATGGAGCGGCAACTGGTCGACAAGAAATAGCATTCATGGATCGATTGTACGTCATACGAACTCTCAGCGATTTGGGGATACTTTATTCGGAGGGCGGCGATTTTTACGAAGTAGCGCCGGGTATGCGTGAACTCCTTGCGTCACAACAAATAATCGAATCAAACCCTTGACCGGATTGCCATCGTTGTACCTTACAAAATCCCTTCGTATCAGCTATTATGTGGCATGGATAATGGACAGGCGCCCCAAGACCCAAATATGCAGGCGCTGCAGCAAATGGCAGGCGTAGCCGATAAGCCAAAATCTTCGCTCCTCTCTAACAAGAAAGTGCTTGCCATCGGAGGTGGTATTCTTGTCCTGCTCGTAATCGTCGGATTACTTGCGGTTTTTTCGAAGCCGAAAACGGCAAATACGAACGTGCCCGTGACGCTTACGTTATGGGGAACGAGCGTCGACGAGGAAACAATGGCGCCTATTCTCGACGATTTCACCAAAGAGTTCCCGCTGATCAAGGTAACGTACGAGCAGCAATCTCAAACCGACTATAAAGACCGCCTGAAAAAAAGGCTCCAGCTAAAAAACGTAACGGCGCTCCCCGATGTCGCCGAGATGGACGAGGTTTGGATGGATGAGCTATCGCCGTATTTCAAGGTAGTCTCCGATACCAAAGTTGCTGAGCGATATCCCGATTTGTCGCGGAAAAACAATACAGTCTCAAACTACCTCTTTGGCGCTCCGTTCCGGTTCGACACGATTGCGCTCGCTTACAACAAGCAATATATGTCCGAAATAAATCTTTCCGAGACGGACTTTAACAAGCTCGACTGGTCGTCGTTAGTCATTCGCGCGCAAAACCTCACCAAAACACAACGGGTGAAAATCGACGAGACGGTAAAAACCAACCTGCCGAAAGATTACTACGACAAGCTTATTCGTGGAGGCATCAGTATCGGATCTCCAGCCAACGTCACCAATGCCGACAAGATTCTCGAGCTGCTGTTGATCCAGGATGATGCCAACATCTACAACGCTACGACGAGAAAATTCGTTTTGGATTCGAAGTTCGACGAGGTCGTCACGTTCTACACGAATTTCGCTAAGGAAAATGTATGGGACGATACACTCGGCAATGATCTCGATGCATTTGCGTCCGGAAAGCTTGCCATGATTCTCGTGACGGGGAGAGATATCGACTACATCCAAAAGATAAACCCCAACCTGAAATTCGTCACGGTTCTCCCGGCGAGAATCGGCGGTATCAGGGATATTTCGCTCTCGACGACGCTCGTAATGCCCAGTTCCCGTCCGTATTATGCGCAATCCCAAAGGCTCATCGAATACATGACGAGACCATCGACAACCACCAAGCTTTTTAATGCCAAGAATAGGAACACCTTCATTCCCGCCCAGCTCGAAAGCCTCGCTTCGATACCCAAGGAATCCCCTTTTGCTGTCTTTTTCGATATTTGCCCGAACGCAGAGCGTTTCAAGACTCCTGACTACGAGAATACGAATGAGCTATTGAAAAAGTATTTGCAAGATGGGTTCAATCGAAACTTCGGCCAATTGGCGAAAGGTCAAAAACTCCAAACGTTCGTTGCCCCGTCATCCAACTTGCAAGCATCGCTTAACGACCTTCTCAAGCCGAAGACTACGGGACAATAAGAAAAAGTTGTATTATTACGAAAATAACGAATGCCTCAGCAGGAGAACTACCAAAACGAAATAGCTAGACTGAACAACGAAATAGCGGTACTGAAGGAAGAGCTCCTGAAGCAGCAGATGGACCAAAGCAATTACCGCCAGAGCATCCAGCAGGCTCAAATGGCGACAAGCAATAATCCACTTCCCAAAGATATTAACCCGATCCTCAAGCAGATTCGCAATAAAAACCTTTCAATGCGGGAAAAGCGCGAGCTTGTTATGCCGAATCTCTATCCCTCCCTGCCCGAAGACATTTACTACCAATGGGTGGCGCCTTCCCGTTTAACGATAAAGCGAGACCGGCAGTGGTATTGGACTATGGGACTTATCCTCATGATATTGATAGCGATCGCGCTGATTTTCAAGGAGCGGATAGTCGTTGCGGTCATACTCGCGTTCGGATTTGCGCTCTACGTGCAGGCTTCGCTTCCGGCAACCGATACCGTTTACAAGCTCACGAAAGCCGGAGTCGAGATCGGCGAAGGTGAAGCGACGGAACTGTACAGCTGGGGCCAAATAATGGAATATTCGTACTATTTCAAGAACGGAACCGAGGTGCTTTACCTCGATACGATCCTCTCTACCCCTCAACGGCTCATAATTCTTTTCAATCAGGAAGATAGAAAACATATCTCGATGGTCTTGGAATCGCAGCTCCCGTACAAACCGGTTCCTAAGAAGCAGGGATGGCTTTCCCGGTACTCCGAAGGCATTTACATCCCTATCCAGGATTTCAAGGCGCTTCAGGAAAAGATCGACCAGTACTACGATGCCAAGTACGCGGAAATCATCCATCAGCTCCAACAAGAAGGGCGTCTCGAGAAGAATGTCACCGTCGAGGACGTTCGCAATGCGGAATCGATCCAGACGCTCAAGCTCTTGGAGGAGATCGAGAAACAGCAAGCAGAAGAGGCAAAGCGCATACTCGGGCTCTAGCGCAATGGATGCTATAATGATCGCGAGGTTCAATTCTATTCTTTATGAAAATCCAGGTATCACGACTGCTTAAAAAAGTTTACTGGCGAGTTTCCGCGGTTTATTACGCAAAGAAGTACCCGATAGACCCGAACAAAATATACCTGGGGGTGACGGGAACCGACGGCAAGACCACGACATCAAGCTTCCTTTACGAAATGGCGAAAGCATCCGGCTACCGTCCGCTGCTCATCACGACCGTCTCCGCGAAATTCGATGATGCCGAGGTTGACATGCATCTCAAGTCATCCACGTTCCTCGCCTATGCATTGAAAGGATTCGGCTCAAACGTAAAGAAGCTCCGCTTCATTACCGCTTTCAACTATCTCTTCGATAAGGACGGATTCAACTCGCAAACCGAAGAGCATCGGACGACGCCGTTAGGCTCCGAATTGAGGAAATTCATCAAGGAGTATGACGATAAGGGGGCAAACCTCTTCATCCTGGAGGTAACATCGCATTCGCTCGACCAGGATCGAGTGTTCGGCATACCGTTCAATTCGGTAGCCTACACGAATATCACCAACGAGCATCTCGATTACCATGGTTCGTGGGAGAACTATGCGAAGGCGAAATCGAAATTGATGCACCAGCTGAAAAATGGCGGTACCGTAAGCCTCAACAGCGACGACACCAAGTCGTACAACTTCCTGAAAGGCGTTTCCGATTCGCTATACGCGACCAAGTCGCATCGGCTGATTTCATACTACGCAGAGCATGCCGGTGAGCTTAATCCTGCGAACTTCCGCATCGTCATAAAAGAATCATCGAAGCTCTTCACGAAAATCTACGCAACGACGGTCGAGGACCAAAACTTCTCGGAAGAAAAAGTTGAAGGCACATATGTCACCGGAATTAAGCTCTTCGGTTCGTACAATATCTACAACGCCCTTGCCGCATTCTCATGTTTTAGCGGTTTACCCGATGCTGATCCTACCGTTGTCGCTTCGGCACTCAAGAATCTGGACCAAATTCGAGGGCGTATGAATTTCCTCTACCCATACCCAAACGTTATTGTCGACTTTGCCCATACGCCGAATGCATTCGATAAGTCGCTCAACGCGGCACGCTCATTACTCCGCGATGCAGACAGCAAGCTTTGGGTGGTGTTCGGCTGCGCCGGGCTCCGTGATCACTACAAACGTCCTGCGATGGGAGAGCTCGCATACCGCTATGCGGACAATATTCTCATAACCTCCGAGGACCCTCGGACCGAGAATTTGCACCAGATCAACAATCAGATAATCGAGGGGTTTAAAAAGGATGATGGCGTCACCACCATCCATACGTACTACCCGGAATTGCCGTATACGCCGAACGGCAAGTTTATCGTGCGGTTCGACGAGCCTACTCCCGATTCGCGTCGGAACGCAATCAAGTTTGCCGTGCAAAATGCCAAGGAGAACGACGTGGTGCTCATCTTAGGCAAAGGACACGAAACCTCAATTTGCTTCGGTACGAAAGAATATCCCTGGAACGATATCGACGAGACGAAACAACTGCTATCCACGAGACATACCGAAAAAGGTTCCGTCATATAACCGACCGATTACTGCTACGGTATATCGATAACGATACCTTTATCTCCCTGAAGATTTGAGCAATAGTTGTGGTCTTGCCTCGGCGCGCAGCTCCACTGGTATCCGAGCATTATATCCCGCGTGTACTCGTCGAACGTCCATCGTTTTTCTACTTGTCCCTGCTCCTCGCCGTTGAGCATATCGGTGCGGAAAACCTTGAATCCCCAAGAGGTTTGCAGCCATCTCGTTAGCGTTCCGCCGCCTGGAAAATGTATTGGCCGGACATCGGGCTGTACAGCCGTTATTACATACCGAGCGCCTCCGAACGGCATTGATATGTGCGCGCTTCCCCATTGCCGCAGCGATTCGTACGCGATGGCGACACTCAGGCAGCCGACAAGAACCAGACCTCCTAATCCACCCAATATGTACGGTATAACTTTTCTGCCGCTTGAATGCTTATCCACACTATTTTCCATAGGTAAATTATATCACTGCACCGGTTAAATCCGAGCGGCTCTTGTGGAAAACAAAAGACAGAATGTGGATAGTTGTACGTTGTTTTGTACATTTCTATAATCGATACGTGTTCACTCTAGGGTTAAGAACAGGAATGTCAACGTAAATGGAAGTTCTACACATTGTTTTCCACGCTTGTGGAATGTACGGGGATAAATAATTATCTACACAAAAGAAAAAAGAACCGCTCTGCGGCTCTCGGTCGGGTTTGCGGTTTTATCAGAATGTTGCCGAAGGTTGGAACGGCGTGATATCACCGCACTTCTTTCCCTTGTTCGTGAAGCATGAGAGGAACTTCCCCCATTCAAACGATCCGGTCGCGGTATTCAATGCATAGGCAGAAGACGTAATGGTCGTCACGGCACCGATCGTTTGATACGTAGATACCCGTAAGCCTTCAAGCGGCTCGTCGTCGATTCCTCCATGACGTGCATGAATCCATCCGAGGCTAATCGACTGTCCGGCTCCCCATGGTATTTGGAATTGAGGCTCCCAACCCGCTTTCAAGGAAGCCAAAGAGAGTGTCGCGAGAAACAGCAAGCCAGAAACTGCTAAGGCAGGATATAGTATCCAAGGCGAAACATTATGACGCGTACCAATATTTCGGTCATGTCTGACCGCTTCATCGCCTGCTTGAGCAGGTTGGTGCTGTGTTTCAGACATATTACGCGCCTACCAACGGAGTCAAAAGGTGGATAAAGTCTTCATTCCCCTCTTCCTTGAGAATCAGCATCCGATGTTCGGTTCTCGGTTTGATGACTATGTCGAGAACGGCGTTTTCAGTGATTATCCTTGAGAGAATGTCCAGGAGTTTCCTCGGGTTGAAATCGATCTCGATACTGTCTTCCTCAAACATAACTTCCGAGGAGACCTGGCTTTCGTATTCGCCAATCTCCGATACTCGGGAGGTTAGGAGCAGATGGTCTGAATTGATTGTCTTCATGAATCGGATTCTTGAGGCATCTTCCTGCTTGGCGAATACATTGGAGAGCTTAACGCCATCGACTAAAGAACCAAGGTTCACCTTGTACGAGCAGACCGTTTTCTCCGGCAAGATAGCCCGGTAATTCGGGTAATCGCCATCCAACAAGCTGGTGGAGATTTCGATTCTGCCTGTCTTGAAAAGGATCTGGTTATTCTTAGAAACGAGATATGCCTCGATAACATCATCCTCCGACTCTTCGCACAGCCTCATCACTTGATCGAGCGAAACGTACGGAACGATTGGGGTTATTTTCTGGCTAATTTCTTCGGTAAGCTCGATTTGGTACTTAGACAGCCTGAAGCCATCGGTTGCGACCATATTGAGCCTCGTGCCTTCGTTCTCGAACAGCACCCCCGAGAAGACCGGCTGACGCAATCCCCTATCGGCTGCGAAGGTTACCTTATTCAACGCGTATTTGAACTTCTCCCGCTCGACTTTGAATAGCAGCGTTGCGTCCTCGTTTACTGTCGGCAAAGTTGGGAATTCATCGAAAGGAATCGTTGAAAACTTCGATTTCGTCTTCTCCGCTTCTACTTTCAGTTCATTATTCTCTGTCTTGAGGATCAGGTTACCTTCCGGGAGCAACGAGATAAACTCGGAGAAAGTCTTTGCGCTTACGGTCGTGCTTCCTTCTTCTATAATATCCACCCCTACGAACGTACTGATAGAAAGTTCAAGATCGGTTGCAGAAATTTTGAGGATGCCCTTCGATGCATCAAGAGCGATGTTCTTCAAAATCTCTAGAGTCGGCTTGGAGCTGACTGCTTTGCCAACCGCATTCAATGTCTTCTGAAGATTTGATTTGGTTATGTTCAGGTTCATAAGTTTCCTTGTAAGGGTATATTATCATAACGGGGGGTAGTTGGTTAGTTAGTTGGTTAGTTGGTTAGCTGGTTAGCTAGTTAGCTAGTTAGCTAGTTGGCTAGTTGGTTGGTTTGTTTCTTGGTATATTGGTTATTTGAGTTTTTTAATACATTTATTTTTTTGTTTGGTTACTTTCTGGTTTTATTTTTTAAATTTCAAAATAGCCTTAGATATAGTATAGCGTGTGGAAAAGTAGGAAAACGTATGTTTTTGTTTTAGTGACGGTATAAATTCGTGTGCAAATCAAGGTGGATATTTTTTAAGCTGTAAATACGATCGTTTCCCAAAAGTCCAGTAACAATTAGTAAAAAGTCTTGTGCATATTTTTCTGCCGGAATATGGATAATTTCCGGATTCCCTACTCTGGTTTTCAACAAGTAGAAAATCTTATTCCAAAGGCATTTGTATTTTTTGGTTGAACAGAGAGTTCAGTATCCTTGTACGTTTTCGCGTGACATACTTGAACAAACTTTTTCCATGTTGGGTTTAAAATTGTCGACAAGTTTTCCCGCCGCGATTGAGTAGATTTGAACACTAATCCACAATGCGTGTGGAAAACTGGTCTTGAGAAGGATGTGCGAGATTGAATGCGAGACGTCTGCGACGTCAAATATGCTTGAGTTCAATAAGCTTAATGCCGTTGACTCCGATGCATTTGGTTCCTTTAATGGTGAAATCGGTGTCGTTTTGCCAAGAGAAAATATGAAAAAGCGGATTATTGGTTCTTATGTACAGGTCAAACGTTTTGAATCCTTTTTTCGGGTCGCTCATGTACGTAGGGCTGTGCGTTACGAGTACTTCTGCTTTGATGGTGATGTCGAAAAAATCATCGACTTGTTCATCAGTGTATGCGAAGAAGGCCTCGCCAGGTTTGGCTTTTACCCCTTCGTATCCGAGAAACTTGATGTTTTTATGGGTAAACGGTTTGAGGTGGAGATCCCAAAAACCATACTTCTCCAACAGCAGTTCGCAGTCGTTTCCTGCATGTATGCCGAGGCGTACGATGTTTTCGTTCTTGAATAGCCTATCGTTGATGATCCCGAAAAATTCCTTGTCTACATTTCCAAGCGATATGATGCAATCTATTCCTGCGATCCGCTCGTCCAGCCACGACTTGAACTGCTCGATATTGTAGTTCTTCGACTTAACGTTTGTAAGCAGGAGTAGTTTCATGTATTACTTATTGTATCGGACAATTCGGATGCCTGTATGTATATAGGCGGGATATTCATCCTTATTATAATGCAAACCTTCGTTTACTACATATGTTAAGAGTCGGGAAATGACTTTGAATATGCGGCTCGTTCGACAAATTCCTCCATTTCTTTTATCCTGATATGATGCCTGCCCAAGCTGAAAAACATGTACGCCGGCTTTCGTATGGGCTGGTACGGGCGCTTTTCTACTCCGCGTTAATCTCGACCGTTATTTTCTTCATCGTGTATTTCCAAAGCGAGGGCTTGCGATCGATATTTTACTTCGTCGCACTCGCTGGGCTTGTTATTATACTTGTTGATTCACTTTTTACCGTCCTTTACTTAAACAGGAAAAAAACAGAAATCTCCGACCGATCGGTATATCGCTTTTCCCATCACGGCATAAACCATCTCTTCTATCCGCTCGTTTACTACGTTGGCCTTGTTTACTTCATTGCGTTCCAAGAGAACATGTTGCTGTGCATGAGCTTGGCATTTCTTTCCTTCGTTTTGTATTTCTTCTATTTCTATTCGCTTCCGACGCATGTCCTTAACGATCATGTCGATGAAGCGTCGGCAAAGCCCCATTCCGTACGAGTCGAATATATTCTGGAGATTTTCAAATACCTCAGCTATTTCGCTTTGCACTTGGGGTTAT
Source organism: uncultured Candidatus Saccharibacteria bacterium (assembly GCA_964626735.1). Lineage (GTDB taxonomy): Bacteria > Patescibacteriota > Dojkabacteria > JAOAGR01 > JAOAGR01 > CAZVIJ01. The sequence goes on from CAZVIJ010000008.1 coordinate 41,595, forward strand.
TCGAAACTTTAGCCCAGTCCAGGATAACGATTAATTCTGTCTTTGTTGTCAGCTGCTTTATCACGTTTGTCTATCTGTATCTTCATATAAGCCGCCGGGGCGAGACATCCAGGGTCAATACCTTTATTACCGTTCTCTTCGCATTGGTAACGGGTCTGTTCATTGTCCGATCGTCTACGGGAATTGCAGACTACTCAGCTGCGATCGCTACCGTTATTTTCTACCTTACTTCCGGCATATACAGCCACAAGGCCGACGGTACGTTCAATTACCGTGTCTTGATAGAATATTTATCTATTGCGCTTATTTTAAGCGTATTCCTGTTTGCACAGTGATCTATTACTATGATGCTTCGCTCGATTAAGACCCTGATCCTGTTTGTCTGTTTCATGGCAGCATCCATTTGGCTTGATCCAAAACCCGTGATGGCAGCCGATGCCCACTTCACGCATGTGATAAAAGCAGCGTATTCTATTAAGAAAGATCAATCCGCTACCGTATCCTACAGCTTTACTACCGAGAATAAGGTTGGCAACGATTATCTCAAAACGTTCAGCCTTAAATTGCCTTTCAAGCCGGTTAACGTATCCGTTTCCGACTCTCCTACCCCGATACGGACCAAGGAAGTTAAAGATTCCGGCATCAAGAACCTATATGTACTCGATGTTGAAGTGGTCAATCCTGTATACGGCATCAACAAGAAGTTCGAATGGCGGCTCAATTTCAACGTAGAGAGCATCATTATCCCGCATGGAATCCAGAGCGCTTTGGTTCTGCCGACATTTGACGACCCGGCGATCCAAAATTACGAAGTGAAGGTTAACCTGCCCGATGATTTGGGACCGATTCGATATGTGTACGGCAAGGCCGACGTATTGAAAGATACGGGGCAGTCAATCGTTACGTTCAGCGGAAAAAGCAATTCGCTCGCAAGCTTTATACTGCTTTTCGGGAACGAGCAGCAATATGAATTCGAGGCTAATAAGGTAACGCAAGACACTACCATCTACCTCCCGCAAAATACTCCGTACCAAGAAGTCGTGTACACCCAATTTCCCAAAAGAACCGTCGATCGCTCTGATGTTGTCGATCCGCGGTTATTCGTCGTACATCCCAACGAAACACTCAAGGCATATATAAATACCATGGATAAGCGCGATCCTGGGTATAAGGCTGAAACGGAGCCGATCGTCAACCAAGAATGGATCGAGAAACTCTCTCGGCAAGTAGAGACAACCGGGCTCAATAAAACCCAAATTGCCCAAAATGTATTTGCCCTGCTGTTGAGAACATTCGAGCTCAACGATTACCTGACCACTGTCGATACGACGATCGACCTTTCGCGCGAAAAGAATAAAGTAAATCCAGCCGAACTCAATAGCCTATTCCGACAGATCCTGACTTCATTCAGCATCGAGAATCGGGGCGATTACGGGTACGTCTATCCAATCCAAGCGTTCAAACGCGATCAAGCGATTACCGAACAACACATTTGGTCGGAATTTTGGGACGGAGCTCAATGGATCGTTGTCGATCCGACGTGGTACGTTTTCTCGAAGGGTACCGATTACTTCGATAAGAATGCGTATCACCACGTTAAGTTCGGTACGTACCATGAGCTTTCCGAGCTGAAAGATTTTTTTGCATATAGCGGCAATATGAGGCTTTCCCCTACATCACTTAAGGAGCCTGTCGAAAAGAAAATAGAACTGGCTATGTCGGCATACGACGACACGTATCTCAATAAAGAATTTCGTGTTGTTTTCACCAACAACTCCAATCAGCCTTTAACCATCGATTCAATAGCACCTGTCCTGAATATGGCGAACGTACGGTCGAAGGAGTCCACCATAAAGCTTAAGAAGGTAATATATCCCGGTGCAGAGATGACTATCCATATCCCGTTAGAATACGGATTACTGTTGGGAGATCGTAAGGGAAATGCACAAATCCAGGCTACCTATTCCGAGGAGAGCGGTATGCCGGTGAAAGAAACCTATGAACATGCGATAACGATCAAATCGAATATATCAAGTTACCTTTCGCAAATTATTCTAGGGGTTGTCTTGTTATTTTTCGGATTAACCGTCGGCTCATTTATCTTCCTGAAGAAGTGAGATTTCGAAGCGTCCGAAATTTGAGTATTTCGTTGAAATAGATGTAAGCGCATCCCAATGCTCCACGATTGCTGCCTGGATTTTTCCCCTATCGAACCCGAGCGACTCGATTGTTCGGTAGAAGGTTTCGTTTTGCTTTGCCGTCGGATCTTTTACGATTAATGCATTTTTTATTTCCTCGAGGGCTTTTAGCGTATCGGGCACTAAGGATGCAATAAATTCTTCTTCGTATGTCCTTTTCCCGTAGTTGATTATTTTTTCTGGCACCTTGGTTTCCAATGTGCTCTTCCCTACCTCGTTCTTGAATTTCCCGAATCCGTATTTGTAAAGCAAGGTCGGGATACCCAAAAGAAGCACTTTTTTTCTTCGGAGCATTTGGAACGCTGCATACTTCTTGCTTATTTTCCTGATTTCATCTAGGCGGGCAAAGTTATTGACGCTGAATATGCTTCTCCACATCGATTCCTTGTCGATCACGTAATTGATGAAGTTGTATACGCTGATTACCGTATCCGATTCTCCCGAAAGCTCTTCCGATATCAATTCGTGCATTTTCTTCTCTGAGAACTTGACCTTAATATCCTTGAAGGTATTCATAATGCTTCCGTATAGCGGGAAATTGACGAGAGTATAGAGCCTGCTTTCGCTGTTTTTATACAAGCCAAGCATAAACTTGTCCCGGTCATTCTCGATGAAATCCCATAATTCAACTACTCCTCCCGGCTTTATGGCTTTTACCAAGGCTACGAGGACCGTTAATGCTTCAAGCGAGAATCGCGCATAACTTCTATCTCGGAAATCAGTATCGTCTTCGATGAGAGATATTGCCGCATTTCGTTCAGTAATATTGCTGAAGAGCTCTAGTT
>CAZVIJ010000009.1:0-18950 GCA_964626735.1 uncultured Candidatus Saccharibacteria bacterium
TTCGATTCGATGTGGCCATTCTGCGGGGTAATTGAAACGTCGAGGTTCGGCCATTCCGGATTATAGCATTAAGAGTGTAGGAGCTCGGGAGGTGTGCAGAACCCCACATGTTTTCTGCATTAGTTACCCAATCAGAGCTAATAGGCTAACAGGTCGATCAGCATGACATACGTCATGCTGTCCCGATTCGGGTTTCGTGCAGTTGCCTTATCGGCTTGTAGGCGGGGCAAATAGAAAAATCCCCTGTGGGGATGTTTTTTATTTGGCACGCCCTGAGGGATTCGAACCCCCAACCCTCTGTTCCGAAGACAGATGCTCTATCCAGTTGAGCTAAGGGCGCAAAATTTACCGAAAACCGCGAGCTCCGCTCGCATAAATTAGGAGATTGCCGTTGCTCCGGCAATCGCAAATTTTGCGTAGGGCTAACGCATTGAGCGTCAGCACGGATAGCTTTCTCGTTTGCTTGCTTGCGCCCTAGATTCTACCACACTCCCCCCGCTTTACGGAAATGCCCGGATCGTCAAGATATTATCAAGATTCTACGCTATGAGATGCTATAATCCAGAAGTTATGCCAGTGCAGAGCAGTTCAACGTGGGAACAAGGTGGGCAGCGACCTGCTCACCCTGCTGTTGTCACGGCTGAACAAGGCAGGCAGTTTGTCTTCCCAAACGAACTTGTTGTAGACGATAAAGAATCGCTCGTTGAACCTCGTGCTTCTGCTTACGATCCCGAACCTGCAGCCCAGGTATCGGCACGTGTTGATTGGCGTCATCGGCCGTCTGCAGCAACGCATCGCCCTCTTGTTGCGTCGGGTCGTCCATCGAGAGCGACCGCTCCTTCACGCGAAGCACATAGAGGTGAACCCATTCGGATTCCCACTCTTCCGGCAATAGCGCTCGTTTCCTTAGTGGCGATTATATTTGCAACGGGCGGTAAGCTTCCGCTTGATGCTTTAGAGTTTATTTTCCGGCATGGTACTCACTCGACCGTTATCGCCATGCCTCCCGCGAATACGATCTCTGCAACAGCCGCTCCTGTCGCAACGGCGGTCGCTTCCGAGCCTGCATCATCGTCAGCGCCTAGTGTTCACGGTGAGGTTCCTAAGGTGGCTGGCGAAGTTCTCAACCCGTATCTAGAAACTCCCGGAATCGACTATTCCCATGACGAGTCGAGGCTTGCGTATATCGCGAACCAGCAAGAAAACATGAGGAGGACTATCGAGCGCATGAAGCAGTTTCCGGTCGGGGAGAATATTCCCGTTGAAGCCCTAACGGACAACCCGCTCGTTCTTGGCTATTCCACCGCATATTATCCTACGGGTAATGGAGTATATGAGCATAATGCAACGACGATGCTCCATATGTATAACGGTTTCCCGTTGCCTGCAGGAAAGACGATTTCCTTTAGCCAAGCGATGGGGCTTGGCTATGTTCGCAATTGGATCACCGAGGTGCAGCTCCCGGGCGACGCGGAAGCGCATAAGCTTCTGATGGATGACGGTTCCGGATGGATCGGCAACGATATCTGTCATCCGTTTTACGGCTCCTACTTGGCAGCACTAGCCGCTGGAATACCGATTTGGGGAACTCCGCATGGATCGCATAATAATCCTTATGCGATCGATTACTACGATTCCTGGGTCGCCAGCAACGGCGCTGAATCTCCAATTATCGCAATCGAAACATCATCTGCGAAAGGCGAAAGTGCAATAGAAGGAACGGTGGCCAATGGAGATATTAAAATCGGCAACGATGATGAACATCCCCAACTCACCGAAAACTTGTATTTCATCACGACAGATTCCATTTACCCGGAACCGGCGAAAGGAGGGCAGGACGCCCACCATTTCCAGATGATCATCGCCCGCACCCCGTTCGTTTCAGATATTCTGGCTGCTGCCGTTAAAAAATAATTTCAACGTGCTAAAGTTAATTCATGGTTTCTCGCTCACCAGGACCAGTCCAGTACCGGCAAGGGGTGAGCGCGTGCGTGGTGGACTCCGATAACAAATTCCTCCTCGTCCAGCCGCATCAGTACGATTACCATGAATGGAGCTTGGTTGGAGGCGGCGTCGACCCGGGAGAATCTGATCTTGAAGCCCTGCTCCGGGAAATCGAGGAAGAGCTGGGAATTCTCGAAGAACATATGCAGCTCGTTTGCGAAAAGCCGTATATCTGCCGCTATACATTCCCTGAACATAAAATCGGCTCGATCTTCGGCGAGCCTGCATATATCGGGCAAATCAAAACGGTATATCTCCTGAAATTTATCGGGAGCAAGCAAGATATAACCCCCAACGCGGAAGAAATTCGCGCCATTCATTGGGCACATCTAGCCGAACTGCCTCGAAAGCTTCGTTACGAAGCATACTGCAAAGTCGCCGAGGTATACGCATCTGAGCGGCTGATACCGAAATCGTGGCAGGAGACGCCGTGATATAATCCCTTCCAAAGGTGATGTTTAAACCTTCGGACATAAAACGCGTATTCAGGGAGAACTTCAAAGATCGCCGGACCGGCCTTTACCACATTGCGCCACAGGATATCAGCGTGTTGATGCATATGAACGGGGCTTCGTATTTCGTTTCCTGCGTAAACTCGTTTTACCCCTTTAACCTATGGCTCTATCGCCTTGGCGTCGATGAATTGGCGAGCATCATGTATGACAGGGAATTTTTTACGGAGAGCGGACAATACCCCGAGATGGCTCATGATAATCCGTGGGAAGCGATCGAATATCTTCATTCCGCCTTGGTGCAAGTTCGAGCGAATCTCTCAATCGTTACCGGCGTATCCCATACAAGCCGAATGGAATTTTGGAAGGATGAGGGATACCAGAAAGATTCCATAACGCCCGGGAAGTATTTCTCGTTTCTATCGGAAAGTCCGTATATTCACTCCTTGAAAGGTTCACCGCTCCCTACCCTGAAACCCGATGACACCCTTGTTGTAACAGACGATAAGCCGGTCGGCCCAACCAAAGGGCAAGTGATATTCCACCCCGCAATCTTTCTGCGCGGAATTCTCCCTACTGGTGAATAGTCTTACTTCGAGGATTTCTTTTTCGATTTCTTCTTTCCCGTCGTTACGGGGGTAACTTCAGCGGTGCAGAATTTGCAGCGTTTTGCCTGCGAGGGTATCAAGCTCAAGCATTCGGGACATTCTCGCTCTTCCAGTTCGTCTTTCTTCCCCTTCTCCGATTCTTTATCTTCTTTTTTCTTGATTCGCGCGAGGATTGCATTCGCGGGTTTCACGACCAGGAAGAATATCGCCGCAGCATTGATGAGGAAGGTCAGTATCGCGTTGATAAAATCACCGTACATAAACGTGCTGTTGCGTACGGTAAACTCCAACCCGGAGAAGTTGCCTTTGGCGCCGACTGCACCGATCAACGGCGTTATGATGTCTTTCACCAATGCGGTTACGACATTGTTGAACGCGGCTCCAACGACTACCGCAACTGCCAGGTCAAGTATATTTCCCCTGATGAGGAATGTTTTGAACTCTTCTAATATTTTCACGGTATTTTAGTTTACCTGAGGTTAACACGACTCCTAAAGAAATTACAAGCTACTCTATGGTGTAATTATGGATATGCTATTCAACATAAACTGGCATTCGATGTTCGTGCCTTCGAACTCGATCCTCGAAATGATCATTCGGGGAACGGCAACCTACCTCGCGCTCTTCTTGCTTTTGCGCGTCGTGCTTAAGCGGGAGACTGGCGGAACATCAATCACCGATGTACTCGTCATCGTCTTGCTTGCCGATGCAGCGCAAAACGCAATGGCCGGCGAATATACCTCGATCACGGAAGGCCTGACGCTCGTCGGCACCATCGTTTTTTGGAGCGCTTTTCTTGATTGGCTAAGCTTCAAGTCGAAATTCTTCGCGAACATCATAAAGCCGGGAAAGCTGCTGCTCGTCCGGGACGGCGAACTCGTCTTGCGCAACATGAGGAAGGAACTTATCACCCACGAGGAACTTATGAGCGAGATACGTCAAAACAATTGCGCGAGCATTAAAGAGGTGAAAGCCGCGTACATGGAACCGGACGGAAGGATAAGCGTCATCCTGAAGGAATAACGCTCTCCCCCACAACCGAGCTTCATGCCAGACCGATCAATCGTTACCCGGCACGCAACCCGCAAGCTTATGGGCAAATGTCTTCAAGCTCAGCTTTTCGCATAGCTCGTGCTTCTTTGCCTTAAGAAAGTAATCTCTCATTCTGTCGTTAAACCCGGGGTCGTCATCGTCCAATCCGAATGCCTGACCTAGTTGCCAGCCCCTGAGAATATCCCACGACGATTTGTTGGCTATGTCTTTGAGCATATCCTTCAGTTTCTGCTTTGCCTTATCGATACACTTGTCTCCCAATTCATCCTCGCCTACAAGGTAAGCGGCTTGCGCAGCTTCAACCAGATCCGTCAATGAGGCATCGGGATTTGCGAGCGTCGCCTCCGCTGAAGCAACGGCGCGATCATGAACTTCCTTCGACATTTGGTCGTCGGAGTATTCGGTATCTTTATCTGATGCATGAGCAACCGGTATGAAATGTATCGAGTCGAGCGAAGGGAGCCAGGATGTCTTTGCCGGGAACTTTTCCGGCAAGCAGATCGCGATACCATGCATCCACGTATAGTACCCGTTGTCGGGGAGCGCTTCATTCTTATCTTTATCAAGGAAATACACGAGCCCGTTCGTCGCCCTATTCGCCAACGTATGGCACAACTTCTTTCCGTCGATGACATTCGTCGTCTCCAATCGCTTAATGAACGCGGCTGCCGTTACGGCATCTCCGTCCTTGTAGGTAGCAGAACCTTGTACCGATGTCGCGAGGTCTGCTTTGATGCGGTCGTAGTCCTTGTCGAAAAATGCCGATTGCTGTTCGAGCGAGCTTTTGCTCGTTTCGTTGACGACTTTCATGCTTTCCTGGATGAAACGCTTATACGCATCTTTCATCTGCAGCGTCTTGAAGTTATCGATATATCCCATGCTAACGTTGAATAGCGATCCGAAGTTCTCCACCTCGTGGTCATCGAGCAGCAAGCCGATATTCATCCTCAGCATCAACGGCTCAACCGCCTCATACGTCGTTCTTTTGAGCGTTGTGGACTTTACGGCGCTTGTCAAAGTCTCAACCGACCACTTCTGCGGGATGTACGTTCCTTGCGAGGTAATCTGCGAGACTACCAGGTTGTCAAAGCCGATCGGCAATGTCCTGTTTATTTCAAGGGTCTGACTGCCATCATCATAAAAGAGCGGATGGACGACGCCGAATTGGTAATTCGTATGGCTGGCAGCAGGTACTTTCTTAAGCAAGGCGCATTCCATGGGATCGAACGTATACTGCCGCGGCGAGCAGTATCGAGAAAGCTTCTTATCTTTTTCTATATCGTTTATGGTCTTTCCTCCGTCAAGGCTGAAGACGAGGTACATCGGCTTTTCGAAATTGTTGAAATTGGAATTTTCGAGCTCGACTTCCAATCCGTATCCCAATTCGTCGCTGAGGAGCGGATGATCTTTTCCCGTCGGCATTGAAGTATAAGGAGACAGTATCGCTGCGGTTTCGCGACCGTAACCGTTAGGAGTAATCAAGTACGCCTCGATTTTGTCGTTCAATTTTACCGGAATCGAGGTCGCATCGTTCCAGAACGGTACGTTAACCGCTTGGTCAACGTTGATATCGGCGTACGTGTCGATTACGACGTTGCCGCGCTTAAGCTGACCGCCCGATTTTTTCGGTATGGAAACGCCTTGCGTATTTCCGATGCTCGAACCGCTGTACTGAACCGCGCCGGAAGGAGTAGGCGTCGGGTCTGCCATGAACTGGTTGAATTTCTTGATTGACCCTTTGGTAACGATCGATACGACCGCACAACACAGTACGAGGAGGACCAAGAATGCGATGCCAATGATTAGCCATATATTCATCTTCTTGCGTACCGGTGGAGTTGGAGGCGTTACTTTCGCGGAATCGTTCGGCGCTGCTGTTATAGCCGGTTGTTCGGTTTCGTTCATACGTTCACTCATGCACCATAGTAAAGATATGAAAATTAAATGAAAAGATTGCGCTATAATCCGCCTATGGGTTTACGCATAGATTCGAATCCCCTTGCTGCCGGATCAATTAAGGTTTTCGACCAAAGCGATTTCACGGTATTTTTCAGTGATCCCGCGAAGCGTCCGGAAAATTATTACGTTAGTTGGCATACCGATAATCGCGGCGTTCAGGTGGCTGTCCAACAGCGATATATATGGAAACGAATTAACTGGGAGTATAGCGACCTTACCTGGTTGCTGCGGAATAACTTCGTGAAATCCCTTGATACCGGTCTTCGCGAACACGACGTCGATTTGCGGGGACCGATTCCCCAGGTAGCCAACGTGCTGTTATGGTCTTGTACTCCCTACTACCGCCAAACGCTTGAAGTAACCAATGCTCCTCGCCCTATCCGGTCAAAACCGAATGAGGCAAGTATGCGTGAAACAGTCGAATCTAGGCTCGGGCTCATTATGCCCGACACGCAAGGCGTACGCTTTGGCTTTCCTGGACGTTCGATCGATTTCAAGTACCGGCAGCATCCCGCGGCCGAACTTTCGTTCCTATACGCCGGTCTGAATTGCGAAGTGCTCCATCTCATCAGCGGGACAGAAGCCATTACGGAAGAACGGATCGTATCGTTTATGGGAAGCATACCTCAGGCTGCCGATACGTTCATGTGCGCCGTGCTGTACCATCAGGTGCCAGTCGATTCGACGGAAGATCAATAGCCGCTTGCGGTATCCGAAACTTCGGACATATACGGCACATCGCCGACGATCGCTTCGATGATATCTTCCACGTCGCCAAATCGATCTTGCAGCTTTGCGATCGTATCGAGATTCATCCAGGTATTTTTCCCTTCCGGGTGGTCTGCAATCAACTCGCCGTCGGTATCGGTAACTTTCACGATGAATAAAATCCTATCTTCAACCAGTTCGCCGTCGATGGTATCGAGCTTATGGGTAAATCCAAGTACCTTTGGAGTACCGGTCAGCCCGGTTTCTTTTTGAAGGCAGCGAAGCGCTGTCTGGGTAAAGGTTTCACCTTTTCTGACCTTCATCGTATGGAAGCCCCGGTACCCGAAGTAAGGCTGTTTCGTTCGCTCATGAATGAGGAACTCGGGCTCCCCATCCGTGGTACGCATGCATACGATAAGGACGCCGATTTTCGCCTGTCGTTCGAGGGAGGCCGTCTCCAAGTCGATTCTGCTCGCGAATTCTTTTCCATGCAGGGTTAGGCGATACAGCGATTCGTTCTTTTCGATCAGCCCCAAATCGACAAGTCGCTTGATATGGAAGTTGAAGTGGTCGTTGGTGATTTGCCACGTGTTGAGGTCGCTGAATCGGGCTTCTTTCTTGAAAATAAGGGTATTCAGGATTTCCGCCTGGATCGGGTGAATGTCTATTTCTAATTTCATGAGATGATTTTATCCCGTGCAACGGCGAAATCTAGTAAAGTGCACTTTCGTCCACGGTTGCGCAGTGTAATGCACAACCGGTTTAGAGTTTCAGTTTGATATCCCGTAACTGTATATACGCACCGCCGCGCTCGAGCGAACCGTAAATTCGATGAATCGCGTGGGTTTGCAGATACCGCTTGTAGTATTCCAGGAACATTGCCGCCAGCTCCTGGTTCTCATCTGTTCCAGCTCCCGCTTGCCCCAGAAGGAGTTTCTCGACAGCCTCATCGAACATCCTCGGGCTTGGGAATCGTTCCGTAATCATTTCCGCCATCTCGATAACTTTGCGCTCATCCATCAGCACGGCAAGCTCGAATGAAGTTTCGAGGTCGACGCCCCGGTATCCGAACATCGTCATGATCGACCGTATCAATAATCCATCTGCCGATTTCATAGTCAGCTCGTTGTGGAATAACCGATCGGTGACGAAATCGGCGGTTGGCACGCTACGGATGATTCTGTCGATTGCATCATTTTTGTCCGCATCATCCATGAAAACTCCGTTGCGTTCTCCTCGCAGTGCTGCGGCAAGTCGCTGCGGCGTTAGGTCGCTTCCGTATTCTTTCCTAAACGCATCCATGACGATCACCACGAGTTCGGTATCGAGCTGGACATCCATATGCAGATGACCATCCCGAACTGCTTCAAAATTTCTCTTCAAGCTTTCTGCGAGCCGCCGTGAACGTTCTATCAATTCAGGCCTCATTTCTTTGGACTTACAGAATAAATCTTCGATGTAGAATTCCGCGAATCCTTGAGGACCGTACAGCGCCGTCATGAAAAAAGGAAGTACCTGACGTATTCTCTGCTCCCCGTTCCCGCCAAGCAGTTTAGCTTGGGCGACGATAATCTCGCGCGCCTGCCGCGGCTGCATGCCGTCGAAGTGAATGGCGCCGTCTTGCGTATCGTATCCGTGGACGATGGTATTCGCCAATTCCAATGGATACGTACCGATATTTTCGTCGAAATCCGGTTCGTCCAATACCGATGCGATACTGGGCATTTGGAATCGATGTCTTTTGATTTCGTCGAGCGTATTGATATAGATACGGCTTAACCACTCCAACAGGTTGAAATTCAAGTTGCGGTCTTCTTGCGAGAGCGGAGGAAGAAGCGGGTTCGGGTAGCTTTCATCTCCTACTTGATAGTCGAACGGATATATCAGCGTATTCGGGTGCTCGTTCGTGATCCGATAGTGATCTGCATTTCCATATCGATGTAATGAGTAATCTTTATGGATAGTCCCCACATGCGTTTGGGTAGCTGACGGTGCCGAATGGTCAAGGAAAATTGCCATCATCCCAACGGTCGTTGAAGTATCTGCGGCAGGATGCATTTCCAGCGGCAAATGGCATACCCGTACGATGGATCCGACAATTGCCGAGCGGAGCGTTGCCATGAACGCATCCCTGTCGGTATATATTGGATCTTGCGGTTGAGACGGCCTTCCGTCGAGCGTAGTAGCGAGCCCTTCAGAGGAAGGAGCCAGCAGCGTATTGTATGACATTTGTGTAAGGTCTTTGCCTTAGCGCTATTATACCATGCGGAATTACGCCTCGATCAGCACTCTTCTTGCGGGAATCTTCAGGATAGAGGCATGGAATAAGTCGGCGGCTCCGATAAACAACGGCGTCGTTACCGGAGGATTTGGCATCAGAAGATCCGAATCGTCGACATCGATCAGCTTATCCCTGACGATAAGTTTCGCCAAGATATGCCGACCGACAACGGTATCGAACCAAAAATCGATTCGGTACGTATAGCCAACTAGGCCACTCGAAGGGAATATCGAAAGGTCAAAATGTGCTTCCTCTAGTTGCGTACCATCGGGTAGCTCGATGTAGTTTCCGCGGTTATGCGAAAGGTTCATGCTTACATGTCCTCCGTTTACCACCCTGAGATCCTCTACCGCACTGGTACCGTCGTCGAAACTTCGGAGCTGCTGCATTATTACCGGGGAAATCGAAAGATCGAGCGTTGTCCTGAGCGAGTATTCGTTTCGCTTGATACCCGCTTCATCATTAGGGTCCAAAGAAGATGCAACGGGAATATATCTCATCATGGCGATCGAGCTGGCGCTAGCGTACGAATCGCGCAGGGGATCGAGAGATTCACCAATATACTTTCCCCATCGTACGGCGTGGGCTACAAGCACCGGGCCGATTTGAGTTAGAGGCTCCTTGTGCTCATACCCTGTAGGGTATTGGTACTTAACGACCATCTCATCCGCGTTGGCCAGAGCGAAACCAATCATTATTGCCCATTATACCATCCGATCAACGATTTCCTTTATCTTATCCTGGTAATCTTCGCCGTAGAAGGACGTTCCTTCGAGCATGCGGTTCATGATTTCCGCTTCATAACATGCATCCTGCAGCGCGTTATGGTGCTCCTCGCGGAGAATTTTCACTCCAACCATTTCTCCCATGCTGGGGATATTGATGTTGACCCGCCCGTTTTCGTCGAGAGGAATCTCTATTCCCTTCTGATGCGCATAATCCATAGCGGTTGTATGGTACTCTCTCGTGTAATACCAATTCTTCGGCGTTTTAACGCCTGCGCGGAACGCATCGAGTTCCAGCATAATCTGGTCGATATTTCCGAGAATCATTACGCAACCGTCATCGAACTGCGATTGCCATTCGATGAACTTTTCGATAGCCTCGCCTGCCGTCGGCTTGGATGGATCGTACACTTGCTCGCGGGTAAAACCGGCAAAATAGAGCGAGTCTTTTCCGTCAGGTCCTGCAGGCTCGATTTGGGCATCTTTATGGAGCTGGCATTCAATATAAAAAACTGGTGCCTCAGGATCTGACAGCGACACCGCACCGATTGAGACGATTCCGCCGACACCCTTTCGGTGCGACAGCTCGGTATCGACAACCACATAGCTTCTCGTCGACAAGACTTTCATAACGCACGAGTATATCGCTTTTGTCCAAAGTTCTGTAGAGCCGCACGATCATTTGACGTTGCTTTCGACAAGGGGGTTGTATTAATTGCCGACGTTTTTTATTATCGCGCGCAAACTGCCCATGTTGCGAACAATACAAAGAAAACCGCTTGTACTCAACACCGACTACCGTGATTTGAAAGATCCTTGTCCCGTGTTCGACGGTACCTACTGGCATATTTACGGATCCGGCGGATCGTCGGCAATCGAAGAGTGGGATATACTCCATGCCCGATCGGCTCATATCGATGGACCTTGGGAGGTCATGCCGCCGGTTAAGATCTATGGAGCGGAAGGTCGACGTTTCTGCGCACCCGGTGTCGTATTCGATTCCGGGAGTACGGTATTCCATATGTTTGTGCATACCGATTGTTTTTCTACCGACAACAAAATCGAGTATTGCACCTCCGAAGACGGCGAGAATTTCTATTACCGATCGACGGCGCTTTCTTCAATCAGGGACCAAGGCTCTCGGGAAGCAGGGATCTACGATCCGCATCCAGCTATGATACGCGATAAAGAAGGTGTCGTGCATTTCTACTTCACCTACTCGGGGTTTCCTGATCCTTCGGAAGAGCCGAACCGCACCGACATCTACCTTGCCGAATCGGAAAGCGGCAGTTGGGCAGGCCCCTGGAAACGACTTGGGCCGATCATCACGCAAGAGCAAGTGCCGTTCCAAAACCAGCATGATTTCCACGATTACGAGTGGGGCATGGAAGGAACACAACTGCTTCAGCTGAAAGACGGCCGCGTCCTTCTCCACTCCGTATGCTTCCTTCCCGAAGGACCGCGCGGTTCACGCCAACGTCTATTCTTCGCCATCGCCGATGAAGCTCAAGGTCCGTATACCCTGCTCGGCCCGATGTTCGATCCCGAGTCTGATCCGTGGGGATTTGGAGAAAACGGCCATGCCGCCGGGTTCGTTCAGGACGAAGAGGTTCACCTCTTGTATCAAGCGCGCAACCCTTCCCACCACGAAGCTCCGCATTGGAAATATGGCCACGCTGTATTGACAGTGTAAAAGCTCGTATAATACGTGAAGCAATGAAACGGCTTCATCCATTTGCGACCGCTACCAATCACCTGATAGCCCGCGCTCGAGAAGAAATCATATCGAAATACGAAAACAATCCGGTGAGCGAAGAGAATCTCCCCTTCCACAACTACCGACATGCGTTCCTCGTAAATCGGAACGCGCGCAAAATAATTCGCGCAGTGAATCGCTTTGCGCCAAGAACGATACCGAACAATACCATGCATTTGGTGTATATCAGCGGCGCTTTCCACGATGTAGTCCAGGACTGGACTGCGATCGAGACAACAGAAGGCAAGTTCACCAAACGAATCCGCGTTAGGGATATCAGCGCGGGATTCGAGAACGAAAAGAAAAGCGCCGAGTTCGCTGAACAATGTATACGGGAAGAGGACGCCTCGACGCTCATGACGCTTTTCACCGATGACGATATACGGTTCGTCAAGAAATCGATTGAGGCTACCGCAGCGTATTTCGACAAAGAATCGGGAACGTTCGTGCGTCCGTATTTAAGCAAAGACCTGCCGTTCGAAGCGCGGATCTTAAGCTTTGCCGATCTGAGCAGGTGCGGGATAGATCCGATCGGTTCCTTCCAAGACAGCGATAATTTCTTTCGGGAAATTAATTTGGATATGAATGTAACACGGGAGACTTGGGATTCTCTACCGAACGATCACCAGGAGTATTTCAAATTGCGGATCATCGCGTGGACCGAGCAAGAAATCGGTTACGTCGAGGGTAGGAAATTGAAACTCGACGAAGAGCTCGAGGGAAGCCCAGAATATCATCAGAATGCCGTCCGGATGCTTCTCACGAAGTTCGACGATTCGAAAGCGTATGCTCAGATGAAGCTTGAGCAACGCAAGGAAATGACTCCGCTCGAAGTCATGATCGATACCGGATTTTTCAAAAGCTGACTTTACTAGAAAAACACACTGCTGCAAGTTATTCTTGGCTATGACACCAACAGAAACAAAAGATAAGGCAAAATTCCATATCGTTCTCGTCCAGGCAATGGCGGTAAAGGACGGGAAAGCGCTTATTGCCCAGAGGAGTTACGAGGAACTCCAAGCTCCGGGAATGTGGTCGCTGCCCGGCGGAAAAGTCGAACTTTACGGAACAGAATTCGATGTCATCGAGAAGACGCTTATCGAAGAATTTCGCGAAGAGGTCGGAATCGAGCTCGATCAGGACATGGT
Organism: uncultured Candidatus Saccharibacteria bacterium; assembly: GCA_964626735.1. Taxonomy (GTDB): domain Bacteria; phylum Patescibacteriota; class Dojkabacteria; order JAOAGR01; family JAOAGR01; genus CAZVIJ01. Next base: position 12,695 of record CAZVIJ010000009.1, read on the forward strand.
CTACTACCGAAGCGGTTCTTTCGTGAGGAACGACGGGTCTTCGGTGGTGTCGCTGTGCTTCCTCGCGCGTTGGTATTCGGGAGAGGCCGAAGCGCTTGAAGACTCAATTGCAGTTGCTTGGATATCGGAAGATGAAATAGATTCATTTGAATTCGCGCCCGGAATTAAGCAGCTTCTGCAGGACGGTTTCGCAGCCATGAAAAAATTCAACCTGCATTGATTCCGTAGCCTGTACCTAATAAAATATGGATATGCTCGATACGTTCTCCGGGCTTCACGTGCCCACTCCTTTCAAATCCAGGAGAAGCATCGCTGCGCTTACTATGCAGCTCCACGATTTTAGTTTCGACGAGTGCGACGAAGTGCGTCCTTTCGTGCAGGCCCTTCGATCAGAATACTTGGCGCAACTGATCCGCCACGGTTTCGTCACGTTCGGCATGCTTAAGCCTTTGTTGCATGTAAACAGCCGCGGTTTGCCGGATAGCGACGACGCAGCTGCCGAACGGTTGATGCAGGAAATCGGCCTATCGCGTGTTGCCCTGCATTTTTCGGCAATGTTCAACATTCCCGAGGCTACGGCTTTTTACGAGCCGCTCGGGAGACAATGGGCCGGACAAATGTCGGCGTATCGTTCCGGCAGAACCGTTATCGAAGCGGTAACCGACGACCTCATCTCCGGACCTGTTACGTGCATGCTTTTGGACTACCCCGAAGGCGATGCGATAGAACGATTTCGAGAACTCATCGGTTACCGCGTTCCGTCCAGGGCTGATCCCGATACGCTCCGGGCACGGTTCGCGAAAGACGAGAGTTTGCCCAATAATCTATTCCACAGCAGCGATTCACCGGATGAAGCCCTACGGGAGATTAACGTCGTCGCAAACGTATTGATGGGCTATTGCCTTTAATACTTATGGTATCGGCGCGTGTACTCAATCGCGCTCTCGAGCATTTCTTCATGTCCGATTTTTTTAGCCATCGGTATAAAGTACTTTTCGGTCTCTTCCAGGTAACGGTTGCGAAGTTGGGCGTCCCTGTTGAACGCGACAAACGTCAATAGATTATCGATTCGATCGAATACTTTTATATACATTGCCCACTCGGATGCGTGCATCTTCCCGTAAAAAAGCTCGGGCGAATCAACGTACTCTCTATTTCTCGTAACCAAAGCTACAATATCTCTCACTTCGCTACCGAAATACTGTTCTATCTGCTTGAGCGTGACCGGGCTGTCTTCCGCGACATCATGCAGGATTGAAGCCAAAAGCGCAGGATAGTGCCGCACCCCGACCTTAACGAGATCGAGGTAGACATGCAGCGGGTGCGTCCAGTACGGCTGTTCGTCGGGAATCGGAGACGCCCAGCGTTTCATGCCTTTCGAAGTCACCGAAAGGAGCTTGAAGGCTTTCTTGCGCAATACGAGATATTCATCGGAAGTCATCTTTGTTTCCAATGGTACAACATCGTGCGTGGTATACTACCGTTCAGCTCCCCCAAATAGCGTCGATTATCTTCATCTTGGTGACGTATTTCGCCGGAATGTAAGCTGCCGCAAGGGCGACTAGAATCAATACGAATCCATAAAGCAGGAGCTCATCGTATTTTACCGACAGGAAGACTGCGCCGAAGGGGAAATGGAACGGGTACTTCGTCTCGATGGGAACGACGCAAAACAGATACAACAGGGCTGCAAGGATTGAAGAGCACGATGAATACACGAGCGCCCGCAATAGGTAGGATCCGATAATTGCGGATTCGCTGATGCCGATCGCCCGTTCGATGCCGATTTGCCGTTTGCGGTTAATCAGATCGATGTACGTGACAATGAAGATTGCGACGCCCCCGACAATAAACGCGATAATGCGCACGATCCACTTGATTGCCGTAAAGCTGTCGGTCATATTTTTCACGATTCCCGCGGTCTCATGCCACGTTTTAACATGGTAGGTTTCCGTGAGTCCGTCTAGTTTTTTTGCGACAGCATCTTTCTTATCATCGGTCCTTGTCCTCACGTGAATTGAAGTAGCCTGCTTAATTGAGCCGGGAAAAATAGCATTAAGCTCGTCCCTCGTTACGAATGCCCTTGTGTCGGTTTGGATATCTTCCGTAAAGTAAATTCCGATAATCTCGTAATCTCGGCTGACGCCGTTGTTGTAGGAGACTTGCACGGTGTCCCCCACTTTTGCATGCTGCAACGAGTCTGAATAGAGTTCAAGATTTTCCCTATCGTTACCGGCTACTTGCATACCGAGTACGATCTTGTCGGTATCGTTTGGTTCAAGAAACCGCCCGCTCGCCATATATGACGACGTCGTAAATACCTTGTTCTCCCGTACCGGATCTATGGCAGTAATCCCCCATGTGCTCCGGCGGTTTCCTTCTTTTATTTCCGCGCCCACGACGTAGTGCGAGGCGACTCCCTCTACGCCTTCGATCTTCTCTACCGATTCGAAAACTTCATTGACGTCTTTAACGACTCCGCTCGAAGATTCGATAATCAAATTTCCGGCCGTCGTATTGATGACCTTATCGTTGACGCTATGCACCAGGCCGTCCAGTAGCGAAGGGATAAAAATGACATTGAGATATACAAGGACGAGGATGATCACGATAAGCGAGAAAATCACTTTGCTCCCCTTCGTAATAGTCTTGAACGCGACGAAGTTTGCGACCTTGACGTTATTCATAATCCACCACCCTTCCGTCGCTCATATGGACGATTTTGCTTGCGTACCCCTTATCTTCCGGGTCATGCGATACGAATACGATGGTTGTCTTGAGCTGCCTGTTTATCTTTGCAGAAGCTTCATCACATGCTCGGCGTTTTTACTGTCGAGATTTGCGCAGGGCTCATCGGCGAAAATAACTTTCGGCTCATTAATAAGCGATCGGGCGATCGCGACGCGTTGTTGCTCGCCTCCGGACAGCTGCTTAGGATAATGATCCATCCGCTCGCCCAAGCCGACGAGTTCGAGGAATTCTTTTGCTTTATGCGAATACAGTTTTTTATTTCCTGATCGCATGTATGCCGGCATCACGACGTTCTCGAGCGCCGACATTTCCGGAAGCAGGGCGAAATCCTGGAAAACATACCCGATCTTCTCTAAGCGCAACTGTGACCGTTGGCGTTCTTTCAGCTCCGTCGTGTTTTGGCCATCTATCGAGATAGTACCTTGGGTCGGCATATCGAGGAGCCCAAGCAAGCGCAGGAGCGTCGATATGCCGGCGCCGCTTCGTCCCATGATGCAAACCATTTCGCCTTCATCGATGTGCAAATCGATTCCCTGCAAGGCAGTAACCGTCGTATCACCCAGGTTATGGATTTTGGTTACCGCTTTGACTGTGAGCACTGCACCACTATAGCAAGATTGCGCTAGCCGGAAAATCGCAATTCGCTATACTGTTCCATATGCCACCATCATTAGAGAGCGAGCCTAAAGGTTCGCTCCTGCCGGAACCATTAATTTTCGACAAGGATATGCAGGCTCAAACGACGCCGCTCGAGATCATTGAGCGCAACGGAGGCGTACGGGTGTTTGTATTCGGCTATCTTGGCGATGAACAAGCGATGGAATTATATTTGTCTCAACGCGAAGCGATCACTACTTCCGGCATAACTCACTTGATAGGTACACAATTCGGGATTGCCGAAGATGGTGTTTCGCTGAGGATAGTACGTCAGCATGTACCGTTGGTTGAGGAAGACGACGGTATCACTGACCGTACGATTCAACTCGAGAATACCGACGAAACCGTCCCCCAAACCACGGAAGCCCACGAACAGACCGCGATGCAAACAGCGGCAGGTGTACGAAGGCTGCTCGAAGCGAATTTTGAGGCGCGAGTATTGATTCTGTGCGATCAATTGCATGCCATGAGCACCGAGGACAGCGATTTGCAGTCTGTTGCATCGGCGCTTGCGGATCAGGGGATCGATGTAGTAACCAGTTGGGCTGTCCATAGGGATAATCCGACAAACCGACGCTTCGTTGAATTGACGACAGCGGATACTTTCGATCAGTTGTAAATGCATCGCTTCATAATTCCTTCATCGATCGGCGATAGAATCGTGTGCACCTATGAAACTATCATTGAGCAGAAAAATCCTTGAGCGAGGCGGTCTTGCCCTAATCGTACTTTTTTCCGTAATCCTCAACACGGTTTCGTTGAAGAAAATAGGATACGGCAATCAGTACTATGCTGCGGCTATCAAAAGCATGCTGACCAGCTGGAAGAACTTTTTCTTCGTCTCATTCGACCCAGGAGGCTTCGTATCTATCGATAAACCACCAGTCGCGTTCTGGCTCGATGCGATCAGCACGAAACTGTTCGGATTCAATAGCTTCGGATTGCTCTTGCCGCAGGTAGCTGCAGCAACGGGCAGCGTCATACTTCTCTACTTCCTGGTCAAGAAAAAATTCGGAGGACTTGCTGGGTTGATAGCCGCATTTGCAATGGCCGTTTCCCCCGTTCTCGTAATTGTCGCCAGGAACAACACGCCCGACAGCGTTCTCGTATTCTTCCTTATTCTCGCATCCTGGGCTTTAATTCGATCAATTGAGCGTACATCGCTCAAATGGCTTCTTATATCTGCTGTTCTTGTCGGCATCGGGTTCAACATCAAAATGCTGCAAGCATATCTGGTGGTTCCTGCACTTGTCGTTACCTACTTTTTTGCCTCGGATTTTTCTTTCAAGAAAAAGATACTTCATCTTGCCCTGTTCGTAACCGTTATGGTCGTCGTCTCGCTTTCGTGGCTGAAGATCGTCGATCTCACTCCTAAAGACAAACGCCCGTATGTCGGTTCGAGCCAGGACAATTCTGCCTTAAGCCTTGCATTGGGGTACAACGGATTGGAACGATTGTTGGGGCAAAAACGTGATGTGAATGGTGAATCCCGTTTCACCGCAGCCGGCGCCGGGGGAACAGGAGCTTTTACGATGCCGTTTAATCAAGGCCAAGGCCCAGCAAATGGTCAGCTCCCGTTTCCCGGCAATCCAGGCGAGGTTCAAGGCGTTCGAGGCGGGCCGGGATTCTCAAACGGAGAGAAAAGCCCGTTCAAGCTTTTCAACGAAGAACTCGGTTCCCAGTCGGGCTGGCTCATTCCTTTCGCGCTTGTTGCTGCATTCGTTACGGTTTTCAGAAGAAAGATAAAGCTTCCACTCCAACCGGAACAACGCGATGCTCTCCTCTGGGGCACGTGGCTTTTGACAGGAGGCGTTTTCTTCAGCGTAGCTGGGTTTTTCCACCAGTACTACTTATCCATGTTATCGGCACCGATAGCTGCGCTCATGGGTATAGGATTTGTCGAACTGTGGGCACTCTTTGAGGGCAAGTCGTATCGAAAGATTTTCTTACCCGCGGCGTTGTTACTGACCGTTATAGCAGAATGGCATATCCTCAAATCGTACCCAGCGTACAGCAAGTGGCTTACGCCAATTCTCGCCGGAACATGTATCGCGTTCGCCGCACTATCCCTTTTTGAGTTGATCAAACGTGGCGCACCGTTACTGTTGAGCAAGATCGGGTATGCATTAGCGATTGCGGGTATTTTTTCCGGGCCAGTCGTCTGGTCGGTGTATACCGGCTTTCACGTTCCCGCTTCAAATACGATCCCGGTGGCAGGTCCCGAGTCTACGAACGCCAACCGGTTCGGTCGCGGCTTGCCGGGAAACTTCCAGAACGTCGCGAATCTTTTTGCGGACGGCAATCAGAATAACATGCCGATGGGGCAACGCCCCGGAGGCCTATTCGAAGGGAGAGCCGTCGATGAGAAATTGCTCTCGTATCTCGAAAAAAACCAAGGCTCTACGAAGTATCTTTTTGCGACGACGAACTCGAATACCGCTGCCCCGTATATCATCAAAACCGGTTTGCCGGTTATGACGCTCGGCGGTTTCAACGGGAACGACCCGATTCTTACGCTACAAGAGTTCAAAGAACTCGTAAAAAACAATACGGTGCGCTATTTCATGCAAGGAGAATTCGGCGGAGGGTTCGGTGGCGGCATCGGTACCGGCAACCAAGAAGCGGCAGAGAATGGTTTTGGGATGTTCAGGGATGGCAGGGGCGGCAGAAGATTTACGCAAAACATGGTGATCCCGCAGGGTATGCCCGGAGTTCCGCCGGTAGGCACTATTCCCGTCGGAGAAAGTATGATGGGCGGCGGGCTTCCGGGACTCGGCTGGGGTACAAACCAAGAGATTATTTCTTGGGTGACAAGCACCTGCAAAACCATACCTGCGGCTGAAATTTA
>CAZVIJ010000009.1:18960-41405 GCA_964626735.1 uncultured Candidatus Saccharibacteria bacterium
ATTCTGGTCAACTGTACGATTGTTCTACTGCCTTACCTACAATCTGATATATTGACCTCGTATTCTGTCGTTCGAGGTTAGCATGAGGCCGTAGTCACGCTCGCCATCTTTCAGGGTGCTCTCGAAATCGTCCGGCCTATCGAAATACATGAGGGCGTCGATAAAGACATCCCGCAGCGCATCGACGAACGGGTTCGGCTTCACCGGGCTTTGGATTTGCGAGCGCATTCGCGCCAAACGTCGTTCGTCGGAAAATATATCGCTGAAGAAGAGCATTCCCAACTGCGGAACTCCCCCCTTCCGCATTAGGGTGTACAGGACCCTCACTTCATCTTCGGGCTTAACTTTTTCCTCGGGGCTTCTTCCCTCGCTTGTTTGGTTGAGCCATGAGTAAAGATCTCTGCCGACCCGGTAGTCGTACGTATAGGTTACGATCTTTTGTTTACCCTGTTGAGCATTCTCGTTACCGTTGTCTTCCTTGGTTCGCTGCTTGGTGAGCACGCGGGGTCCGGCTCCTCCGATCCCCCTGTCCTCATCTTCGGGCTGCATAAGGTCGCGTTCTTGGCGGACATCGCGCGGATGCAATATATGATTGAGCCAGTGCGTGACATAGACATTGTAGAATATGCTTCTTCCGGGGTTGAACGGATCCGCTCCGGTATCGAACCGAGCCGACATGGCATGCAACGCGCGGTACGTCGTGAGCCCGTGCATCATTAGGCATGCGCCGACCATAGGACGGCGGACGTACTCAAGCTTTGTTGCGTGGTTCGTGGTAAAGATAACCGGTTCGTTCTTCTGATAGGCGCCGCGATCGGCAGCGACGATATCGAGAGACGCGTCGGTAAAAGCGGGAAACAGAGCCAATTGCGACTCCCTATTCAGCGTAAATTGTACATGCGGCAATGCCATAAGAAATATGCGAGATTATACTGCATCTGGCTCAAATGCATAGAGACCGATGGCTTTGTGCTACACTATACCAAGACCGTGCGAAAAAAAATTGAGAAAATCTTGAAACTTTTCCAACCGATTGTATTTACGCTTTGTTTCGGTTTGTTTGCATTCAACGCGCATGCCGCCACTACCTGGGGACCGATAACGGTTCCCACTTCGACGACGATATCTAGGGGCACCATAAGCCTAAGCGCGAGCAATCTCTACGGAGGCGCGGCAGTTTACTATAAAGATAGCGCGATACCTGATACGAGCGCAGCCAAAGGCAATATCATCGACTTTTCCCAAGGAGGCGCACTTCTCTCCCATGCGATTTGGACATTTCCTCGGACGCTTAAGGAGCAGCAGCTCTGCTACACATCCCAGCAGAAGGTGCTTAAAATACCGGAATTTACCGAAACCGACCTAGCCTGCAATACCACCAACAAAGATTCCAATGACGAGTGCTACTGCAAGTACACCATTCCGCACAACAACCCTACCCAGGGAGGCTCGACGGGTGACGGCTGGTACGGCAACGTCAATACGAAAAACAATCCGTCGAGTGTTACGGTGGTCAACAATACCATCAAGGTTTCGACGAGACTGGTGAATTTCAACTTCGCATTCAACAAGGGCTCAAAAGGTTCAGATCCCCGATCTCCCTATCCCGACGCTTCCAACACCGCGCTTTGGCAGACCGATATGTGGATCGACCAAACGTTCTCGTTTCACCCGACCCTGCAGAACGTCATCGTCGTCGATACGAAAGTTACCTACTGCAAGGACGGCAATGCGGGTTGCGCGAAAAAGCCGATCATGTTCGCGGATAACCAAATCATGACCATGTTTACCCAAGGCCTAAACGCTAAATACGGCTCGGGCTTAACCGGTCCCTACGCTCGGCTCGCGTATTTCAGCAAGACAACGAATACATACGAGATATACGGAACCAAGTCGGCGAGCGATCCGAGAAAAATACCGCGATCGATAACGCTCAAAGCGGGAGAAGCGGAAGATTGGGTTGCCGCCCTGCACAATAATCAGAATATGGGAGTCGGCATCAGCATAAAGAACTACCAAGGCATTTCCTCAACGACGGCAACTTCCAACAATCATGGCGGCTACCATATGGGAGATAGCGACGGGTGGCCGACGCTCACGGCAATTCGTCCTCAACTCGATCGCTTCCAGAATACCGGCATAACGAGGGTTGAGGTCGGCGAACCGTTCTCAAAAAATATTCCCGCCGGATACGACTTGAGCAACATGAAAATCTTCGACTGGCAGACTGATCCTGCTGCCATCAAGAACGATGTCAACACCTTATTCTCCATTATGCCGGGCGGCTCATTTACGTACCGCGGCTTTATGGCAACCGGCACGCTCGACCAAATCCGCGGTGCGCTCAAGCAAGCCAACATCTCCGATACGACCCCGCTTCCGACCACTACCACCGCTCCTACGGCAACTCGGGTTCCTACCCCGACGGCCACCACTCCTCCACGGGCAACCGATACTCCCCTCCCCTGCTCGCTAAAGCCATCGGGAGATGCAAACTGCGATGGTCTCATCAATCTCAACGACTTCGAACGGTTCAGGCAAGAATATACCGGCCTGCTCGCCTCTAAAACCTCCGACTTTAACGCAGACGCGAAGATTTCATTGATGGACTTCGAGGTATGGAGGAGGAACTTTAAGTAAGATGCTGCGCCAGGCTCTTGATCTTTATACCGTATAGACGACTTCAAAGAGTATCGAACCGGGCAATTCGAACATCACTTGGTAGTACGTGCCGTTTTCGCCGACAAAGTCAGGCCTGTCGCGCGGTGTTTCGAACAACGGTTCGATGCCGTTCGGTTTCATGAACTCGACGTAGAACATATCGACATCTGAGCGATTGGCGACATGGATGCCCAAGTGATTCAAGCCGTTTGAGTCTCGGTCGTTTGGTGCTGCAACGGTTGCTGATAGGATCCAGATCGATGTTTGGGTCGGTGTCATATAGCCGATCCCCCAGTCTTCATCGACGATTTTCGTATAGCCGAGGAATTCGAAACATTTCTTGTATATTTCTACATTCTCGGAAAAGTTCTGTATGCAGAGCTGGAGGTGCCCCAGCGTCGATTCTATTTTTGCCATGCCTAGATTATAACGAAGCAGCAGAGCAGGTCTACCGCGCTTCGTCACCGTTCGAGACTATGCGGAATAAAGGCCAATTATTGGTGAAGTACGACCGGCCTTGCGTCTTGGCATAATGTAGCGATAGCCCCGAGGAAATGGGTTCCAATGTCTACCATGGTTAGCGAAGGCGTTAAGACTCCTGATTCACGAGCCTCGACGAGCTCATCGATATGGGACATTTTCGTTAGCGCGATCGGAACGTACGGAACCGTGAACGGCATGCGCTGGCGAGCTCCCATCGTTGAGAATACATCCGACTCCTGAGCATATCTCAAGAATTGGGATGAATCGAATACCATAAGATCGCCCACCCGTTTCCGTCCTATACCGAGCAAATTGTTCAAGCGAGGGTCAAGCATCACGCCTCCCGATTCAATTGCCGGCGGCACATGTATCGGCTCGCGCAAAATGACGGGAAAGGGTCGCAAGAATACTTCTTCCTTCGCCCTGATTAGTTCCAGCACTTCAAATTGGAAATCGACATTGCGTATGCTATCGGAGTCATAGTCGGTAAATCCCGCTCCAGCAAGCATCATTACCATCGATATGGCGACATCGGCGGAACTCAGCTGAGCGGCAGTCAGGTACGGAAGCAATGTCAGCACGTACATGGGGCTTGCCGCCTGCGCTTCCGCATCCAGATGATTATCGAGCGCATATTGCTGCGAAACGCGAACTTGGAAAAATGGATCGAAGTGGAGGTTCATACCGGAGTATATAATTTTCACTATCGTGTTCGTAGATTGCTTACGCGTCGTGTACCATCGCTTGCCGCGTATCGTCTAGAAGGCAATACAGCGATGCAACGGTCAAGTACGCAATCGTGTCCGGGGTGAACGGCAGCGGCATTTCGAATTCGCCTTCAGGCAGATCGGCGTGGTCAATATCGATTGCCGTGGAAATGAGCAAGGGCACGTACGGAATGGTGAACGGCATCCGCTGCCTTCTTCCGTATAGGGCAAACGGTACGGATACCTTGGAACTCTCTTCGTACGCGCTCCTGGAGTAGATAAGCGAAAAGTCTTTCGGCGAAGGACCGTCCATAACTTCACGCGCTGAGATCGTTGAGCGCTTCTCCGGCTCGACTGCAATATTTACGAGCGGCGCAACGCATACGGAATACGTTCCCCCGAACACTTCTGCAGAATCGAGTATATCGTCATACAGCTCTTGCTGCCCCGATTCCTTTTCGAGTACCCGGTTGCCTACCTGCACATATTGTTCTCCGACAACCAAAAGGCAGAGCGATAAGCCGAGCTTGTTCTTGCCATACGCAACGGCGGAGATATTCGGTGCAACGATCAATGGGACATCCGAGCAGGTTTTAATCGGGTGCGCATTTGCATATCGCTCGGACACTTTTACGTAGAGGTTTCTGTCTTGATAGACCATGGTGGATTATACGGCTTTATTAGGGGACGGCATACGCCGACGCTGGTATAATTGACCATGCAAACGCCAGGCAGCTTCACGATCAGCGATATACTCGGTGCTCCGGAGAACGATGCGCCATACAGCATTCCCGACCTGGCAGCAAAATACGGTAATTTCAATCTTCAGGAGTTTTTCGCTTTACCGGAATCATTTGTACCGACCCACCAAGATGGATATGGCCGTACGGTAGCAAACCCCCAAGCCCTACTTCCTGTCGTTGACGAAATGGCGTGGCTCATGACGACCGAGGTACCCGCGGCGATGGAATTCGCGGTAAAGGTAATGTCTCATTACACCGGTTACTTGAACGGAGTCTCGTACGCGTCGGAAGAAGTCCAGGCTGCGGTTACTGCGGCATATTTGAAGTTCACCGAAGCGATGTGCGACCACCCGTATGTCGAAACGGGAGTAAGGGAACGCGCGGGACAAGAGGAAACCGCGTACAAGAAGTTCACGATCTTCTTCACTACTTCGCTTATGCCGATGCTCCATTCGCTGTACGGGATATTTCCCTCTGGGCTCGAACTCGAGCTGGCCTCGCGGTTCATGCGGAATAGTTCCAAGATCGATACGGAGACTTCATCGATTATTGCCGAAGAGAAGATTTTCGCGGACTATTCCCAAATACTTCGTGCTGTCGTTTTCGGCGGACAATCCCCCGTCGAGATATTCCGGAGCGGCAAGCTCCCGATTTGGATCTCGCAATATCCGAATCATCAGGCCGTAATCAGGAGCATGACGAGCGTCGCCGTAAACGCGATCAAGCTGAACGACTGGGATAAAGGAAGGCGGCTGTTCCGTCCGAACTATTTTCCCGCCTTCGAATTGCTACGCGACTTGTCCGTCATCAATACGCTCTTGGGCGATTCCGGAGCGGAAGCTGCCGAAGTGACCGCTCTGCTCGAAGCATACGAAAGCCCTAAACTTATCGTGCCTCCCCAGACATCGTCTGCGTATACGAGGTACGTCGTTCGCTCGGCTTTGGGTGAAGGCGCTTTCGAAACCGTTCTCAACGACCCGGCGGAATTGATGGCACTTGTTCGTAGCGAAATGTTGGAGAAAACGAAAAGCAGCGACCACTGGTACATTTATCGGATGGCAGGCGGCGATATTCTAGAGTTGCTTCGGGATGTCAGTGCCGGTTCGCTCGATCTCGGGCATCCAGAACAGGCCGCCTACTACCTGCAGCGCCTCTTCGTGTATAGCCAACGCGCAGGCGAGCTTTCCCGCTGGTTCGATTCATCTGTGGAGGATATCATCTCCCGAACCATATCCGCGTATGCGTTACGCCCCCGGCTCGAGGACGAGGACTATCGTTCGATCTACCTTCTGTTGGCTTTGAGCAAGGATTTGGGCAGCATCCGGGAAACCCTCATAGCCTATCCACGGCTTACGCTCGACCTCGCCGCCGTTGCGCTCGAAGAAAAACGTATCCAATTCGATACGATGGAGGTCTATTGGTCGGCGGAGTTCGCCCCGGAAATGTTGGACCGCATGGAATTCCCTCAAGGTTTTATCCTTCCCGAAGCGCCAACGTCCCAACAAGCCAAAGATTTCATGCGCGCTCGGCGCAACTTCTTCATCGATCAGCTTATCGATATCCTGCAGTCGCCGGAATTCCGTAAAGCTCTCGCTTTCCACGGAACTGCCGGCGACGAGATAGCACGTCTTTTTCGCGAAGCTGCCGATGACCGATACGATGAGATAATCGCGCGACTTCCCCATATGAAGCACTACCGCTAACGAGCTTTCACGATGGGAAGTTCCAGCCATTGCGTGGTGTAGCGCGGGGTCAGAAGGTTGCGTTTCATTTTCCAGACATTGTCGACGCCCTGCGCCGCCAAGTGTACCGTTCCCCTTCCCCACTTCTTGTTGACCTCGTCGACGGTTTTCATGAGCGCCATTCGGCGCCGCTTGATATTCGGGTGTATCCCCTCGAACAGATCCAACGGCGCTCGGTCTTCCGGCATGATTTCCGTGAGGATGACGCCGGCCTTGTTGTACATATAGCCGGGAAGGTAAATTTGGCGAAGCACTTCTTGGGCGGCGCGCACGAGCACCGACGTGTCGGAACTCGGCACGACGAGCTTCTTGGTGTGGACGTTGGAGTACACGGGATAGCGCGAGTCGTAGAAGTTCGTATTCACGAATACCGTGACGCGCCGGGCAACGCTGTTTTGGGACCGCAGCTTTTCCGCCGCCCTGCCCGCGTACATGGAGACCGCCTCGATAAGCTCTTCCTGACGTTCGATATAGTGCCCGAACGTTCGAGTGGAGGCGATGCCCTTCTTCGGATCGACGACGTCGTCGAAATCGATGCACGCCTCGCCGCGAAGCTCGCGCACCATCTTTACGCCGACGATCGTCATCTTCTTTTGCACCCACTCAAGATCCATGTACTTGAGATGCTTTGCGGTCGTGACGCCGATATCGTTGAGGCGCCTGGAATGCGCACGCCCGACGCCCCACACCGAGCCGACATCGACGTGATGGAGGATACGGTCTATGTCGCGCTCATCGTACTGCGTGACGTCGAGCGCTCCCCCCAGCTTCTTGTGCTTCTTGGCCATCTTGTTCGCGATCTTGGCGAGCGTCTTCGTGGGGCCGATGCCAACGGATACCGGAATGCCCGTCCACTGCAGGACGCGCTGGCGGATCTCTTTGCCGTAGTCGGTCATGTTCTTCAGCGTGAATTCCGTGATGTCGAGGAAGCTCTCGTCGATGGAATAGTTTTCGATGCGCGGTGTAAATTGCGAGAGTACTTTCTTGACGCGTATCGAGAAGTCTTCGTAGAGCGCGAAGTTTGAGGACACGCAGATGATCTCCTTGTTGTACGACTTGGAGAGCCTTCGTACCTCGAACCACGGCATGCCGATGGTGACGCCCATCGCCTTCGCCTCATTGGAAGCCGCGATGGCGCAGCCGTCGTTGTTGCTCAAAACCGCGACCGGCTTGCCGTCGAGCTTTGGGTCGAACACCCGCTCGCACGATGCGTAGAAGTTGTTGCAATCAACTAAAGCGTAAACGACTTTTGCCATGCCTGAATCCTTTAATTGCGTACGTCACCACCCCGCAGATGACGAGCTCCATTTCCCCTTTCACCTCGATCCGCTTGAACCGCGGATTGGCGGGGATTAGGAACATGCCTTTCCTCGTCGAGAGGAAGAATTTCAGCGTCAGTTCCCCGTCCAGACGCGCCACCACGATATCGTGGGAGACCGGCGTAAGCGACCGGTCAACCACAATCAAGTCTCCATCGAAAATGCCCGCTCCCTCCATGGAACTTCCGGAAACCGTCATAAAGAAAGTGGCTTCGGGATGCTCAACCAGCTTGTCGTTGAGGTCGAGCGTCTTCTCGCTCGAATCCTCTCCGGGGCTCGGAAAACCCGCATGCACCGAAAAGTCTATTACCGGGACGTCGGCCTCCGACCTGACCGCAGCCTCGAATTTGACCACACCGATTGGTTCCATAGAAAAGCAGAGTCATTTTGTTCTAGATTCTGTTCTATATTGTACAGTGCGGGTTACGATACGCGCAAGCGCGCTTGCGCGCTCAATGTTTAATTGTCAATTTTTAATGGTCAATTGCAATTGAACATTGATCATTGAAAATTCAAAATTGAATCACTCCTGTCCGTTTGTCGCTACGAGGGCTGCGAAGAGACGCTGGTTTCCCGATTGGATCATGTAATATCGTTGAGTTACAGCTTGAACATCCTCAGCGTGGACGGGTGGGATATTCGCCGATGTCGTCAATCCGATGCGTAGGCGTTCGGCCGTCGTTGATGCGGGGCTTACGAGGATATATCCGCTTTCCAAGACATAGATGGTTGGAGCTACACCGCCTTTTGCTGCGGGTAGTTCGAGTACTTGGTTGATTCTGTCGGTTACCATGGGGGATTGTACTATAAGGGGAACGACAGATTCAACGTGCCATATCACAAAGCGGTAAGGAGATCACTTCGGCGTGTAATTTTGGCGCTCGACCTGGTTGGCGTATGGAGATTCATCGCGCGGCGCGTCGCCATCTTTCATTCTAAGCAGCAAAGCGGGATCAAGCCCGTTAACGACGCCGTGTGCGAATAGATCGCGTATTTGGTCGTCGTCGAGCGCTTGCCCGTAAATGGAGATGTCCCCAAGGTCGCCCTCAAACGCGCCGTGACCCTGTCCGCCGATTACGATCGGCGCATCGGTCATGGTCGGGGTTACCGGGTCTTTCACGCCGTCGCCGCGGTACTTGTCCTCGTCGACTTTCTGCCCGTCAAGGAAAAAAGCGGTGGTACCGGTAACCGGGTCGATGCGCAGGGTCAGGAACCTGAACGTGCGATCTTCCGGATTGCGCGCATCGTATGCGACATAACTCCCCGTTCCCCGGCCCGCGGTTTCGTTGAAGACATAACCGGATTGTCGGTTGAGCCTGTTGCCGGCTTCTTGCTCTGCCGGATCGCTACCCGGGCTTTCATCCTCGTTTCGGCTGTCGTATACGCGAAGACCCCACTCGACCGGCCTCGGCGCATCTGGATTTTGCTTTACCAGGTACATTACGTAGCGATGTACGCCTCCATCGGTTGCCTGAAAAGTATCGGAGCTCAACCGAACCCAAGCGGAAACGGTAACGCCGCGTGGCTGGTCTCCGTTCTCCACCACGCTGAACTCGGGACGCGAAGGGATGATATAGCGCTTATGTCCGTCGAAGTGCTCGAAACTTTTCGGGCCGGGCTCGCCTTGAACTTCCGCCGCCTCCGTTGCCGGTCCTGCAACGGCAGAAGGCGACCCGGAGGGTGCTGCTGTTGGTGCTGCCGATGGCGCGACTGCGACGGCCGTGGTCTTGACGACTGTCGGTACAACAACGGTCGGAGCCTGAACCGTAGGATTGAGTGCCTGCAATGTTGCCGCCGCCATAGTTGGAGCTGCCGGAGCGGCGCCATTCTGTTCATTTTGCGCGCATCCCGCAAGCAGAACGATAAGCAGCAGGATTGCGATTAATCTTGTATCCATTACCGTATATACAGACCTGCCGGCGGAACTTTCTGGCGTAGAAGGCGAAGCAAGTTTATTCATTCTTGATATCTATTATATCGTATGAAGTTACATTGAAAACTCTATATCTCTCATATATCATGCCTGGTCTATGGTTCCGTTTACTCAACCGGTTGGAATTATTTCCCATCAACCCAGCGGCATCGCTTACCATCGTTTGGAACTGGTTGGCAGGCTTGATGCTGGTCGATTCACGATATCCGAATTGGATCCGTCGTTCGTTAACCATGAAGTTCCGATGACGAAAAGCGATCATGCGCTTATCTACCATTATCGCCAGTGCAACCATCTTAGGGCTGCATTGAGAGCGCATGACCAAATCGATAGCGGTAACGTTCGCGACGGCTATTTGATTTACCATCCCGACTGGGAGCTCGCGTTCGCATATGCATTCGAGATGCGGAGACAAGCGCTCGTAAGCTTGCCGAGCAGGGCGAGTATCGTAGAAATGCAAGCCGACCTCATCAAATCTACGCTCCCCTTTCCCGACGGAAGACGTGTCGATACGATGCTTCGCTCACAGCTACTTGGCTCAGAGTTTTTCGCCAACCGCGAGCATATCGTGGTACTGGAACACGATTCGCCTGCTACAGGAGCGCTCCATCTTCCTTCACCGGCTCAAGCAGTTCCTTTGAGTTATTCTTTGGCGAATTGACCTCGGTGGAAATCTCGTACATATCCATGTCTTTATCGGGATACGATTTAAGCAGCTTCAGGAGCGCATCTTCATCGTACCGTTCGTTATCGAGCCACTGCTCGTAATCGTCGCGGTGCAAAATTACCGGCATGCGGTCGTGGATCGATTTCATGAGGGTGTTCGGCTCGGTCGTGATAATCGTGAAGCTGACGATTTCTTCTCCACTCGATTTATCCTGCCAATACTCCCATAGACCTGCGAACGCGAACATATCCTGGTCGGTAGGATGGATGAAGAACGGCTTCTTGTCGCCTCCGTGCTTACGCCATTCGTAAAAGCCTGACGCAGGAACGAGACAGCGTTGTTTCTTGAAGGCATGCCTGAACGAGGGCTTCGATTCTATCCCTTCAGCGCGGGCATTGATCATTTTATATCCGATGCGCTTGTCTTTCGCCCATGACGGTATCAAACCCCATCGCATTACTTTCGCCTGGTTCGGGGAATTTCTGGTAATGATCGGCTGTTCTTGGCCGGGCGCAACGTTATAGTTGTCTCGCAGCTGAAGACCTCGATATTCTTCTTCGACATCAAACAAGTCGTAGAAGTCTTTTCTTGGGGTAAATACGAATCGTCCGCACATAAGCTATTGTAGCATTTCGTAGGCGGACGTTACGCAATTCCTTATGCAACCTTCTTCTTTACCCGCTTTTCCTCTTGCTTCATTTGCAGAGCATGGCGGAAAAGATGAACCGCAAATGGATCGACACAGACCATGCACCGCTGCATAAGCCTAACCGCTTCAAGGTGGGAGCCCATGCTCACCGTTTGGAATGATTTCATGGCGGCGATAATTCCCTCTTCGTCGAAGTACCGCATATCGACCATCCAGTTCCGGTCTCGCGTCGTGCTTGAACCGTCCTTCAGGCTTGTTTCGTATTTCTTGGTTTCCTTATTTCTTCTGGTTTTCGGATAGGGAAGCCGCTGAATGTAGTCGTGCACGAGAGATATTTGTTCGGGAGATTTTCTCCTGCGGTAACTTGTTTCATCGTGGTACAACGGCTTCGCGTCGGAATATTGCGTTTGCGCAAAAACTTCGGTAGTGTGCCGGTGCAGATCTTCTTGAAGCACCATCAATAGGATCTTCATCGTGAACCGTAGCTCGTCGACGAGAATCGGATGAGTCTTTTCCCCAAGCATATCGTAGATCTCGCCGAGTTCCCTACCTACGATATGCTCTTCGACCAAGGTGGTATCGGAAGCCGCAAGCGTACGTACCAGATTGAACCCGTGTTCCATGAATGTCCTGCTCCATACTGATCTGAGGAAAACGACGTCCCTCCCCGACAGACTCGCTTCAATATACCGTTCGTTGTGTTCGTGAGGCTGCGGCGTCGAAATTTTCTTCATGACGACATGCGGTGTTGCGAAAGAATCCTGGTACCACCTCCCGTATACTTGATGCCAAGGGATCGGGTCGCCAGGTACCGGGGCATTTTGCACGTAGAGCGCTTTGTATACGGCATGGTCTCTCCCCCTTTCATCCAGCAGCTTTACCGGATATATCTGTCCAAGGAAACATCTGAATAGATGATCGGGGATAAACCGGCTATTACGCGACCTTGCGACATCGATAATGAATTGCCTGCCGTCCGGCGTAATGACGGCAAGGTTTTTATCGGTGGGCGCCAAAACGCTTGGATAGTTACATTGATCGCGATCGCCTTCGTATACGACGATTGCCGGATCGTCGCTCTGCGCCGGGAGTACGATATCGGTCGCCGAGTTACGATAGGGTTCGGACATAAAAGGAGCAAATTCCTCAATGTCTTGTATATCTCTTGCCATTGCGGCGATTATAGCATCTGCATGAGAAAATCGGTCAAAGGGGAAAAAGGCCGGCTTACGGCAAATAATCAGGCTTCTTAAGCAGCCAATGCCTGAAATTGAGCGGTCCTGCAAAATCGCTCAACCGTATCCGCTTTTGTCCCCACCATTCGCGGGGTCGGGTTGCATTCTCGTTCAAGAGCAGCGGCAAGAAGTATCGCATCGTCTCGGTGTTCGTTACCTGAAGCATCTCGTTAATTTTCCCGACCTCGAGTTTGTAATCGTTATTGACGCTTGTATCTTCCAAGCCGTACAGCAGGGCAATAACATGGTCCGCTGCCCGTACCGGCTCGAGGTATGTCGTAAGCCATGCATCCATTGGGGAACCGTCGTAATCGTGCGCCCGCGTAATCACGCCTGCTCCGGCTTCTCTCAGGATCAAGCTAATTTTTTGGGCAAGCAGGTAGACCTCGGGGTTAGCGTCGTCGAACGCAAGGTAGATATTTCTCCCTCTCAGCGAACTGGGGGGAAATTTTATCGCATCGAACATTGGCCAATACCGGTCACGTAGCGGCCGGTATTGCGGCGGTATGAAAAAAGGGATCGGCGAATCGGGGAACGGGTCTTGCCTTCGGTCGTTGGCGAAATTCCGCCGGCCGCCGCGTGGCTTGAAGACTCGTTCAACTTGATGACCGGCAAGCGGGACTCGTCTTGTCGCCCGAGGAGTAATGTTGCCTCCATCGCCGACAATTCCGATGTATTTTATCGGATCCAAATCGTCAATCAATTCCTGTATCGATTGTTGGCGTTGCGCTGCCGGTATACGGTAGCCCATCATAAGCGCTGCGATGATGTACTCGGGAACGCGTGCCGCCAATAGTTCCTGTCGCTCTTTTTCGCCTTCAAGATCGCCGTCGTCCAACCGTTCTTCCCATGTTCTCGGCGGCTTGCCCAGCAGTATCCTCAAGGCGACTGCAACCGCGCTGTAGACATCGGAAGACTTATCGGTTGAGCTTCCCTGTTCCGGTGGTGCATAGCCCGGGGTGCCTTTTCCGCTAACCAAACGATGGGTTCGGGTTCCATGCAGTTTGGAGATTCCCAAGTCTGCCAATACCAGCTCGTCGAAGATGTCGAACAGGAGATTTTGCGGCTTGACGTCCCGGTGAATGATGCCAACCGTATCTTGCAGGTACGCAAGACCGGAAAGCATATTATGAATCCATCGTAATGCCGTATCTTGCTCCACTCGGTTCCCCAACCGAGTCAACCGCTGTTCGAGGTTGTCCCCATCGATCATGTCCATCGCGAGCGCCTGAAACAATTGCACTCCGCCAGACGTCCTGCATTGGTACTCAAAAAGATCGCTGTAGCCTACAACGTTTGGATGTTGTATCCGCTTAAGTCGCTCGAGCGGGATTATTTGCGGCGGATTCCCTTCATAGGGCGTTTCTTTCAGAGCGATATCGAATTGGTTCGGAAGCTTGGCTCGGTAAATCAAGCTCATCGAGCCGATACCGTGCAAACTTTCGATCGTATATTGTCCGATCTGCAACCCCGGCATCAGTGCGGTAAATGTCGGCGCGGTAGCCAAAGGAGTACCGCAACCTGAGCAAAAGTTTTTCCTGCCGCCTCGCGGGGAAGCGCATACCTCGCCATCAGGTTTCTTGACAGCGCAACGTTCTTCGCGGACGAATCCCAGGTCCAATGCCATATCTTATTATATCATCAGAAACGCTCATAATTACCGGAAAGTTGCAGCGGGCTGCCCGTTTGGTACGATGAAAAATATATGGATGGAGCTGCTCAACCGGAAACGCCGGCAAATAAACCTATATCGATTCCCGCGCTTGCAATCGCCGGGGCATGCGTCTTTATCGTCCTCGTGATTATTGTCGGCTTGATCGTAGCGGGAAAAAATCGACCCAACTCGTTGAATTCGGGAAAAGATTCGGGTAACCGGACGTTAAGCGTAACTCCGAATGTGAACCAGGATACTAACGCAGCACAGGCAACTCCGGCAGGAAACGGCGAACTTGCGTTCCTCCCCTCTCAAACTTGCCCAACTAAGCTTACCGCTGTTCCTGGACAAAGTTTAAGCGCCGAATACCAAGGCAAGGCGGTAATGATTCGCGGCGAAGATATGGCTTGGGTAGACGCGAATTGCAAAGACGCTAAAAATGGTGGCACCTCCTCTCAAGGGCAAACGGGCATGAATGCTTTGCTGAGTGCGGGTCAGTGCGGCGGTAAAGGCACTGTGCAGTATACGAAACCCTTAATCGCGCTTGAAGATCTTGGGCAGATAACGCCGCTCGGCCGGATGTTCGATTCCCACGTTACTCCCACCGACCATCAATACTGGCAGCCGAAAAATCCGAACGCCGCTTGGAGCACCTATCCGATCTATGCACCGGCCGATGCGACAATCGTCTCTATAGAGCGTACTCCTGCGGGACAATCGCAAACGACCGATCAGAAAGTTACGATACAGCAGCCGGAATTTCGCATAGTCATGGAACATACTTGCGATTTCTACACGATCCTCATCCATCTGCATACGCTCGACGAGTCGATCGCGAAGCAGGTTACGTTCAACGAATCGACCAACAGGCCGTCTTCTCCTATCCGTATCGCGGTGAAGGCAGGACAAAAGCTGGCGACCGTTGGCGGCAATACATTCGACGTGACGACTTCGGATTCGACAAAGAAGCTTACGGGATTTGTTAATCCCGCGACGTACAACCAGGAGCCGTGGAAGGTATATACCAACGATACGATTTCCTATTACAGCGATGCCTACCGATCACAGCTGTACGCGAAGGTAAGTCGATCCGCCGCACCGGTAGGCGGAATGATCGACTACGATGTCGACGGCAAGCTTTCCGGCAACTGGTACCGGCAAGGTTCTGGCGGTTATAGCGGGAATATGCAGCAACGCTACTGGGATGGGCATTTGGCGTTCGCTCCCAATCCATTCGACGGGAAAACGATCTTGGTCTCGACTGGCCATTACCTTGGCGCGACATCCGCGCAATTCGCGGTCGACCCGGCCACTCCAGACCCAGCCAAAATCGGGCCTGAGAATGGGCTTGTGAAGATAAAGCTCTACGATTACAAGCTGATGTCGAATGGAACCGAATGGAATGCGACGACACCATCGAAGAACGTTGTCGTTCAACGCAACGGAGGTGTCAAGGCGACTCTGCTCGTGCAGATGCAATTGGATAAGACGATCAAGGTGGAGTTCGTGAAAGGCGATTCTAACCAGGCATCGTTCACGAGCTCGGCCATGGTGTACGAACGTTAATCGAGCGCGAAAAAGAAAATCTTCGCCGCTGGCATTTCCGGGTATATCCGCACCGGATTATTCCCGCTGTTCTTCACTTCGAAGGTAACGTGAAGCTCTACCCCGGGATCAACGTGCGGCGAAGAAATATGGACCTGTACTCCGAGCTTAGCCAAACTTGTCCTCGTTACCAGGTATCCCAGGTGCGACTTAGGCATGCGGACTTTTTCCTTGGAGAAGATGAGCACGAACTCCCCCGGCTCCAATACGTATCCCGAGCGTGACATGGGTACGGCATGCTGCTTTTGCAGGTTGTTCGAGAGCGCATCGAGCTCCATGTCGGGTTGGTATTTCGTGATCGTCGTCCCGAAATGGAGCGTCAGGCTCGCCTCCCCGAGCGAGTCGCGTATATCACCGACAATCAATTCTCCGTTTCTCAGCAATGCATCTATCGTACCGCAGTTGGCTATCATGGCACGATTGTATATTTATAGGTTAAAAATGCTAGTGAGTTGGTTTTAACGTTTTTTCGTGAAATCGTTTTCACTGGAAGCTTTTCCGGTTCGCGCGTACAATCGTTACTATGAACCATGACTTGAACGTTCACCAAATGAAGATCGTTCATGCGCTCACGTTTATGGAAAGCGGATCTTTTTCCAAGCTCAATACGGAAAATCTTTCGTCCGACCATTTGACGTACCACTTAAAGAAACTTCAACAGGAAGGGATCATCACGAAGGCGGACGATTTGTATTACCTTACCGACAAGGGAAAGGAATTTGCCAGCAGGCTCGATATCTTCAATGTCAGGCTGGAAAAACAATCGAAGATACACCTGGTTCATGTTTGCCGACGGTTTGAGGATGGCAACCAATTTTTCTTGCTGCAAGAACGTAAGAAGCATCCTTTTTTCGGGTGGCTCGGATTTCCGTCTGGCAAGCTCAAGTACGGGCATGATATTTTCGAAGAGGTCCAACGAGAGCTTTTGGAAGAGACCGGTCTTCGGGGCAAACCGGAACTTAAAATAGTAAAGCATGTGCGTGTGCGGGTTGCCGGTTCGAATGAAGTGCTCGACGACAAGTTCTTTTACTATTTCGATTTCGTCGAGCCGCAAGGCGAGTTCGTCGCGGAGACAATTGAGGGCAGGAATATCTGGATGACTCCCGAACAGTTCCAAGCGGCGCCAAATATTTTCGAGAATGTTATCCCTATTTTCGACCAGATAGAAACCGACCGGATTTTATTCGAGGAGGTTCTTGAAGATTACAAAGCAATATAGTGCTTTGACTTTGTCTCATACAATGGTAGTCTGAGATCTATGGTCGGCAAATCGCACCAATTGGTTAGCTTCACCGCCGTTTATTCGTTGGCGTTGTTGAGCACGCTTCCCCACCAGAATATCCAGACGATCGTAGCCTCGATTATCTTGATTTCGATCGGCAGCCTTACTCCCGATCTCGATGATCCGCATAACAAACTTTATACCCTTATCCCCATCGGGGATGAAGTTTTTGCGGAAGTGCTGGAGAAGTTTTTCGGCAAACACCGCAGCATATCCCACTCGATCTTGGGAGTTGCACTCTTCGGGTATGCTAGCCATTGGCTGATTTGGATGATTCCGGAGGCGAACGGGTTCAACCATCAATCGCTCTGGCTATCGTTTATTCTGGCGCTTATTTTCCATCTTGCTGCCGATGCCTTCACGAAAGAGGGCATTCCGCTCTTCTGGCCGCTTCGATGGAAGTTCAGCTTTATACCAATCAAGGAACTGCGATTAAAAACCGGCGGGGCGTTTGAAGTGTACGTCGTTCGAACGTTGATGCTTGTATTGATTGCGGCGGTAACGTACTACAAGTGGCCGCACTTTCTTGAGATATTCAGGCAATAAGCAGGCTTGCATCGTCAAAATCATCGGTAGTGCCATCACTAAACATGAGCAGCTTCGACTGTCCTTTTGTCTTGCTTTTAAGACGCAGTCGGGCATTCAATTTTTCGTTGCGCATAACCAAGGTGCGGTAGCGTCCCCAGCAGGCTTCTCGGGTTGGCGATTCTGCCGGCACCCCCCGCTGATGTCCGAGCATAAGCTTTACGACATACACCGGCATGAAGAAACCAACCCATCGCTTTTTCATTTCGTGAGCGAGCTTCTTCGCTTCGGCGATCTGCTCTTTATCTCTCGAGCGTAGCATTTCGTCGATTTCGGCAAGGCCCAGCCGCATAGCTTCAATGTCCTCCGCCGTAAGCAGCGGATAGTAATCGTTGTATTGGGCGCAAATAATTTCTGCCGAAACTTTCGGGTTTTCGACGATGTCATTGAAGACATCGTTCATGGAGGGAACACGGACAACATTGTCGCGAATTTGAATGCACACTTCGACGGCGTCAAACGGCTCGAACGTGAAACCCAAGGAATCGACCGTCTTCGGGTCGAGCAGGAACTCTTGCCTGCTTCCATCGCTGCCGAGCCGGCTGACGCGGAACAGATGGGCTTCGGGAATCATCCAACTATTGATTTGCGTCGAAAAGTACATGAGCTGTTCGGACACGGTTTTGTTTTTCGGGAGCCTGATAGTATGCGTACCTTTTGCGGTGCATAACGGAACTTCGCTGACGAAGTCGCTCATGACGTGCGCTGTCCTCGGGTATGCGAACTCCAGCTTGGCTCGACGTGCCTGGAATTGCTGCAGGAGGCTTTGCGAGAGATCTCCCATGCACTTCATGGCCGCCTCTTCTATGCCGATCCTGGGATCTTCATGGAACATAAGCTTGAACCAGCGGTGCGACCTTCGATGCAGCGCCTCATAACTTTCGGTAGTGAACTGTACCTCGAAGTGGTCGTACCCGTCATTATTGCGATCGGGCCCTATGATTTGCATTCCGGAATGCTTGCCTCGCCGTTCCCATTCGAGCTGCTCAGGCCGCATGTTTACTTTGATAACTTTGAACCCCTCGTTGCCGTCCCGCGGCTCAACCATCGTATCTTCGATTTTTGCCTGGTCGTAGTGGTAGCCTGCCGTGACCAAACGTTGGAGTATTTGCGAGCGAATCACGGCGGATACGTAAAACTGCTGGTGTTCTCCGAAGGGATCGATTTTCAGCTCACGCAGAACGGAATCGTTGAGGATTACTTTGAAACCGATATAATCGTTTATTTCTCTTCCTTGCGCAAACTTCCACATGAGCGGCAAGACGCTCTTGATCCTCCCCTCAAGCCGATAGCGGCCGGGCCCCACGATATGGTCTAGATCCGACTGCAATTGGCGCTTGAGCTTCTCAAGGGTGCTGAATTGCGGTACGATGCCGAACAATGTCTGCATCATGCGGATTGCGACGTTTAGGGTTTCCGGATCCAGAACCCTGCAGGTTTCCCAATACAAAACGTTTTGGAGCGGGGCGAGTTCGAACGCTTGCGCCGTCGTCGGGATGAGCGTATGGAAAATATGACGGGCGAGCTGCTGCTTTTGTATTTGATCGTATTGGGGGTCTCGAAGAATTTGGTAGCTCTCGAGCGCGATTTGCAAATGCAGCGAGGCGTTGGGAAACCGGGAAAGCAGGTAGAGCGTCTTGTTGCCGTCGGCATGATGTATGCCTCGCCGCAATCCTGCCCTCGTCGTGAGCAAGCTTCCTTCCTCGCCCGGTAGCATGAAGTCCACGGGCAAGGCACGATTGATGAGATGTACGAGCGCGCATGCCTGCTGATCTTCAAAGCGGACGCACATGAAATTGCCTTGCGCATCGAGGTCCACGATAGGGGGAGCATTGTACAAAGCGTCAAATACCCAACCCATTTCGTTGGAACGCATAAGATCTGCCCGCTTGTACGGGGTATTATCTATTGCCGGCCCAACATTCGGTTGGAAGTAGGAATCATCAACGCCCGAATATTTCATCTCCTTATAAAACCGGATTATAGCACATACCCTACCAGTTAATTTGTATGTATTTTAGAGTTTCTTCCGGATTGAGCATACGCGTCATATTCCCAATGCGGGCGTAGAAATCGCGATGCTCGCCTTCTCGAATAAACACAGGTTGCGGGGATCTCGTTACGTGAACGATGCAGAGCCGCTTGCCGTCGATCGTGTCGAGGGAGACCCTGACGAATGCCATGTACTCTACACCGATACGGTCGGCAATGAGGCTCATGACGAACTGGATGTAACCGTCTTCGTTTTTTCTCGTCAGCGTTTGAATATCCTTTTCGATTCCGAGTATATTACGTTCGTCGTCTACGCCGATCAGCAAAATGCCGCCTTGGGAATTTAGGAAAGCGGCAATCGTCTTGACGATTGCGCGATCGAGCGATTTGTTGACCCGGGACGTAAAGTAATCCCACCGTATCGATGACTTGAATTCAACGTGCTCGTTCTCCGCTCCTTTCAACAAATCCTTTGCGCGCAAATTGTTCGAATTCGCGACAACCGCTTCGGGCTTTTCCGATTCGGGAACGGGCAAATGGTCGGCTGGCAAGATGTCGGAGATTGAAGGCGGCATGGAGATAAGTTTCTCCTTGAGCGCCAGCCGTTCGGATTCTGCGATATCGTCTTGGATAGACTTAATGGGATGCCCGTCGGTCGTCATTCCGGTCTCGAATTCTTCGAGAGTTACCCAACGATCTTGGGACGAGAGCTTGAGGCTTTTCAAATTCGAGAACTTGCAGGTAAAGATTTTCAACGTGTATTCGGTATAGATACCCGACTTTCGGGAAACCGTATAGGTATGGACACCGTCTTCGATGAGCGGGGCTAATTCGCTTCCGCTCGACGGAATGTCGATGAACGGGAGCTCTTTTTGGAGCAGGCGGATAGCCGCTTCATCATCAGTTTCTTCCCCGTCCTTCTTAAAGCCGCCAATGAGCTGGTAACGGAGCGTCTTCAAATTGAACTGCGTCAAGTAAAAGGGCTCTTCTTTGCCTTGAAGAGCCGCTTTAATCACCACGAGAATGATGTCTTTTTTGGCTAATACTCGTTTTGGAAGAAGCGAGCTTCTCCTGGTTTCCATTTCGAACAGAAGCTGGATTCCCGAATCGAAGATTTGGCCGGGCGCCGTATAATCGTGAACGTTGAAGATATCCCACGATGCGACGAGGTGCTTGTCGTTTTCTATATATGAAGCAAGGCTCTCGAGAAACCTCGAGGAGATCTCGTTTTTAATTTTAAGTCGCCATGGGAAGGGCAAAAGCTCAACCGAGTTCGAGAACAGCAGCTGGTTGATATGGGGGGACAATCGCATGAGTTCGGCTCGATCTTCGGGGAGGAGGTAGACTCCGTCGCTCGACTCGACGATATCGCGCAAAAAACGAACGAAGGATCGCTTGCTTTCGGAAAGCAGTGAAGTTACAAGATCCTCGTGTATCATAGTAAGAAGTATAGCACTATTCTATAATAAAGAACTTGAAAAAATCATGAGCAATAGTTGACAATTTCAAGCACGTCAGGATGCGGTGCAGCTCCCGACAACCGTAAACGAGACATTCTCGGATGATTCATGCCCTGCGGAATCTCGAACCGTTACTCTATAGTGGTATGTTTTGGATACATCATACCCGCCCCCGTTACCGTCACCGCCTTCTATGCAGAGCGGCGCTGCCATATCCATGACGAAACCGTTTCCGCTGACGCTCGTTCGGCAGGGATGCGGGACATCAGCCAGATCGGTACAGGAACCATCGACGTTCTCCCACAAAAACTTGGTCGGCTCAGCGATCACCCCATCCCGATCGTCTGCCGCCGATGCCTGGAAAGTGATTTCTGCGTAGGCAACATGGTTCGAGTCCGTCGAATAGGCGCCGTAACTGTTATCGTCGAGCGGAGTGCCGATAGTCACGTACGGCGCCGTATCGGGAGCCTCGGTTGGAGTTGGGCTTGGCTCAGGCGTCGACTCTTCAGTCGGAATCGGCGTGGGCGTTGCAGTGATAACGGCTGTAGACTTAGGAGTCATCGCCGGGCTGCTCGGTACCGCTGTCGGCGTCTGTTGAACTTTGGCGACCTGCAGCGGCGTTGAGGTCGGCGTTGGCGAAGGAGTCGGCAGATTTTTTTCCGCCGGCCTAGAGATCTTCTCGATGAGCCGGGTGAAAAAGTCTTTCTTGGAATCGACCGGCTTATTACTTTTATTCAAGGCAGATTCGTCTTTCGTAAATGCGTTTGATTCATCGAGCGGCGCTTCGTGTGCCGTCTTAACCTGCGGATTAGTCGAGGTCGAAATAGTTCCGGTGCTGTCGACCTCGGGATGCGATACCGGAGGATTGACGATGACGGAAATCGCAATAATACCAACGAGCACTCCCAAGCCGCCTAACCAACCCAATTCGACGAGCTTCTTTCGAAACGTTTCGGACATATTCTTTACAATCTAACAGAATCGACACGACAAGTGAATTGAATTCGCAATACTATTGTGCTTTGATTAGGTATGGAAGGTCAACCTACAACGGGAAGCGCGCAGCCAGTACAGGGTCAGACGGCTGCTCCAGCGCCTGCGCCGAAGAAGCGCAGTTGGCTGCTGGTTTGCGGGATTATTGCCCTTATACTTTTGGTTTGCTGCGGTATCTCGGCAGGAACCGGCTTGATTGCCATCAATGCAGTCATGAAGGAAGCCAAAAGCGAGCTTACGAAACAACTCTGCGACAAAACCGCGGACGACTTCAATAAGCTCTACAATACCGCCACGACCGAGAACCTCAGGATGAAGATGAGCGCCGAGGAGTTCTCCCAACAAATGGATATGTTTGGAGATAACGCATGCGACAGCCTTAAGAACGGGTCGATCATCACGCAGCTCTCGCAGAATTGGAGCGTTCAGAACATGACGACCAACGGAGTCCAAAGCATGGTAATCAAAGGAGCTCCAGGTAACGTCAAAGTCTCCATAGAGTTCACCGGCACCGGAGATGATATGAAGATCAACGATCTCTCGGTCACCAAAAAGTAACGTTACCACCCCTTAGGGGAAGGCAGCGTATAGTCGTACGGCGCATCGACCACGATATCGGTTGAAGGCGCCGTACAATTTTTTGCGCCGTCGTACGTAGTACACCCTTGTCCTTGCTTGATGCCGTCGGGTTTGGTGAACCTCGCCGGCGCGATCTTCGCTTGGTATTTTTCCAAG
>CAZVIJ010000010.1:0-27599 GCA_964626735.1 uncultured Candidatus Saccharibacteria bacterium
TTTCCGGGGAGTGCTTTCCCGAATGGTCGACAAACGAAGTAATCTGCAAGATCCTATTCAACATGCAGGAAGGAGATCAGGATTCGACTGCCCATAACTTCCTGATCAAACGGAAAGGCAGCTATGCGGGCGTCGGATCGGTAGTATTCTCACGTAAGCACAATTTGGCGTATCTCACGAATATGGGCGTTTTGGAAAAGTTCCGCGGGAAGGGAATTCAAACGCGAATGATTCAGTTCCGGTGTAACTGCGCAGTCGAGGCTGGCGTCTATAAGGTTTTCGCTATCGTCGAGCCTGAATCGATATCGCAGCATAACCTCGCCAAGTTGGGGTTTGAGGAAAGCGCCCGGTATTCCGTTTACTCGAAAGAATAGGTTTAATTAAATACTATGTTTGCTATATTGGTGTCAGAATATGCCCTTTGACATCCTTCTCTTAATCGATCAGATCAGGAAGTTCCTCAAAAGCGAAAAAGGAACGATCGTATCCCTGTTGGCGATCATATTCATCGAGCTCATCATCTACAACTTCCTGTATAACCTGCTTATCAAGTACGTCCCTACCTTGGAGTTCCTCAAGATATTCGAACTCGTGATGCTTTTGACGGTAGTTCTATGGTGGCTAAGCAGGAGGATTCCTACCAGCAAAACCAAGACGAACATCGGCATTTCCCGCTTCGATATCATCAATATCGACATACGGAACACCCTAACCGGGGAGGCTCGGTTTAATCTGGCCGAGGAGCTGGACTTGTACATCTACAATCGATTGCTCTTGGACAATCGAAGGCTCGATTTACGAAAGTACCTCAATATCGTCGTTTTACCGCCGAGATTTGCCATCGACCGGAACAATAAGTACAACTTCAGGAAATTCCGGTTCCTCGATTTCGTCGTGACGGGAGTCGTATATTTCGAAAACGAAAAGCTTTATATTACGCCGAACTTCATCTTCGTATACGATTTGCCGACGCTCTTGTTCAAGCAGATCAAGGATAAGCTCATTACCGACAAGAAGATTCTTTTCAATCTCGACGGATCAGCGAATCTTGAATTCGATAAGCTGCTCCACGGTATGACCTACATAGGCTTTTTGTATACCTGCGTTAAGCAGGCACATCGGCGCCAATTCGAGAAGGCGGACGAGTTTGCCGATGAAATTATCGATAACCTCAAGAAGCTTTACGATTCCGACGACCAAAGCGTCAACCACGGAGATATCAACTTCCTGAAAATCGAGGCGCTTCTCTACTTCATCAAGGCCAAGAACCTGCATAAATACGGCAACCACCTGCTCTTCGACAAGAGCGATGTCGAAGGAGCAAAGAAGATGTATCACGAAGCGGCAACGACATTGCTTCACCGAATCGAAGTTCTGAAGAAGCTCAAGGAGCTCCATAACGAGACAGTCGATGACGAGATCGTCGACCACTCGTATGTGTACGCCATCGGCCTTCTTGCGAAAGAGAAAAATCGAGAGCAGGGCGGCGAGCTGCTCGCTTCCCTCAACCAAAACGTGAAGAACGAATCGAACGCCATGCTTGCGGAGGCACTGTACGCAGAACGAATGAACGAGCCAGACCAAGCACTTCCGAAATACCAGAAAATAGTCGAGAAAAATCCCAAGAACGTTTACGCACTCCGGAGACTTGTTTCCATCTACTTTTTGAAGGGGCGGTATAAAGAATGCATCTCCTCAGGCAAGCAATTGAGGGTCCTGACCCATCGCCAGGTGTACGATGTCGAATTTTACGATACGAGAGTAATCTTTAGGATTTGCCTCTCTGATTTGTTTACCTTCCGGCTCCCGGACGCCGCCATCATGTTTTGTCATGGTTTGTATGCGGTAGCTTACAATAAGGTGCAGTCACTGAAAGGCACCACGTTTTAGGCCATCCCAGGTCTTTTACAGGATATGACATCATATAGTAAAATGCGTGGTATAATTCCTTTTGATAACGCAGTACGATGAAGTTTCTAACCCGAGAGCAGATAACCGATAAAATATCGTTCTACATCTACTTTGGTATTCTCATCGTCTTCTTCAGCCTACTCCTTAATCTTCCCTACTTCCATCAGCTCAATAACATGCTGTTGGATCAATTGCACGGCGATATCAAAGTCCGCCAAGAAGTCGTGGTCATCGGCATTGACGACAAGAGCCTGCAGGATATCGGTGCATGGCCTTGGAATCGCAGCATCTTCGCCGTCGGCTTGGACAACCTCAAGAAATCGTCACCCAAGGTTACCGGTTTGGATGTTCTGTTTCTCGAAGACCGCGAGGGCGACAAAGAGCTCGAGACGGAATTGAAGAATGTTAATTTCCCGGTCGTATTCGCCAGCAAGTTGATTGACGACCAAGTGCTCGTGAGCAAATTCAAGGGAATGAATGTCTCAGACGGCTTGATCAACTTCATCTCCGATACCGACGGAAAGATTCGAACGTCCGAGAACATCATCTCGTACGCCAATGACGCGAAGTGCTCGAATAGCTTCTCGTTCCAGATATTTACGACGTACCTAGGCGAAGATAAGCCGGTCAACTGCGACGTTAAGGCAATCGACGCCATCAACAAAAGCTTCAAGCTCAAGAACGACCAGTTCTTCAATTATGCGAGTTCGCCGTTCACGTATTACAGCTTCTCCGACCTCTACAATAACAAGATAGATCCGAATAACCTTAAAGACAAAATTGTCCTCATCGGATCCACGGCAACCGATCTCAAGAATAACTTAAGCGACAACTTCACCGACGTTTTCGGCAAACGCATTTCGGGTATCGAGATACACGCCAATATCATCAATTCGCTTCTCGAACATCGATTCCAGCAGTTCATCTCAGGGTGGATCTACTACCCGGGTATCTACGCAGTTTGTGCAGGGCTACTCTTCCTCTATCGACGGATCAGGTCGAACAAAATCGAATTTGCCGTATACGCCGCTTCCATTACTGGTTCAATCGTTCTTGGCATCGCGCTTTTCAATATCGGCGTGAATTGGTACTTCGTCTCGACGCTCGGAATGCTCACGGCGACGTACATTTACATGATCGCCTTCAAATACCTTATTGAGCAGCGGCAAAATCGCTTCATCCAAAAAGCGTTCAGCCAATACATCAATCCAGCACTGCTACAAAAGCTTGTCGAGAAGCCCGATATCCTCAGGCTCGGAGGCGAAAAGAAGGTAATTACGGTGCTATTCAGCGACATTCGCGGCTTCACCAGCATTTCCGAGAAGCTCCAGCCTGAACGGCTTATCAACCTCATTAACGAGTATCTCGACTTGATGTGCGAGATAATCCTTCAGAACAATGGAACCATCGACAAGTTCATCGGCGATGCGATTATGGCCTTCTGGAATGCTCCGCTCGACGAAAAGAACCACCAGTACCTCGCGGTCAAGACGGCCCTCGAGATGCACAAGAAGATGAAGGAGTTCAATGAGGAAAGCGGCATGGATTTGAACCTGAAAATTGGTATCGGCATCAATACGGGCGAGATGATTGTCGGCAATGTCGGAAGCCGAAAACGATTCGACTACACCCTACTCGGCGACAACGTGAACCTCGGATCGAGGCTTGAAAATCTCAACAAGAAGTACGGAGGCAGCATCATTATCACCGAAAGCGTCATGAACGGCATGCGGAACAAGGATGATTTCTGCTTCAGGATTTTGGACGAGGTGATCGTTAAGGGCAGAAGCCTTCCGGTCAAGATTTACGAACCTATGTTCCTTACCGAAGAGAACGAAATTTTCTGCGGTGAGTACGCAAAAGCGTTCGACGAATACCAAAAGGGCAATTTCGAAGATGCCATCCTGATGTTCTCCAAGTTCGGCGATCCGACTTCCAAGATGATGATCGACCGCATCAAGAATCTCGAAGAGGAAGATATTGAAAATTGGAGAGGCGTGTGGACCTGGAACGACAAATAATCGCTAGATAGCGTTCAGCAGCTTGAATTTCTTTTCCAGTATTCTCGTAACGCTTTCATCGACCCGCGCTTCGGTTATGGTTCCCTGCTTTACCGAGTCGAGCATATACTGGTAAATGTCCTCGATTTTAGGCGTTGCGCTGACATCGAGCAGCAAGTCGTTTCCCGCTTGGAATGCAGCGACCATCGCCTGTTTCGTGTCGTACCCGGATTTCTCAAGCATCCCCATATCGTCGGTGACGATTATCCCGCGAAATCCTAACTTTCTTATAAGAGCAACTTGTTTGGGCGATAACGTAGCCGGACTGTCCTCGATTGCCTTGTTCCGGATATGCGCATTCATGACAAAATCTATTCCGTTGCGGATAGCGCCTTCGAACGGGATTGCATCCGTGTTCATCCACTCGCTTTCCGGCATATCAATTTCGGGAATTGTCTTGTGGGAATCGAATGTTGTACGCCCATGCCCCGGAAAGTGCTTTACCGTCGATAATGTCATGTAGGTACAGCGAACCGCCCGTATCACTTTTTGGTTCACGAGCTCGGGCGTACTGCCGAATGAGCGTTCGGCGATGAAGCTATCCGGGCGATACGCTACGTCGGCGACGATACCGAAATTTACGTTTATTCCTTGTGCAGAAAGCAGCTCGGATGTATGGGCGAACGTGTTGCACACTTCGTGATTGCTTTTGGCCCCTAACGTTCTGGCTCCTGGGTTCGGGTCGTCCATGACTCGCTTAACGACGCCACCTTCCTGATCCACGGCGACGAAAAGCGGCATATTAGGCGAGAGCTTTTGCAGTTCCTGCGACAGCCTTTGAGTGTCCTTGGAGATATTGTCGCCCATCAGAATTACTCCGCCGGCATGAACTTTCTTTAGCTGATCTGCTACCTGTGCCGTTACCGTCGTTCCCCGTATTCGCCACATGAATAGCTGCCCAATCTTTTCCTCGAGCGTCATCGACTTGATCGTCTTGCGCACGTACTCTGACTGCTCTTCGCGAAATAAATATTCGACGTCGCTCGTGGTTACGAAACTCTCCTCATTCGCGACTTCTGCTTTTGCCAAGGAATCGATTCGATACAGCTCGCTAGGCCTATTCGAGACTACGAAACCGATAAACGTCACCGAGAGCAGAAGAGCGCAGCCGAGCAGGCGAATTCGATTTCGGGCAGTTGACATGGTTATTTCATTATTTGATCGATAATTTCTCTGATCGAGCTCATGAACGTCTCGTTCTCTTCGACATCCCCGCGCGGTATATGTTTATCTGAGGCGAACTGGCGGAAGTCGGCGTTCGGGAACAGCTTCTTGAAGCCCGAAATTGAACTTTCGACATCAAGATACTGGTCGTGCTGCGGGTAGGCGAATACGATGTTCTTCACCTGGTAGGTAATATTCAGTGTCGAAAGATCGATTTTCAGGAAGTCGCCCAGCGTTCTTCCCCAGTGCTGCATCGTCATTAAACGCCATTGCTTTTTTTCGTATTCGACGATCGATTTGCTTTGCGCCGACTCCTTATCGACAAGCCGAACGAAAAACGGAAACAGCCGGTCGCTGTCGACAAGCTTCTGAATCAGCCAGCATAGGTAGCCACCTTTCGCCATGGTTTTAGTAAACCAGTAGACGAATCTCTTCATCGCCGGCTTCATCGATAAATACTTTCTCGAGTAAATCGGCGCCATCAGACCGATCTTCTGGAATTCCAGGAGCGGATGCATCAGCAGATAATCGACGATCACATTAGCCCCATGAGAAATGCCGAAAAGTCCTAACTTCTCGGTGGGAACGCCAAGATGCCGAATCAGCTTATCCAAAACTGCCGAACACAAATGAATATAGTTCTTGAAGTCGACGCACTCGGCTGACTTTCCGAATCCGGGCAAGTCGACGGTTACGACGTTATACATCGATTTGAGAATATTAACGAAAGGCTTGATCCTCTCGGTATCCGCCCTGAGACCGTGCAATATGATCGCGTACGGCTTTTCCTCGGAATAATCGAAGTAGTAGAGGTGCACCTTGCACTCGCCCAAGAAAACATCGTGCTCGGAATTGGGGATAAACTCCATGCCTTATTGTAAGGCGATCGGTAACGAAACGCTACTCTTCCTGCACGGGATTTGCGAAAACCAGCAACCGCTTGAACGAGCTTCCGGGCGGCCAGCATGTCATAAGCGTCAGCTTTTCCTTCTCCGAATCGTCGTACAGGTAGTTTACTTTCGACGGGTCGATGATTTTCTTATCGGCGACCTGGTACGTGAACTTGTGCTTGTTGTAGAAAATATAGATCTTATCGCCGTAATCGAGTTTGCCCAATAGGTAGAATACGGCGTTGTAGTGTAGGGCTACGTATAAGTTCGTCGAAGAGTGGGCAAAGATAAACATATCGCCTTTTTGTCCGGGAAGCGATGTTCCCTTCGCGTGGGCGACTCCCTGTTCGAGTTTCTTCTGGTATTCGGTCTTGTTCGTCGGATCGACATTGATCATTACTCTGGAATTGGCGCCGATCTTTGGGATTACGATGCCGAAGTACTCGTCGATAGGATGTATGACGTCCTTGTCATCCAACGCTTGCGGTTCGGGAAGTTTGGTCGGCGTCACCGTCGTTATCGGGTCGCCTTTGAGCATTACCCGATCGTTGGCATGGTTGCGGGTAAAGCGGTAGTGCATCTCTTGGGCAAGCAGCGGATAGTACAAGAGGCTTAGGATCAAGCCTGACGAGAGGAAAAGGATCAGCGCTGCGGCGCGGATCCTGGATACTTTTACCCATTCCCTGGCTGCCTGCAGCGCTGAATGTATATGCTTCGAAAATCTCATTTATTCTTCTTCAAATTCCTGCGGATCGCATCGTATGCGACGAGCACGGCTGAACTTACGAGGCCACCGAGGCCAAGGGCCAACCATATGTTTTCCGCACCGGTATCGGGCAACGTAGTAGCCCCGAGAACGCTGCCTTTCGGAAGGTTGTTATTCGAATTTCCGCCTACGTTTCCGATCCCAAGCGTATCGGTTGCGCCGAGAACGGATCCCGTTCTCGTTGGAGATGGTGTGATTAATCCTCCCGCTCCAACATCCGTAGGTGTTGGCGTAGCGTTGCTTCCTGTCGTTGTCGGGCTAGTGCTCGGCGTTGTGGTTGCCGAACCGGTTGGCGTTATCATCGCCGTAGGGGTACCGCTTACGCTACCCGATGGGGTAACGGTTGGGGTCGATCCGGTTGGAGTCGTTGAAGGTGTATCAGTTACGTCGCCAGTAGGAGTTGCAGACGGAGTTACGCTGCCGGTTGGGGTAACCGAGCCTGTTGGGGTAACGGTTATCGTGTCCGTTGGCGTGGTTGTCGCCGTTACCGAAGGCGTAGCCGTATCGGTCGGAGTGCCGGTCGTCGACGGAGTCGAAGATGGCGAGCTCGTGACGGTAGGCGTTACGAACCCTGTATTCGTGGGGGTAATGAACCCGGTCGTGGTTGGAGTTACCATGCCCGTGGTCGTAGGCGTACCCGATGGCGTTGCGGTAGGAGTTGGGGTCGGAAGGATGCACGGGAGATGAAGCAGGTAGAATCGCGCATTCCAGGTATCGTAAATCTGGGTGGTCGCCGAGATTATTTTGCCGTGGTTATCGCAGACAACCGCATAGTGCGCGGTAGTTCCCTCGTAGTTGTCCATCGGGACAACTTGCACCAGACCGTCTTGTCGATATACCGTTATTGTCTGGGGAGCCTTAACCTGTTTCACCTTCGTGACGAGGAAGTGCCGCTCCGTTCCTGGGTTACAGACGTTGGAAGTAATGATTTCGGCGTTAATGGTCTTAAGGGCAGCTGCATCGTAAGCAGTTTCCCCCTGAGCTTTCGCCAAATAATCGGTGATGACTAAACGAGCATTCATCACCACCAGGAACATGATGAACACCGCAAGCACATGCTTGTATCCGATATGTATTGTTTTGAGATAGGGGATTTTTTGATTCATATACGTATGAATTATTTAGTTCAGTTTATTGTATATTATTTTTACCGTAACCTATATATGTCGCATTTATAGCGATAGAGAGATAACTATAGCGATTCTCCCCGATATAAAACACAGGTTCGCGTCTAGACGAACATTGGTTTTCACCAAGTCACTGATTATACCATCCTTGAGCCAACTCCTTCAACACCTATATTCACCGTCACAATGGGATAAATGTGGCCTCGCGATAGTGACATGCGTCACACCGATTTGGGTATTCGGAGTGCTACCGTCGTCCCCTTGCCGACAACGCTCTCGATAGCCACCATCCCGTTCATTTCTTGTACAACTTGCTTGACTACAGAAAGCCCGAGCCCTTCTCCGGTTGAGGCCTCGTGAGCATTCTTTCCCCGATAAAATCGATCGAAAACATGCTCTAAGTCGCTTTCGGGTATTCCTATCCCCTCATCACTGACCGTAATCGTCACACCGTTTCGAACCGTGACCGCTATATTCTTTCCAGTAGAGGTGTATTTCACTGCATTTTCCAAAACGTTTTTGAACATCAAAAGAAACCGGTTCCTACTTCCTTTCACGCATACGCGTTCATTTCCTTCGACATGAATTGAAACATGCTTCTCTACAGCGAGCGGAAGCAGTCCCTCGATACACTCATCTACCACTTCCAGTACATCGAAAACCTCTACCTCCCCCACGCCCGCATGCCCATTGATTGCCGTAATGTTTATGCTCATTCGCGCCAGCTTGTCGTTGAGCCGTTCAACGGTATCGATCAGCGCACGGTATTCTTCTATTGTCGGACTGTTCTTTTCTCTGAACACTTGAATAGATGTCTTCATGGCGGCAATAGGAGTTTTAAGCTCATGCGACGCATCTTGCATGAATTGTTCTTGGACTTTCATCAAGCCATCGACTTGATCAAGCAATTTGTTAAATGCCGAAGCGAGGTCCTCGATTTCTCTCGATGACCGTTTTACCGTAAGCCGTTTGGTTAGCGTATCGTTACCAACGGCTTGCAAGCCTACGACAAGCATCTCGATCGGGGCGACCAGATACGACGATACCGCGTATGCAACAAGCGCAGACAGGATGAACGTTGGCGGCAGAACGTATTTCAGGGTTTGCGCAAAGCGCTCGGTCCGTTTCTCGTTGGTAATAGCAGCCGTCTGTGAAGATTGAAGATCCTTCTGCAGACGTTCGACTAATTTATCGTTCTGATTCTTTCGGATTAGCCTCGCGATCTCTTGGGAGCTGATAGGTTTCCTGCTCACGAGTATATCAGCCGTATACACAACCGCCGCAAACGCACTTACCACGACGATGAGGGTTATGCTGAACAGAACGGTAAACTTTAGCTTAAGCGTTCTCATGTGCCGATAGTATACCCGATTCCCGGCAACGTCCTGATTATCGTGAAATTCTCGTCGCCGAGCTTCTTCCTGAGATTCTTAATATGTGTTCTTATCGTCGATTCCACAAGGTCAGCGGAGTCGTCCCAAAGATGGTCGATCAGCTCGCCGGGGGTCACTACGAATCCCGCATTCCTTATCATATATTCAAGTATCCTGAATTCAGCCTTCGTCAAAAACACTTCGTTTCCACGGCTCGTAACTTTGTACGCCTTGGGCTGCAGCTCGATGTCGGCAACTTTCAGTATGGTATCGGAATTCGATTTCGTGCGGCGTATGAGTGCGTCGATACGGGCAGACAATTCGAGAAAATCTAACGGTTTAGTCATATAGTCATCGAACCCGCTTCGTAATCCTTTGACTTTGTCCTTGAGCTCTCCGCGTGCGGTGAGCGCCAATACGGGGACGTTTCCACGATTCATCCTCATGAACCTCAGTACTTCAAAGCCGTCGATATCCGGTAACCCGATATCGAGGATGATTGCATCGTATTCCTGTACGGTACCGAGCTGTACTGCAGTACGCCCGTCGTGCGCAGCTTCCACTTCGAATCCTTTACCGGCCAGCCCCTGCGCCAACGCTTCGCGCAAGTCTTCGTTATCTTCGACGACAAGGAGTTTCATGTCCCGATTATACTCCGTCGACTGTGTAGTTTTCGTGGAGATACCTGCCGCAACGTAAACATTGCGGTCGCGAGCCGTATCTGTTAGTATGTCCCAGTTTATGGAGATCGTTTCGTTCGATGCAATGAAGTCCTTTACTAAACGTGCTTTCGCACGTTAATCATTCATTTCCCAAAAAATATCATTTTAAGGTAATATCCAATACAATCAGCGTGAAGCTGTATGGTATAGGATCTGATACCAATCAAGAAAAGCAAAATGGCTACATTAAAAGAATTAAGAAACTCCAGACTGGAAAAACTGAATGCGCTCAAGAAGAAGGGAATCGATCCCTATCCCGCGAGATCGACAAAGAATATTACCAATGCGGAAATAACCGCCAATTTCGAGGAACTCGAGAGCAAGGACGTCGTTGTCGCCGGAAGAGCCCTATCCATCCGCGAGCACGGCAAGTTAGCGTTTATCGATCTAAAGGATCATACCGGCAAGGTACAGCTCTACATAAAATCCGACAGCCTCAATAGCGCAAATTACGACCAGAGCGAATTGAATTTCAAGGACCTTCAGCTTCTCGACGCCGGCGACTTTGTCGAAGCACGCGGGACGGTTACCAAACCCAAGCGCGGTGAGATCTCAATCGAAGTCTACAAGCTGCGGCTGCTCACCAAGACTATCCGGCCGCTTCCGGATATGTGGGAAGGCCTTAAGGACAAGGAAACAAGGCTTCGAAGGCGATACCTCGACACCACGATAAACGACGATGTCTACCGCAGGTTCGAACGGCGAGCGAAGTTCTGGGAAGTGCACCGCGATTTCTTCAAATCCAACGGATTTCTGGAAATGAACATTCCGGTCCTCGAGTCGGTAACCGGCGGAGCAGACGCGAATCCTTTCGTGACGCATATGGATTCAATTAACCAAGATTTCTATCTGAGGATTTCGCAAGAGCTTTTCTTGAAGCGTCTTATCGGCGGAGGCTATCCGAAAGTCTATGAGATCGGCCCCCGATTCAGGAATGAAGGCCTCTCTGACGAGCACCTTCCCGAACACATAGCGATGGAGTTTTATTGGGCGTACGCTGACTACAACGAAGGACGGAAGTTTATCGAGGAGCTTTACCGAAGCATTATCAAGAACGTTTACGGCAAGGAACAGTTCAATATCCGCGGATTCGACGTCGACTTCTCGAAAGATTGGGACCTTATGGATTTCACCCAGATCATCAAGGAGCGGTTCGGCATTAACGTCTTCACAACCAACCTCGACGAGATCAAGAATTTGCTTGTAAAGAACAAGGTAAAGGTTGAACCAGGTCTCAATATCCCGCGCGGCATCGATACGCTGTGGAAAATTATCCGCAAGACGATTGCAGGCCCGGTTTTCCTGGTCAATGTACCGAAGTTCCTTTCTCCGCTTGCGAAGTCGAATCCCGACGTGCCGGAAATAACAGAACGCTTCCAGCCTATCATTGCCGGATCCGAACTTGGCAACGGTTGGTCGGAGCTTAACGACCCGCTCGATCAGCTCGAACGGTTTATGGAGCAGCAGCGTATGAGAGATGCGGGCGACGCTGAGGCGCAAATGCTCGATATCGATTTCGTGGAGATGCTCGAGTACGGAATGCCGCCGACATTCGGATACGGGCATACCGAACGCGTCTTCTGGTTCCTCGAGGACGTACCGGCGCGCGAGGGAGTTCCGTTCCCGCAACTCAGGCACGAGGTTGACGATGTTACGAAAAGCATCTATCCGGAAATATATTCCCATGAAGACGAAGGCAACTCCGAAGTGCATGAGGGCAAGGATTTCGCGATCAGCTCCAAGCTGAGGAAGGAAATTCCCAGCATCTCGGCTGGATTTGCCATCATCAAGGGCGTGAAAATCGAGAAGGAGAATCCCGAGCTCGAAGCCGAGAAATCGGAGCTGCTGAAAAGCCTCGAGAATCTTACCAATGCCGATATCGATTCTTTTCCTGAAATCCAAAGCTACCGTAAGCTTTATAAAACGATGGGGGTCGATTGGCATTCGAGAAGACCGAGCCCCGAAGCGCTCCTCAGGAGGATCGCGCAGAAGAAAGGTTTGTATACCATCAATACCTGCGTCGACGCGTACAATACGGTCGTCATCAGGAACCACGTAAGTATCGGCGCTTTCGACTACAACAAGGTCGTATTCCCGACTATGCTCCGGTACGCTAATGAAGGGGACGAGATCACGCTCATCGGTGAAGATAAGCCGACGAAAATTTCCGCCAGGGAAATTTGCTACTTCGACGACAAGGGTGCATTCAACCTAGACTTCAACTACCGCGACTCCGATCGCACGAAGGTTACGCTCGAGACAACCGATTTGATGATTAACGTCGACGGCGTGAACGACATTTCGAAGGAACAAGTTGCACAAGTTCTCGATGAGACGATCGCCATCATCCTTAAGTATTGCGGCGGTGAAGTGGTCGAAAAGTATGTAGCCTAATATAGGCTACATACTCTGTTTATTCCCATGGGGAATGAGTAAGCCGGCACTACTGTTAACAATATTTTGACACCATATTGCTTATAGCGTATAATACTTTACATCCTTCTTCAGGTACCCTCTGTAAGAAATTTTCACTTAATAGAACTTATTGCTTGAATAAGAAAAATATCAAAGATAGCATTTCATGAACAAGAAAGAATTATCTTCCAAAACAGTTACAGAACTGAGAGCACTAGCTCAAGACCGAGGCATCTCGGGACTCAGCAAGAAGACGAAGGCCGATTTGGTCGAACTCCTTGCAGATGCGGACAATAACTCTGCTGTTTCGGCAGTTGTGGAGACTACTCCCGAGACCGTAGAAATTAAACATGAACCGACACCCGAAGTGTCGGCACTTATCCCCCAATCTGCTCCGGCCAGTTCTGCAACGCGTGAATCCGCACCCCAAAAGGATGCAGGTTCAGTAGACTCCGCTGCTTCAACTGCTACGGCAACGTTTCCGGGTGAAGAAAAAACGGCTCCCGTTGAAGAAAAGAAACAGCCTCAACCCCAAACTGATCCGCGACCGACCCAACAGGCTCCTCAGCAATCTCAGCAAAACCAGCAAGGCGGTCAACAGGCTCAACCTCAACAAAGTCAGCCGAGCAATCAAAACAACCAAAACAACCAAAACAGCCAACAGAACCAGAACAATCAGAATCAACAAAGAAATCGCCATAACCAACAGCGAAATCAACAACGGAACCGTCACGGCAACCAGCAAAATCAGCAAAGGAACAACCAAAGCCAGAACCAAATGCAGGACCGTGGCGAACAGGTACTTGCGGGCGAAGGTCAGGACTTGCGATTCAACAACGAAAGCACAGTCGAAGTATCCGGCATTCTCGAAGTTATGTCTGACGGCACGCATGGCGTCCTCCGTTCACCGAGGCTCATCGCAACCGACAAAGATACGTACATTTCTATATCCCAAGTAAAGAAGTTTCGCTTGCGAAAGGGCGATTTCATTACTGGCATCGCACGGCTCCCCAAGGAAAACGAGCGATACTTCTCCCTCCTCTGGATTAAAGACGTTAACGGCCTTCCAGTAGAAAAGATCCAAGACAGGCCGAACTTCGACGACCTCAAGCCGGTTTACCCCAATAAGCAAATCAAGCTAGAGATCGGCCAGT
Source organism: uncultured Candidatus Saccharibacteria bacterium (assembly GCA_964626735.1). GTDB lineage: Bacteria > Patescibacteriota > Dojkabacteria > JAOAGR01 > JAOAGR01 > CAZVIJ01. The sequence goes on from CAZVIJ010000010.1 coordinate 13,583, forward strand.
ATCCGATTGCGAACCGCATGATCGATCTGCTCGCTCCTATAGGATTCGGGCAACGTAGTATGATCGTCGCGCAGCCGAAGTCAGGCAAAACGTACTTGCTGAAAGATATCGCGAAGGGTATCAACGAGAACTATCCAGATGTTCAACTGATCGTCGTCCTTATCGGCGAGCGGCCTGAGGAAGTCACCGATATCGAGCGATCCGTAAACGGAATTGTCTATGCGTCAAACTTCGACGAAGATCCGCGATCGCAGGTTGCGGTTGCCGAGCTTTCACTGGAACGGGCAAAGAGGCTCGTCGAGCTCGGACAGGATGTCATCATCCTCATGGACTCCCTTACCCGCCTTGCCCGCGCGTATAACGTCGCTCTCCCCGCATCGGGAAGAACGCTTTCCGGAGGTCTTGATCCCGTCTCCCTCTACCCATCGAAGCGATTCTTCGGTGCGGCGAGAAATTTCGAGAACGGCGCATCGTTGACGATAGTCGCAACCGCATTGGTCGATACGGGATCGAAGATGGACGAGGTTATTTTCGAAGAGTTCAAGGGAACCGGCAACATGGAACTCCACCTCGACCGGAGAATGAGCAACAAGCGGGTATTCCCCGCAATCGATACGCTCAGCTCGGGTACGAGAAATGAGGAGCTCCTCCTCGGTACCGAACAGCTCCAGAATTCTTGGAAGATCCGTAGAATGCTTGAAGGAATCGGTCAGGACGGCAATGAGGCAATTATTGACCGCATGAAATCGACCAAAACAAACGAAGACTTCCTCCAAACGCTTCACCAGTATTAATACCTTTTAGCCCCGCCATGATGGCGGGGCTTTTTTTAGTCACCATTCGCTCATGGATGAGTAAAGCCACTTTAGCTCGCTCGTGATAAAATCCCGTACTTATGTTGGACAAGACCGAGTTTTATCCGCTCCAAGAACCATTGAGAATGAGACGGCCTTTCATCGCCGGCGTCGATGATACGCACGAGATCGCGAACCAAACCACCCATGCGCTTTTCGGCGAGTTCGCCTTCCCGCTCAAGACACTGACGGTTCCCGTTCTGTTCGGTTCTATCTGGGGTAAGGGCTTCGACAGAAGGTCGCTTCATGAAATCGGAAGCAGCTTGGTAACTCCAGGTTTGATAGACCGAATCGTTGGGCACTTCAGCTATCCTTTGGATATGCTGGACGTGGATGCCGGCCGATTCAGGGATATAGTAGGCGTTTCGGGCAATGGAGTATCCAAACGAAGTGCAGCACCATCCTACAACCGCTCCAGCGCGACGGTCTTCTTTTCCCTTCCCGACGAGTGCTTGGAAATTGCCGACGTGAATAGCTATACTCCCGGGAAGCTGACCTGCTTCTACCATTATCGTCCCGAGCACGAGCTCCAATGGATCTTGTTCGGCCAGGATCTTTCTCGCCAGGTAATCGACACGCAGCGCGACCTGATAGCGGACGGCGTGTACGTACCTCGGCCGTATCTGCTTGCCTCGGGGTTTCTCATCTACATGCTGCTTTCCGGATCGACTTGGGACGAGGTACGGCAATCCCTTCGTGTCGGCCTTTCTATCGGCGACCAGGAGCCGACCAGGTAGAACAGTTCCGCTAATCTGTAACTTCTGTTAACCTTAAGATGTAGGAGGAATAAATGTTTACACTACCAGAATTACCATATTCATTTAACGCACTTGAACCTTATATCGACGCTTTGACGATGGAAATCCATCACGATAAGCATCACGCGGCATATGTCACGAAGCTTAACGAGGCCCTGGAAAAGCATCCAGAACTCGGCGATCGTTCGCTTGATGACTTGCTGACGAATACGCAAGGACTTCCCGAAGATGTCAGAACGGCAATCCGGAACAACGGAGGCGGCCATTGGAACCATAGCTTTTTTTGGGAACAGCTGACCGGCGAGCGCGTCGACGGCTCGCAGCTTTCCAAGTTGGCCGATGCCATCAACAAGTATTTCGGCGATTACGAATCTTTCAAGACGGAGTTCGCGAAAGCCGGGATGGCACGATTCGGGTCAGGCTGGGTATGGCTCGTCCAAAAGGAAGACGGTTCGCTCGAAATTGTCACTACCCCCAATCAAGACAATCCGCTTATGGATGTGGCGGAAAAAAAGGGGAAGCCCATTTTCGGAGTTGACGTGTGGGAACATGCATACTACCTCAATTACCAGAACAGGAGACAGGAATATCTCGATACCATTTGGAATGTCGTCAACTGGAACAAAGTCGAAGAACGTATGAACTAAGACGCTTTCGATAATTCAATAACTGCCCATTTGTTTTGGGCAGTTATTTTGTGTGATGTAAATAATTGACTTGTCTGCCCTCTTTACATATTCTCAATATCAAGGATATATCGTATGACCTTCAATACACTAAAACGTGCGATCTCAACAACCCTCAAATTGATATATACCATAGCTTTTTTGGGAGCATTCACGCTCAGCTTCACGCAACACTACCGATCACAAGGCCAAACGATGGCCTTTTTCTCTTCCGTCTCCCGAGCAGCGGATAGGGATTCTCTCGCGCAGCCGCGGCCAGATACGTCGGTAGACAAATCGCTGAGCGGCGTGAAGGGTTATAGTTTGCTTGCCGTCTTCTTAGCAGCCGCAGGCGCGTTCCCGCTTTCGCGAAAACTTACCCGAAGACTCGATAAGTACGATTGAGACGCTAATCGGGAAGAATAATAATTCCTTGCAGAACTCGTGATTGCTCCATCGGTATGCGCCCGCTGAGCAAGAGGGAATCTTCCTGCTTATATCGAAGCCATTGCCATATTAGTACCTGCATTACGGTTACGTAATCATAGCGTCGATCATGTTTATGCATGGCGGCGATTTCCCGTTCAAAGTCCCACACCCCTGAAAGCTCGGAGAATACTCCCGTTTCTTCCCGGTTAATCCTCATGGTACTGGGGCTAGTCGTTGCTAACCATCGAGTCATAATTTTAACCATGTTTTCGATTGAAGGCGCCGTATCTTCGGGGTAGATTTCTACAAAATGCAGATGGTGATCTTGGACCGCAGGAATTGCTACGCCGGCATATCGATCTACGATGGCTTCAGCATCGGTTTGACCATCGCTCAGTAAAGCCGCTACTGCAAAACGCAAGGCCAGCGACGTTGGCTTGTACGGAGTACGCGTATCTCCTGCTGCAAAGTCCGGTTTCCCCATTAGAATGCGTATCATCGCAAACTGATCGAGCGGCAGAGTATTCGTTCGAGCTGCAGTGGACAAAAGCTCTTCTACAGCATCGTGCAAAGTAACGGCTCGTACTCTTTGCGAATCGAGATACCATTGGGCAATCCCCGGTCGTTCGAGCGAGCCGAGACGGCTTGCCTGGCTTCTTATCTCTGTCTCGATGGCGTGCTGCATGGTATCGATACAGAGCGCTGGTTGTACCATAACAGGAGACAGTGAGCTCAACACGAAATCTGCCGTCTCGGTAATTGCGACGCCACCAATATCTACGCTGTCGTATCGGATCACCGCCTCTTCATGATTAGGAGTAAATGCCATTACAGCAAGTATATCGTCAACTATCCAAATTATCTTTACCGTTTCTTGAGCGGCAATAGACGTGTATCGGCAGTACACCTATAATCTATACCACAATGTTAGCAATCCAAACCGAAACGCTTAAAAGATACGCAGAAAGTTCATGGAATGGAGTCGCGCAAATGGTGCACCCGACGACGCATCTTCCCGGCAACCACATGGATACCCGAGGCGAAACGGGTCCTGAAGTAAGGTACTACTTCTCCCCCATCGACGCCGGTGCATACTTGACTGCCGTACTTGATGCTGCCCGACTTGGTATTATTAGTGAAGAAGAAGGGAGAACGAGACTCGACAATACCTTAAACTCGCTAACTGAACTTCCTCGTCAGTACGGTCTTTTCCACCAATGGTATTATTCCGACCGGAAAGAGGTTCAGGATTCCCTGGTATCTGCCGTAGAAAACGCCTATCTTGCGATTGCGCTTATGGCCGTCTCCCGAACCGAAGGCGGTCTGGCAACTTCTCGTGCTTGGTCCCTCTTGGCGGAAATGAGCTTCAGGCAATTCTACGATGCGAACTCCCGGCTCTTCCATCCTACGCTTCATGAATCGCGCAGCCACAACATCCTCAATTCTCTCGAACGTATGGTCGTATATGTCGGTACGGCGCTCGGAGACTTTCCCGATGATATGTATTTCCATTTATACCGGACGCTTCCCGAAGACTGGACATGGCAGTACCGAAGACCCGCGGGGAAATCGTTCGTACGCCCTGGAGTGCCGGTACGCGCATCGCATTACCGCATGAACAATCTCAATTTCGTCCCCACTTGGGGCGGAAGCATGAGCGAAGCGTTGAGGGCCAGCCTCTACGTTCCCGAGGTCGATTGGGCGCCACGAAGCTGGGGACTCAATCATGCGCGCTACATTGAGCTGCAAAAGCGGTTCGGCTTTACTGTCGCAGGAAAAACCGTTTGGGGCGCAGATCCATGCTACCTACCCGACGGAAGGTATGCAGAGTTTGGAGTACCAGGTCTCGGAATGTGGAATCTCGGATACGTGCCTGATCTCGAAGGCCATTTTCCGGTACCTCCCTACCGGGGCGAACCCACCCGGAGGACAACCAACAACCCGGTAGGACGCGAAGGATATGGTCATTGCGTAATCGCGCCAATCGCATCGTTGCAGGCACTTCCTATTGCGCGTAACGATGCGCTCGGCAACCTTGCGATTCTCGAACATGGCACTCCCGTTTATGATGCTACGTTCGGATTCTCAAGCTCCTACGTAACGGGAACCGAACAGGCGGCAACGATCCACTTGATGAATGAAAAGGCGCGTGCAGTACGGGCCGTTACGCTCGCCCTCGCATCCTACGATGGTAGGGCTGAGCTCGTTTTGGGACAGAAAGTCCAGGATCTTTTGGCACAGGACGATTTCAGAATTTGACGCATCGTGATATGTGCTATAATGGCGTAAGCGAGTCTTCTCAACCGTGAAAGGAAGGCAAAACATTGGCAACAATTTGGGAATTATCCTCAAAGGATAAATGCGGGTGGAACCGCTCGGAGACGAGCCCCGCACAGCAATTGCTGTGCAGGGGCTCGTTTCAATTTCCAACGGTCAATGTTCAATTGAGAAATTGATTGGCAACCATGAACGTACGAGTCCGAAAAAATTTATATACGAAACATGCACTAACGCGAGTGTACAATGTTTCAATTGGAGCAAATCGCCAAGCCGGTATTGTGCCAACGTTACGCGTTGGCTAAAACCGATTTTGTTTTGTAATTTGATTTATAGAAAATACCATGAAAGATTTAACATTAGAAAAATTAGCGGCGTTTACGAAGACGCGCGGGTTCGTTTATCCATCATCGGAAATATATGGAGGTTTGGCGGCCATTTACGATTACGGGCACTACGGAACGCTGCTCAAGGAAAACATAAAAAACGAATGGATCAAGTCGATGGTCCAGTTGCGTGAAGACGTGTACCTGCTCGACTCGGCCATTTTCATGCACCCGACTACGTGGGTTGCATCGGGACATGTCGATTCGTTCGACGATCCCCAGGTCGATTGCAAAAACTGCAAGTCGCGGTTCAGGGCCGACCATATTCTCGAGGAATTCGGCGTCGATGCGGATAAGGCATCAGTCGAGTTTATCAATGCCGAACTCGACAAGCTTAGACACGAGCAAAAGCTTCGATGCCCCAACTGCGGGTCGAAGGATCTCACGGAAGCGAAACAGTTTTCGCTGATGGTCAAGTCGAATCTTGGTGCGCCGACGAACGAGCTAACGGAAGAGAATGTAGTCTATCTACGGCCGGAAACATGCGGCGGTATCTATCTCGAATATAAGAATACCGTCGATTCTATCCATCCCAAATTGCCGTTCGGTATTGCCCAGGTAGGAAAGGCGTTTCGCAACGAAATAGTCGCGCGGCAGTTTATTTTCAGGACTCGCGAGTTCGAGCAAATGGAAATGCAGTATTTCCTTCACCCGGACGACATGCAGCAAAAGTACGAAGAGTGGCATCAATATCGATGGCAGTGGTATCTTGACCACGGTATCAGCGAGGAGAACCTCAACTGGCATAAGCACGAGAAGTTAGCCCACTATGCGTCGGAAGCGTACGATATCGAGTTCAACTTCGCATCGCTTGGTGGATTTAAGGAAATCGAAGGAGTTCATGCGCGAGGGAACTGGGATCTCTCGCAGCATTCGAAATATAGTGGCGCGAAGCTTGAGTACTTCGACGAGGCAAGAAAGGAAAAGTATCTCCCCCATATCATGGAAACGTCGGTAGGTTTGAATCGCCTTTTCTTCATGTTCCTCGATAACGCCTATACTGAGGAAACCGTGAAAGACGAAACGCGTATCGTGCTGAAATTAGACAAGCGGCTGGCACCGGTAAAGGTTGCCATATTCCCGCTCACCAAGAAGCCGGAGCTCACGGAGATTTCCCGGAATCTCTATAACACGTTGAGAAAGTCGTATTTCTGCGAGTACGGCGAGACGCAAAGCATCGGTAAGCGTTATAGGAGGCAAGACGAAATTGGTACTCCCTACTGTCTCACCGTCGACTTCGATACGCTCGAGGATAATTCGGTAACCGTACGGGATCGGGACACCATGGAACAAACGCGCGTGAAGCTCGATGAAATTGAAAGCTTCCTAGCGGAGAACCTAGCACGCTAAGGTACATATTCGTAGTTTCTATCTGTAGCCCTGTAAAACGGGGCTACATCAATTTCATATATGCAAAAAATAGATACGGCTGACGTTGTATCAAGCGCAAGCGAAATATTCTTGGGGAAATGGCGGCCCGAAGTTGATCATGGCGATAACCAGCCATACGCGGCGGCAGCCTATGTACATGATTCATCGGTTGGTCGAAGACAAGTGGGTACAGTTGAAGGTATCGGGCTTTCGCGTGGAGAAGTTGTTATGGCTGCGGCAATTGAAAAATCGCTCCTAAGCGATATGCTGTTCCGCCTTATTGCCGAGCGGAACCCGGAGCCCGTATTACTGCAGATTGCTCGAGTCGGCGAAGAGAAGCCGGTGCTCACGTATACACTCCAAGCGTTCCTAACTCCCCATGACATCGACAAGTTTTCGCGAGCAGCGGAATTGGCGGGAAGATAGCACTACCTCAGTATTAGGCTATTCACTATGTCGGGGGCTCCCTAAAACGGGGAGCCTTTTGTTGAATTATCCCCCTAACTGTGTAACATACGGCATGAAACGATCAGACCATACACCTTCTATTCCAGATGTCGGAAAAGTCAGAAACTTCAATCCTCGGCGCGAATGGGAAGCCGTCGCCGAAGCGGGATCCACTGGCGTTGGGCGGTCGGAGTCGGATTTATTTGTCGACACCATGTCTCCATACCTTCTGAGCTTATTCGAGCAAGTGGATAACGACTCCCGTACATCTGGCACTGTGACGAGGGTCGATACGCCCCCCACTTCGACTGCGTCCGGCGAAGTTACAGAAACCACCATAACTCCGGTAGCAAACGAATTGAGACGGCATTCGGGTGAAACATACATCATCAAAATTTTAACGACAAACAGAGCCGATAAACATCGAATCGATTATCGATACAGCGTTATCGACGTTTCAAAACCCGATAACCCGTTGCTGATCTTCAACAAGGTATTCGTTACCGGGGGTGACGATGCCGGTTCGATAAGCGATCTTGTTATCGATCTCGATACCCCTGACGGATATAGCGGCTTGTTTACGAAGGGTTCGATGTATACCAATGGGCATATCGGCGACAAGGATCTGAATCTGGCGGCTCAAGAACTCGGAAAAGTAACGTCTATCGTCGAAGAAATGTTCTTGGGAGCCAACGAGGTGGGGCTATCAGCGGCGCAGCAATGAACCTCTAGGGGCGATATCCCTGAACTGTCCGTCTGGACCGACAACTACCGCAGGCAAATAAAGCGTAGCGTTTTGTCCACTCGACAATTTGCGGTACGTTTGGTAAAAGCTCGCTTTGAGATCTTCTCCTACCAAAGAGAAGATTGCCCAATTGTAAACAAGCTCCATGGCTCCAGGCTCTCGTTGGGCCATTAATTGCGCAAACTGGGAATACGATCCGGAGAAATCGCCGGGCGAGCCGTTAGCGATAAATTCTTCAGTAAAACAATCGGGATGATCATGCGCGAATACCGACTCGAAATACATGTGATCGTCATACTGCCACTCCCCTTTCGCGTTCTTATCAGCTGTCCTAAAAGGGTTATGCAAGCCGGTATGCATTGAAATAGTGATTCCGTTCGGCACGAATACGTCCGGTCTTGTAACGTTCCATACCAAGTTATAAAAGTCGGGGTTAGGGTTTACCCAATCTTCCGCAGTAAAGCCCGGAATAAAGTGGGAAGTAATGATGGAGTTGCTTCCCGTAGCTTGACCGGTCGCCAATCCATTCAGTTCTACGGAAAATGCATTCGACCTCTTCGCGATATCCACCAGCTGATACAGGACAATGTCGTTGAGAATGACGCAATTCGGCAGATCGACAGCACGAGCTTTCTGGGTAAAGGTATCGATATACTCTTTCGCTCTCGCAACAATTGCGGGAGACGGTATGGCATTGCGGTATATTATTTCATTGAGCTTCCTCGCTATCTCCCAATTGTCGATATTAAGGAATTGGAATGGCGGCTTTGCACGATCCGATGCTTGTATAGGGGCATTGCGGCTCATCGTATCGGGAGACCACCATGTTTTCGGCAAGTCCGCCTGCTTTCGTAATGCTTGCGGCTCCTTACCTTGCCTCTTGGGTTCAGGTCTGCGGTCAGCCTCGTCAAGCGCCATTTCCAGGTCGTCAACCAGCACCGGCATATCCTCATTCCTCTTCTGTATGTTATGCAGGTAGTAGATCAGCACGTCTTGAGGTCGGAATACAAAGGCGGGATGACGTTCTTGAAGGTATGATTCGAATAAATCCTCAGATTCTTGAGGGATATCCAGACGATACTCCCCGATGAGAATTTCTAGAGCACTGTTGATGGCATTCACGTACTCTTGGCATAATCGAACATTGCGTTTATCTACGGTTGTAACGTTATTCGCCCGCATTAACACATCCCGGGATGCACAGAGACGAGCGTAAACTTCGGCTGCTGCCGCTTGCTTCTTCTTGAAATCGATTTCCGGAGCGTTTCTTTCTTCGGTAATTTCATCAAGATTCCTTCGAAAACTATAGATGATGTACAAACTGAAATCATCCGGAACATGCATTAGTTCCGGATCGAACGGTACGACAACGTTTTTCTGGAATAGATACCGGATTTCCCTATCAACGACGCTATCGATAATCAGACCAATTCCAAGATCCCTGATATGCGGCAAACTATTCGGCTCGAAATTATACGGCTGATGAACCGAGACGGTTTCCCTACTCGGTGCCATATACCTCTGGGGAGCTTCGAGATTGAACATTTCCTGGCGTGGACGGAAGTATCCTGCCTGGCGCAATCCAAACGGAGAGATATCGATATCGTTACTACCTCTCCGTTCGCCGAACTCGTCAAACAGCAAACTATCGGCTTCCGCATCTACGGGGCCCATAGCTAATGCAGGATCCTCTACGATTCTGCCGTCTTCACTGACGTAAACGGGGACGGCTTGAGCAAACCGGAGTTGCATTCGCGCGAGACTTTGGTAAATAAAGTATGAACCGTCGGTATCCAACGCAGTTTGCTTGAGGCAGTGATTCCTATCTGATTTTTGGGCGTAGTAGTCAGCAAGAGGTGTCACAAAACGTTCCTGGCGAGCAGAAATAGTTTGCATCGTAAATTTGCTCTAATTATACCATCCAATTCATTTCCTATCCCGATACCGGCGTACGCAAACAAAACGACTCCCGTTTAGGGAGCCATTTATCGCTATGGAACAAGGTTTATTGGTTCTTAACCAATTCCACGTTGATCATCAAATCGATTCCTTTGGTCTTGCCGGTCGTGAGTGAAAAATTCAGCTCTTCACCGGGTTGGACAGTTACATAGTCCGGGAGTTCGTCCGTTCCGATCTTGTAGGTTGTCGTGCCAACCGTCAGAACGCGGTCGGTCCCCTTTATCTTGCTGTTGTTGGTGACATTGATCTTATATGCATGTTCCTTAGCACCACCATTCTTTACGGTAAACATGGATACCTTGGTGAATACCTGGGTCGAAGTTACATGAAGCGCGTAGTGGCTAGGATCTTGAGCTGGTTCAAATTTCGCGAAATACTTCTTGGTCGTTGCATCGGGAGTTACTTGGAAGGCAACCGCATCATCATCTTCTTGTGTTTGTACACCGAGGACATTCGGATTTGATTCGGTACCGAAAACTGCACCGGTCGCGGGATCTACGTTTGCGGTTGCATCAGTCGGCGTTACTTCGTTCGGGTTAACGTTTGCGACATGCTGTTGGGGAACGGGAATGTTATTCGACGAAACTTCAGCATCTTTAACGATCGGCTCAAGATTTGCGGCTATAACGAACGGCATCGCGAAAAGCGCGATAAGCGCAACGAGCATGAATGTCTCCGAGGAGGTATTCAAAACTAACCCGAGCTTGCCCAAAAATGTTTGTTTTTGTTTCATCTTCTTTTTATATCTTATTACTTGTAACTATGAAATAAAAGATCTTCTTCGATGTTCTGCACCATGATCCAAAGGAAGGTTAGGCAGAAGAGGATGCTGACTCCCGCAATCCAGGCATACGTCTGGCCGAGGAGGAACGATAGGAAAACGTAGATGGTGGTGAGGATCAAGTACATTCCCCACACGAAAGCTTCCTTGTAGATGTGGAACGACGACTTGAGGAGATGCAGCAGGTCGTACTTCGCAAGCTTTAGCACGAAATACGGCGATGCCTTCCTGTGATTGAACAGGACGGATTTGCTGGTCACCATGAGACAACCGGCGACGACGCAGATAAACATAAACAAGTTCGTATAGCTGGTAACGAGAATAGCATCGTTTGGATTTTGGTAGACTGCCCTGATAGAAAAAAGCGTGCTGGTTATAGTCTGAATGCTCCAGGGAAGACCGAGCAAACTGTTGAGCACAGCCATACCGACAGCTTTTGCGCAAATGAGGAGCGCTGCAGGAAGGATTGCAACATCAACAAGCTGGTACACCAGAGCTGTTTTGTTTTGATCAGTTTTAGACATTCAGGCAGTGTGTTTCCTGACATAAAGATAGATGTTTGGGATATTTTTGTAAAGGGATTAACGACGAGACAAGCGCGAACTTCTTAACGAATGGCGGTGTTCGGCAAGCTCACGGTTTGCGTTGCGAGACGCTCTTAAGGCGGTTGCTTGGGGCATTATAGCAAAACTATGGATTGACGATGACTTGGTTTAAGGCATTGGATGCAGGAAACGTCACCGTCTCGGAAATCGGCGATTGGGCTACCATTACCCGCAGCATGTTCGCCGGATCGCCTTCCTGATGCCCGACGTTTCGCATCGTCTCAGCGGTCGAGCTGTTGGCCCTCACGGTTCTCACGATGTCGCCTTCCCTTAGCTCAAATTCGAGAGATGCAGCTGAGCCAGGGGTAAAATGCCACTGCGGATTTTTGTCGGATCCGTACATGGTACCGCGCCTATCCTGCAAGATCGTCACTACTAAAAGGTCGGCAGAGTCAGGTGGATTGAGAATTTTTATACCATCAAATATCAGTCCTTCACCGTCGGGTACCGGTTGTGCAACGCCAGACCCGGTAGAAGTTGGGACTTCCTTGAAAGTAGGATTGGAAGTTTGGCATGAAGCAGTTACCAATAGGGCAACGAAAAGCCATGAAAGTTTCAGTATTCGCGGATGGTGAGAAATCGGATAGTGCATATGGCCATTATTATAAAATAAAAATAGGCGCTCTTAAAGCGCCTATAAGCTATGACTAGGTGTATTACTCGAAATCCGATTGGTAGATAGACGGGAGGTTCTTGTCCATAGAGTCGATGTCCTGGATGGCCTTGTCTACGTCATCGGAAATTCCTTTTACCTTATCGGTTGGCGTAGCCTTCGGAACTCCTTCCCCATTGAATACCGGCGATTTCGTAGCGGCGGCATTTGTTGGGGTAACCATTTTGCCCTTGTTTGATTCCCTACCCGAGGCTCGGCTTGAAGGATCTTGCGAGTTGGTATTCGTAGTCACCATCACGACAAGAAACGTTGGCACGAAAAGCACTGCCATCAGCACCCCGGTGAGGATTCTTTTTTTTGTTTGGCTCATATTGTTCATATTCGATCTTTCTTATTGATTTTCTGGAGTATCTGTCGGTTCTGTCGTAGTAGGCTTCGCCGTTGGAGTTGTCGTTTTGGTTGGCTTAGTTCCATCTTCCCCGGATGGTGTCGGCTTAAGCGCCTTAAGATCGGTCTTGAGTTGGGCGAGAATTCCCTTGATCTTTTCCTGCTGAGCCTTTTTATATGCGACGAATTTTTCGTTCAAGTCGTTAAACTTCGCCTTGAACTGTTGTTTTTGAGCGGCGCTAATTGGCGTCGTTGCACATTGAACATTTTTCGCATTCGTAATCGCATCAAGAGCCATAGACTTCTTGGTCGAAAGTTCTGCGAGTGCAGCCTTCAGGTCAGCGACATCTTTCTTAACCGCAGCGACTTTTGTCGCGTCTAGACTTGCAGCATCGGGGCTTGCGAGAAGCGTATCGATCTTATTGATTAAGCCGATGAACCTTGAGTCTTGGCTGGAAAAGTTTTCTGTCAATTTCTGCTTGAGGATGTCGAGTCGATCGGTAGCTTTTTCGCATCGCTCTTGAGCATTCTTAGCCGCCTTATCTTTCCACTTGTCTTCTTTCGTTGGGGTAACGCTGGCTTGCGTCTTCTTTTCGCCGGGACCGTGCCCCTCTTCTCCCCCTTCGTCTCCAGTAGGAGTCACCGAGGGTTTTGGCATTTCTGTCTGTTGCGGTTTTCTACCGCCACCATGCTCTACTGTGGGCTGTACCGCAAGAGCAGGAGTCATAAGCGCAAATGCAAAAGCCGTCACGCCCAGCATCGCACCAAAGGTTTTAATTTTCTCGACAAATTTCATACGAAGTTTACCCATCATACAGTTACTTCATTGAATGGCAAGAGCAATGGCATACCTTTACAAACGACGACAGTTGCTTAATATTAGTCGGATGGAAGGAGCAAGAGAAAATCAATTCAATTTCTCCAGCCTTTTGTTCGATACGCTCATCGGTCTCGTTCTTTTCTTCGGACTTGAGGAATTCGTACACATCAACAACCTCGTTCACCTACTTCTCTACTTCTTTATTACGCTCATTGCAGTCCATTGGTGGCTCGTTTTCAAGAGCGTAGACGACTGTTATGACGAGGAAGCAGATAACTCCGCAACCTATATACTCTTCGGCATATTCGAAGTGTTCATCATCAACTACATGTTCGGCTCAGGGAAATCGTACGATTATACGTTCGTCACGCTCTTCACAATCGTTCTCCTGCTTACGAACTTAGGTTGGGCGGCACTGTGGCGCTACGTCGGAAGATGGAAGACAGCAGACACTAAGCGTATTGCCTACATGGAAGCAGAACTCGATCAGACGATCAAAAGCGACATTTACGCACTAGTCCTTTTCAGCACCCTGCTTTTGTTCGTACCTACGCTTCCTGCTGGATTTGTCGTCGTGCTCTTCGTCATGTATTACTGTTTCTACATCTTCCTTACGTTCAAACATAAGATAGTGGATATCAAGTTGTTCTGAATTTCCCCGCCTGATTGCCTTTTTTGAGGTATAATCGGATATGTTGCAAGCACGATTCTTTGATATCGCTTCAGACTTTCCTGCGGTACTCCCCGTTAACGAAGGGTTAGCGCACCAGGATAGGGTTCTAGCAAGCGGAAAGTTCTACGAGACTGCGGGAATCATCACCGCAACCCAGATGGATGAGGTGTATGAGCAAGATGGCCATACCTTCGACGGTCAGTGGATGAGCGTTGTCCCCGTTCTCCCATTCTTCCACGCAGGGGTT
>CAZVIJ010000010.1:27609-40949 GCA_964626735.1 uncultured Candidatus Saccharibacteria bacterium
TTCCAGCGACGACCGCTGAGCATACAGCTCTTTATGAAGAGATCGGGATTATGATCCCATCATTCGTCTATTTTAAAACCGGACCTCATTCATTCATCTGGCGTTCGTATAATGTAAAGATCGAGGCAGTTCTGGCCGCGTTGTGGAATCACCCGCGCCTATCCCCCTACTCGGCACCGGTGCAAGTCGGCAAAGAGCTTCGCGAAGATTTTTTCAAGGGGAAAACCGCAATAACACCTAGTATCGTTACCCAATACTCACGTCGTTCAGGTTCGCTTGATTATAATCTTATACAAGTTGCAGCCGTAAGGCGTTTCAAAGCGAGTCTTTCCCGTTCTGTCGAACTGCTCGATGTAATTCCCGCAGCACAATCGGTACACGAGCTTTCTTAATCGCCTGCGAAAGTTTCTAAAAAAAAAGAAAAGCACCCGACATCGGGTGCTTACTTATTCACGTTTAATTACTTAGCCTTTTCGAATGGCGTATTTTGGAAATTGTACGAGCCGTTTGCTGGAGCCTTCATCGGTTCAGCGTCAGAATCGATTGTGTACTTGTCAGCCTTTTTGAAAGGATTCTCCATCACGGGAGCCGGTTGTTGAACAGGAGCAGGCTCTGTTTGCTTAACCGGTTCTTGTGCAGGCTCTTCTTGCCTCTTCGGTTCGAACACGGGAATTTCGTTCTTCAATTCCGTTTTCGGCGATACGACTTCAGCTTTTACTTCCTCTGCCTGCGTCTTTTGTTCCTGCTTTACTTCAGCTTTAGGTTCAGGTTTAGCTTGTGGCTGCGGCATAGGCTGCATTTGGGGAGCCGGTGCCTGCATCGGAGGGATATATGAAGGTTGAGGTTGCTGTGCTTGAGGTTGTGGAGCTGGCATTGAGGTTTGCACGTTAATCGAAGGGATTTGCGGTATCGATTGCGGCTGCGTGTTGACGATAGGCGCACCTTCAAGGATTGCGTTGAGTATTGAGATCGATGCGCTATTCGCATCTCCGTTCAAGCTAACCCAACCGGACGCACGGTTTCCGATACCGTTCAGCTTCTTGAGAATCGGATTAAGATCCTTCGAGAACCTGTTCGACTGGATCAACACGTTCGTTCGAGTTCCGTCCTCGAATGCGATAAACGCGATGTCAAAATCCTTAACGATATTGAATGGCAGGTAATCCATTCCATCGAGGTCATTCGGGTTTACTCCCAACTCTTGGAAGTCACGCGAGGTAAGCGTTGAATAGACTGTCTTTCTCGAATCGTCGAATTTCGCGTTCCTCAACATCCTTTCCCGCAAATTAAGCCCTTCTTTCGAAAGAGAATAGAAGAACTTGTTGTTGATTGCGGTAAGATCTACCTGGTACTTGTTGGCAAGCTCGGAAACTATTTTGAACGTAGGGTTCTTAACGTTCTGATGCAAACCGTAGGTGCTGCCCAAGATACCCTGCGCTACCGTCTCAGCCTCGATCTTATCGATCGAGTAACCGAGGTCGGAAAGCATTCGGTATACGGTCTCGGATGTCGTCGAGCCGTTCTCGTCATGGACAGAAACCTTAGCGTAATCCGCAGACGAATTTTGGTAATCGAAAGAAACGATATCGTACCTTCCGTATTGCTTTTGGAACTCAGTATAGATTCGCCCCAAGTCTTCAAGACGGGGAGCGTTGAAGGTAATCACCAAATCGTACGTACCGCCTTCTCGCGAAAACGATATTTTCTTGAAATCGATCTCTTTCGTGTCGGGGGTAAGGATAAGCTCAATGTTGTCATCATGCTTTTCCCAAACGACATCGATAGAGTCTTTCGCATCGTTTACCTTGATGACGTATGAAACTGGCTTGATTTCGGTAAACACTTTATGCGGCTCGATACCTGCCGTCTTTAGAATATCGTGGAATCGAACCGGAACCGGACGAGATGCTGCCACCTCAACTTCTTTATTGAACTTCTCCTTGAGGGTTTTGTAAACGAGCCCCAAAGATGCCGTCACATCGGCATTAATAATATGAGGGAAAATCAATAGAATTTTATTTGATTTCTCCACAAGGGATTTAAAGGACTGAGTTTTTTCTTGCATAAAAGGCTTCTTTTTATGGTTAGGTTCATTAATTATAACCTATAACCTAAGTATCGTAAACGCTAAAAACGAGGGAATAATAATACAAGGAAGAGGGTATAACACTATGTAGTGTTGTTAATTTACACTTCCGACCTTCTATTTTCGGTAATATTGAAGCCAAGTTCCTGGAACATATCGTTATGGTCGACCGGCCTATTGGTAATGAAGACGTTATCCTTGAACTTACCTATTATCGGGAGGACAGCGGTAAATGTAGAGCCCTTGTTCACTTCCGAAACAATTCTCAGTTCGCCTCCTAAAGCGTTCAGCAGACCCTTAACCACATAAATGCCCAGACCGGTACCGCCCGACCTGACAACTTGCTTATTGGCGTCCAAATATTGGTTTACCCGATAGAACTTCTTGCCCAGATTTGCCACCTCTTCTGCTGGAATTCCAATTCCGGTATCTTGAACATTGACGTAGATAAACTCAGAGTCAATGGTGAAGAAAATCTTAACCGAGCCTTGTTGCGTGTACTTTACCGCGTTGCTGACGAGATTGTTAACGACTTCCTGGATGCGGCTTGGATCCGAGTCTATTTCCGGTATCGCAAAATCCGGCTTCACATAAACCATCTCCAGTCCCTTCTCTTTCGCATCTTTCTTAAACGCCATATACGAATACGAAACAACATCATCGAGCTTCACTTTAGAAATCTGCAGGTTCATTTTATTGTTGTCGATATGCGACGTGGACAACATCGTCTGGATAAGATCCGCCTCCTTGATAATCGACGTATAAATCTTCTGAAGCTTATCAACCGCGTACGCCGGGTCCAGCTGGTTATTCTTGATCTTCTCGATCACCAGCTCAGTCATACCCTTAGCAACCGTCATGGGAGTGCGCAATTCATGCCCCATGATCCCCATCATATCTTTTTCGAATTGGTATTTTTCTTGTAATTCGGATTTTTGTTGACGAAGTTTTTTTGTCGCAGAATCAACTTTAGATTGTAAGATCGCATTAAATGAACGCTGTTGATCATATAATGCAGCCCTTTGTATTGCTACTCCGAGGACTTGTGAAATGTTATATAAATTTTGTATTTCGAAAGAAGTATATGCTTTATTATTTGAAGGAGTTAACAAGACTAAATAGTTTCCATTTTTTAAAGGGTAAACTAGTTCAATATTTCGTTTATTCAATTCAACATATAACTTATCGTTATTATTGATTAATTCTGAGACATCGAGAAAGTTTTTACTTAAAAATTTAATCGCTTTCTCTGCATATAAAATAGACTTCGTATCAATAATTCTCTCACCATGCTGTAAATAATAAGTAATATTTTTATCATCACTATTTACTAAAACATAGTCATTTGACTTTAAGATATTATTTAATAACTCGTTGGTTTTCTTTAATATATCTTTCAGATCTATCTCCTGTTGAAGTTCTGTCTCAAAGGAAGAAATTAATTTATTAATTCTTACAAAGTCATATCTGATAAATTTATCAATGAATGTATTTATAAATTTTTGAAGCCGAAGCAGGATGGAAATAAATAAGGCAGATTCTATTAGCCCACTAATATATGCAGGGATTGAGTAAATAGAGCCCCATAGTCTCGTATTAGCTTCATAAACAATATAAAAGATACTGAAAGGAAAGATACTCAAACTTAAAACCAAAATCATATCACCAAAAGCTACGTTTAACTTTAAGAAACGGTGCCTAGTAATGGCATAGAATGTAGCGCCAATAAATATAAGTAAACTTAAAGGACCTAAACTTCTTATCTCGATTCCATATAAAGGTAATATGAGATTACTTCCTATTGATAAAGCTACAGATGTCGCCCCTCCGACAATAATGTATTTTAGCTGTTCTTTTAGATTAATATCGTTAGCTTCTCTAAAACCAGCTCTTAATAAATAAAAAGAGTATATGAAAATAAATCCTAAGGTTAAGGTATAAAGTGGCTGAATAAAACCAAGGTGTGAAACTATTTTTCCATCACGTATAATAACTTCTTTTAAAACAAGATTTGAGTAGCTTAAAATAATCCAGATAAAACCGAGCCCAAGAATTGAGTAGTAAATTTTTTTACTTTTATTTTGATAAAACTGAGCTGAAAGCATGCAGAAGAAAATTGCGATACCAACTGCTGAAGCAAAGCTCGATCTTGAAAAAAATAGATTCCAAAAAGGAACATCAAAAAAAACTAATGTAAATAGAATAGTAAGTGTCCATACTAACTGAAACAATATTTCATAAAAAAGGATTATATGGCTACTTTCCTTTCTATTGCGTTTCCTTAGGATGCTAAATCCAAATGCAAATGTTATTAAAGTAATCAAAACAAGAATGACAATCTCAACTCTCATATTTGTTTTCTATATAGTCACATATGTTAACAGCAGCGTCACCTATCTTTTCTATTGATTCCGATATTCGATTTGATTGTGCACTGAATTTAGGATCACTTAGAACTTTATTTAGGGCGTTCCCAAGTTTTCTTCCTATATCTCTATTTAATTTATAATAACTTTCCCGTTTTGCAAATTTTAGTAGGTTTGTTTTGTTAATATTTAAACCTATACCGAGCTCCTCGACACGATACGCAAAATATGATTGGTCAATATTGCATGGTATGCATATAATTGGTTTACCAGCTGTTAGAGATTGCATAACAGTGCCATGTGAACCAGTATTGACTATCACATCAGCTAATCTACACATTCTTAGACCTGGAACAAAATTGTATAAAACGGTATTTTCTGAGTTGCAAGTTAAATTCTCCAGGTCAATATTTGGGCCTGTACTCACGACAAAAAAGTAGTCTAACTTACCGATGACATCAAGTATTTTACGGTAGAATTCTATATTAAAAATACTTCCTCCGAAACTTAAGTAGACGATTTTTCGATTTTTTGCTTTTTTTGCAATTTCTTTTTCATCTAAATCAAACTTCTCTTCGAATCCTTTCCAAAATAATGGACCTGAATAAATATATTTCTCTCTTGGATGAATAGGTTCTAATTCATAAATACTTGGGATAATAATATCCATATTTTTATATAGATCAGTTCTTGAGTTTCCAAAAAACTCGATTTCAAGTTCTTTATATATATTTATAATTTCAGTTAAATATACTTGAGTAAACTTACGTTCAAATGATGGTTTTAATATCCGCAATAATAAGCGATGAGAAAGTTTATTTTTACTAAGGGAAAGACCTAATATTCCGGTTGATTCAGCGAGATAAGGAGCGTTTAATATTGCAATTGTTGGAATTCCTGTCTTATTTGTTACGTGCGGTCCTAAAAATCCTGGTGATGTGATGACTATATCTGGTTTAAAATCATTGCTCGCCTGAATTTCTGTGTCAAACCAATCAACAAAATGAGTTCTATTCTCTCTAATATAATTAATAGATTGATCCTTATCGTCATTAAAATTGATAGGATGGTAAGTCCTTTCATATACATCATATCCATGATTTTCTATAAATTCTTTTCTATTACTTGATGATGTAAATAGTATGTCATGCCCCCTATTTCTCATTTCATCCGCTATAACAAATAACCTAGTCATGTGTGCCAACGAACTTGCTGCCATTGGGCTAAATAGAATTTTCATGATAATTTTTCTATGATTTTATTTTTTCTGTTTATGACGCTTTTATATCCTATTTCTATTAACTCATCGTATTTCTCAAATCCAAGATTCGAATATAAATCAAGTTTTTTAGATAAATCTAAGATGTAACCAGATGAACTTAGTCTTTTTATTTTTTCTTTCTCATACAACTTATGTAGGTGTCTGTTCGAATGTAACAAGAAGTAGATGTCTTGAACCTTAAATAGCTTCGCCATTAATCCATCATTGTCAGCCTGTGGGGTAAACTTATTTGAACCAGAATTAACACCAAAAAGTACTCCATCTTTCTTACGATAAAATTCGATTGGAAAATTGCTAACTAATCCAGGGTCATAAAAATTGCCTAACCTTTTTTTC
This sequence comes from uncultured Candidatus Saccharibacteria bacterium, assembly GCA_964626735.1. Lineage (GTDB taxonomy): Bacteria > Patescibacteriota > Dojkabacteria > JAOAGR01 > JAOAGR01 > CAZVIJ01. The sequence continues at coordinate 33,680 of CAZVIJ010000010.1, forward strand.
ACGGGATTATTGACGAAAGGCATACTTATCGAAGCCATGACGTTTTCTAGTATCAGATCATCATCAAGGATAATGGGAGTACCATCAATGGAACTCGAAGCAATAATCTCCAACGGAATAACACATTCTGATTGTAAAAAATCACCGTAGACTTTATGAAAGAATCTTTTTAACTTTTTCTTCCGAATGCTTATTCCTTTGGACTTCCTTATGTATTCATTAATATTCTGAGAAAAGTCTTCAATAAAATTGTAAATTCCATCAATCGAACCTTGCTGTGCATATTTTGCACCGATAACAGCCCCCATTGAAGAACAAATAACTTTACCAACTGGAACTTTTAGTTCTGTTAAAGCTGTTAAGACTCCTAGATGCGTGAATCCCCTTGCACCTCCCCCACTCAAGACCAGGCAGATTTTCTTCATATTATGTAGCGCAAGTTTATAACCCTATAGGTCTTCTCGTATATATATACCGTATCTATAAAGTTAAGTATTAACCATTTCATCTGATTTTTCCTTAGATAATGTATTAATCAGTTTAGCCCCTTCCCATGCCAAGTCAAACCAAGTTTTCATGGTATTTGCGATTAGGGGATGAGTTATTTGTATAGCAATTAATGTGTTTATTGAGGAATAATTAACAAAAACGACCTTATCATCATATATACCTATAGAGTGTTCATGGAATTTTTGACTTCGTGGTAGCAGCATTATTTCATTTAATGGGTCTATTACTCTTCTAGCATATTTATAGACCCAATCTGCTTCCATTATTAATGTCCAGGATTTGATCTGTTTTTTAGTCCAATTTTTATCAAAAAAATTTCTCAGCCAAGATAATACAATAGGGTCAACCTTGTCTGTAGATATACTTGTTCTAAAAGGTTTTGATGTATTCAACACATCCATATAAACCTCCTTCAAACCTTCCAATCCAGAAAAGACTTTAATTTCGGGTTTCTCAAGGGCGAAGATGTGGTCTCGGGATATTTCGGGGAGGATTTTCTTGAGGTTCTCGAGGGCTTCTTTTTCTTTGTTTACTTTATCTTCCAGGCGGTCTAGTAGTTTATCGGGGGGTTCGGGTGCGAATGATATTTTGTTGTTGATGCGATGTTGGGATACTAGTCCTTTTTCTTCCAAGTTGTAGAGGCATTTATAGACGGTCGCTCTTTTTAGCTTCAAATGCTTTACGATTACTCCCGGGAGCATTTCTCCATTTTTCAAGAGGAGTTCATAGATATCGATTTCTTTTTTTGATAGGCCTAAGCCTTCTAGTACTTTGAGTGACATAGGGTCTTTTTGTCACCTTGTGGTGACGTATGGTAAGTATTATACCACCCGTTATATTGTTTTGGGCCATAAGATAGGTATTATTGTCGATTTTCAGATATGTCACTTGGCTGTAGTCTGTCACTACCGTTTGACAGGTACAAATCTCACCCCATAGAATCATATACATTCATAGCCGATTCGTAGAAAAGTAATGAAGATTTTATTTATCAAAACTCAAGAGTCTGAAGAGACAAATGCCAAGTACTGCAGCGCAATCGTGGAATTCTTTCACAAGCGCTCGGTGATGCTCCAGCAGTCAACGGTCGATAAATCGATGAAGTTGGGTGATATCGAGAAGCAAGTTTTCAAGGTCGATGCCGTAGTCATAGAGTCTTCTTTCGAGAAGATCGAACTAGGACAGGTTGCTGTGCTTGCGTTGATGCACAACAAGTTAGCGTTGTTGGTGTCGAAAAGCAGCCAATATGGCTCCAAGATTGAAGATAATCGCTTGATAACCAAGCATTACCGGGACTCGAAAGATCTGGAGTTTATTCTCAATAATTTTATGGAAACGGTCGAAGCGCTTCGATTCACGAAGTTCAATTTCATCATTTCTTCGGAGCTGAACGATTATCTCGAATGGAATACGTTGCGGAAGAAGAAATCTAAGTCCGAGATTGCGCGCGAGGCTATACAGAGGTCTATGTTATCCGATAAAGAATACCTTTCGTATTTGCAAAAGGTTGGTGGCGCATCAATGGGCTAATTTCATACCACGGCTTATAACTCTCGGCTACCAGAAGTATTTTTTTTGTGAACATTCCTCTCGGCGGTGGGGATTCGCATCGATTCTCAGCAACTGCCCCCTACTACAATTGCAACTATATTTAGTTCCATTTAACATGCAACATGTTCGTACATCTTCACGTCCACTCCGATAATTCAATCCTCAACGGAGTGATCAAGGTTGAGAAGATAGTGAAAACCGCACACGAATATGAAATGCCCGCCGTTGCGCTAACCGATAACGGCACCATGTATCCGACGTTCAGCTTTTTCTCCAAATGCAAGGGTGAAGGAGTCAAGCCGATTTTCGGCTGCCAGGTGAACGTAGCTCCCCGTACCCGTTTTGACAAGGAGGCGAAGAAGGACGAGAAAACGACCGAGCTGGTGGTTCTCGCCAAGCATCGCGAAGGGTACATTAATTTAATCCGGCTCGTCTCCAAAGGCCATCTTGAGGGGTTCTACTACAAGCCGAGGGTCGATAAGGATTTAATCAAGGAGCTGCACGATGGGCTTATCGTTTTATCCGGCGGTGAGAACAGCGAAATTTTCCGGCACTTCCTTTTGGGAAACAACGAGCAGGCAAAAGAAGTTGCTCAGTGGTACAAGGATATTTTTGGAGAGGACTTCTATATCGAAATCCAACGGACAGGCATTCATGCTCAAGAGATCGTCAATCCTAAGCTTATCGACCTTGCCCGCGAGCTCGATATCCCGATTGTCGCGACGAACAACGTCTACTACGCGAAACAGGAGGACGCCGAGGCGCGCGAAGTGTTGTGGTGTATCGACGGCGGCCGCTTGATGAGCGACCCGGCAAGACGCAGGCCCGAGACAGATCAGGAATATTTCCGTACCCCCGCCGAAATGGAAGAGCTTTTTAAGGATCTTCCCGAGGCAATCGAGAATACGATGAAGATTGCCGATAAGGTTGAGGCTTTCGATATCGGGTTCGGTAAAGTACAGCCGGTGTATCCGAACATTCCCGAAGGCATGACGGAAGAGCAATTCCTTAGGAAGCTCGTCTACGATAATGGTCCGGCACGTTTCGGCTATTGGACACCCGAGCTTATCGAGCGTTTGGAATATGAATTGAAGGTCGTTCACGATAAAGGTTACGATGGGTACTTCCTCGTGATGTGGTCGATCGTCAATTGGGCTCGATCGCAAGGAATCATGGTGTCGACCAGAGGTTCGGCCGCTGGCGCTGCCATGTCATTCGCAATCGGCATCACCACGCTTGATCCGGTCAAATGGAAGTTGTTCTTCGAGCGGTTCCTTAATCCTGAGCGTAAATCGCTTCCCGATATCGACCTCGACATTTCCGACAACCGTCGGGAAGATATTATCCAATGGTGCAAAGAGACCTACGGGTACGATAATTTCTCCAACGTCGGCGCATTGGGTAAGCTAACGACAAAAGCGGCAATCCGCGATGTCGGGCGCGTGCTGGGTATCGACCTTTCGATTATCGATAAATTGTCGAAATTGATTCCGGTCAAATTCGGCCGCGTTACTTCCATAGGAGCCTGCCTTTCCGATGACCTCGCGACGAAGGAGCTCAAGGTTATCGAGGAGAATCGCGAGGCAGTCACCGAGTTCAGGCGCCTGCTGCGTACCGATGACGGCGTAAACGATAGCCCCGAGTTGGTAGATATCAAGATGTGCACGCAATGCTTTTCGGTTTACTACGACGGCGACAAGACCGAGTGCAAGAAATGCCATATCGAGCTCAAGACGATCGCGACGACGTCGAAGAAATTCGCGAAACTTATCAAGCTCGTGCAAAAGATCGACGGATGCATTCGGCAGGTTTCTACCCATGCCTGCGGACACCTTATTACTCCGGGACCGATTATCAACTACTGCCCGGTTCAAATAGAAACCGGGTCGGGCAAGCGTATCATCACGCAGATGGAAGGCAAGTACCTTGAAGAGATCGGCCTCATGAAATTCGACTTCCTCGGCCTTGCTAACCTCTCCATCATCGACAACGCGGTAAAGTTCATCAAGGAGTTCAAGGGGCTGGATATCGATATTTTCAATATTCCGCAGGATGACAAGAAGACGTTCGAGCTTCTTCAGCGGGCTGACACGACGGCCGTATTCCAGCTCGAGTCTCCCGGTATGCGCAAGTATTTGAAGGAACTTCATCCCGAAACGATTGAGGAGATTTCTGCGATGTGCGCGCTGTACCGTCCTGGCCCGATCCAGTTCATCCCCGCCTTCATCGACCGAAAATTCGGGCGCGAGCAGGTAAAGTACCTCATTCCAGAAATCGAGGACATCATGAATATCTCCTACGGTCTTCCGGTTTACCAGGAACAGATCCTCCAGATCGCAAACCGTGTCGCAGGCTATTCGCTTGGAGAAGCGGACAACCTCCGTCGAGCCATCGGAAAGAAGCTGCCGGAAGTGATGGCTGCCGAAGAAAAGAAGTTCAAGGAAGGCGTCGTCAAGAATACGAAATACGACGAGAAGATCGCCGACGAACTTTGGAAGTACGCACAGCCTTTCGCAGACTACGGGTTCAACAAGGCGCATTCCGCAGCCTATGCGTTTGTGGCGTACCAGACCGCATGGTTGAAAGCGAATTACCCGACAGAGTTTGCTGCGGCCTTGATGCTTTCGGATATCGATACGCTCGACAAGTTGGTGCGGGATATTTTGGATGCGCAGGAACGGGGCATCAAAATCTTGCAGCCTGATGTCAATAACTCCGATGCATATTTCAAAATCGAAGAGGAAGGCGTTATTCGATTCGGTATCGGCGGATTGAAAGGCGTGGGGCTGAAGGCGATCCAAAGCCTCGTCGAAGAGCGTAAAGCCAACGGCCCGTTCAAATCGCTTGATGATATCTGCGAGCGAATCAACCATAAGGAAGTTTCGAAAGGCGCAATCGAGGCGCTCATCAAGATAGGCGCGATGTCGGAATTCGGCACCCGCGCAGGTTTGCTGCAGATTTTCGAAGATGTCTATACGCGGTGCCAGAAGCTCAAAGCAACCTCCAGCGCCGGCGCATTCGACATGTTCGGCGGCGATGACGGCGGCACTGCGCATAATCTCACTAAGGTACCCGAAGTTCCCGAAGTGGATGATCCGACCAAGATCGAATGGGAAAAGGAAATACTCGGTATTCCTCTTACCCCGAGTCTTCTCATGAAGATCGTGCCGTTCATCAAGTCTAAGAAGTTCATGCTCCTCAACGAAGTTCCCGACGCGAAAGAGGAATCGATGGTCCGCGTCTTCGGGCAAGTGAAAGCGAAGAAGGTTATCACGACGAAGAAGGGCGATGAGATGTGCTTTATCGATTTGATCGACGCGACCGGCAAGGTTTCCGTTACCGTTTTCCCTAAACTTCACGCGAAAGTTTGCAGCACATTCGAAGCCGGCGACTACATCAATGTAAAAGGCAAGACACAAAAGCGCAACGACGAAATGCAGATTCTCGCCTCCTCTATTGCCGCCATGAAAGAAACCGAGATTCGCGAAAAGTGGATGAAGTGGCAGAAGAACCATAAGGACGAGATAGTCGAGGAAAGCGACGATGGGTCTATTGCCACGACGTTCAAGAAGAAAGAATCCTCGCCTAAGCCGGAGCAAGCGGAAGCTGCTAAGCCCGAATCAGCAACGGCTCCGGAGGAGAAATCGGCATCACGTGCCGAGCCCGTAAAGCAGGTTGATGAAGTAAAAGTACAGAACGAGAAAACCAATCACGCCCCTACCGCCACGATTACCGCCCAGGTACTCGAACCTGCATCCAATCCGGTACAAGAGCCAGCTGCCCAACAAGATACGATAGAACCAAAGAAAGAAACACCAATGAACAAAGTTATAGAAATTTACGTGAAGAAAGACGCATACACCGATGACCTGAAACAGCTCTCAGAGATGCTTAAGCAAAACGTAGCCGAAGCGGGCTGCGAAGTGTACGTCCATATCCCGAACCACGAATCGGTTCGCAAGATTAAGCTTGAGGGCAAATACAACGAAACGGTCGAGAAACTCGAAAGCATGGTCATCGAGGATATCAAGTGCATTACGATCGAGTAACCTGAATGTACAGCGCGAAGCTTACGGTTTCTGTCAAAAAGGCAATCGAAAGAACCGATTGAGGAACCGATGGCTCGTGTTATACTGGTTCAAATGTCAGCAGATGAACAGGCAACGAATGCTTCTCTCGTACCGGTACCTGCACCGTCGATTTCGGTTGGTACCCTACGTGCCTTGCAAGAAGCGATACATGACGAAGGGGAAGGCGATCCGACCGGCAGTTTCTTGACCGCGCTGAGCGAAGCAAGGTTGCAAGTAGGTACTACGGCGGAGGGCCAACAGGTTGTTGCCGGTCTCGTGCAGGATTTCTTGGATAGGCAATACGCGAAAGTAACGGCAGAATCCGTTATGGCTCTGCGGAGGGATGTGCTTTACGATGAAGCGTCAGGTGGCGAATATTCATATCGTTCATCGGCGGTCGATCAACTGTATCCATCAGAATGGAAAGTCAGCACTCGCGCCGTTGCAGGCCGAAGATCCGGGCATGAGCAAATACAAAGCAGGAAACGCGATCGAGCACGATGGATGCCTGCAACTGTCACCGAGCGCGAAGACCTGAGGGCGTTGCAGGAGATCGATGCTGATCGGCTGCCATCTCAGGCAGAATATGTCATCGAGAATTCGTATGCCCCCGCAATAGTGCTCGCTCTCCACTTCGCAACCGCAAGCGAATATACCGGACAATCGCATCCCAACGAGCTTCTCGAGATGATTCGGAAGTTCGGCGGAAGCGAGTTCGATAAAGACCGACAATCGCTTTGGAAATTTCTCAATAAGAATATGCACATCCCGCTTCTGGCCAGGAGGAAATCCGATGCGACGTATATCCCCACGCTAACCCAACCGCAGGCAGAGCATATGCAAAACTATGAACGGGTGCTAGAACTTGTCCAAGCATTGTTGAAATCCGAGCAAGGCGAGGCATGTATCGAAGCGGCAAATTCGATGCTCGATTCCCTGCTTGAGACGAGCGATATAAGAATGTTGAACCTTGGGTTGTCGATCAACTACTTTATCACCGAATTCCTGAAAGATCCCGAGTCGTTCGATATCGGGTATTGGCAAAAAATGCGTAAGGCGTAGCCCATGAATGTAACTGCCGACCAAACTGAACCGAATATCTACCGCCCGGATACGAGGATTGATGATCCCTATATCAG
>CAZVIJ010000011.1:0-39854 GCA_964626735.1 uncultured Candidatus Saccharibacteria bacterium
CTCGTAGCCTGCCTGCGCATAACGGAAAATGTTATCGATGAAGAACAAGACGTCTTTCGAGAGCTGGTCGCGGAAATACTCTGCCATCGTCACGCCAGCGAGCGCCGTCCTGAAACGGATCGCCGGGTTTTCGCCCATCTGCCCGTAGATCATGCTTACCAGCTGTAACACTCCGCTCTCTTCGAGCGATTGGTAAAGTTCCTGCCCTTCGCGTGCGCGTTCACCGACTCCGGAAAAAACAGAAACGCTTTTGCTCTTGTTTAGGATAACGATGTTGTGGATGATTTCGGTCAACAGGATTGTTTTACCGACGCCAGCTCCGCCGAACAGGCCAACTTTGCCCCCTTTGAGGATCGGGCAGAAAAAATCGATTGCCTTAATGCCCGACTCGAGAATCGTTACGGGCGGAATGATGTTCTGGTACGATACGTTTTCGTTGAATATCGTCTTGTAGGTGACATTTTGCATCGCCCCCTTGCCATCCTGAGTAAGACCGTAAACGTCGATGATCCTTCCCAACAATCCTTCTCCTACGGGAATCCTGAGAGATTGGTTCGTATTGACGACGATTGCGCCTCGAAAAAAATCATCCGGTTCGGTTAGGCTGAAGCAGTAGAATGAAGTCGCAGTCGTGGAGGATGACGAATACACCTCCATCTGGGCTGCCGTATTCGATTCGAGCACGAGGATATCGTGGATCATCGGAGGCGTCCCTATGAAGTCCACTTCGATGATGTGACCTTTGATGCTTATGATCTTGCCTTTGTCCATAATGTTATTCGTTCCAGAACGAGATGCCGGAAATTTTCTCCTGCTGTTTGCGGTTGTTAATACCTCGCTTTATCTTTCGCCTTTCAATATAAAGTCTTTTGATACGGCTTTCAATGTTGATTTGTGCCTCTTCCATGGCCTTAATTCGGGATGCGTACCGCGCGAGGTTGGATTCGCTGATAGTCTGTTTCAGAAGCGAGGTGAAAACCTGGGTTTCGAAGAACTGCATAATTTTTTCAGCAGAGGGCTCGAACAAAAACATGTCGTCGCGGTTTTGCAAGTCCTGAAATTTCGGATTAGCCTGAAGGTTTTCTTCAAACGGTTTGTCGCCCGAGATATTGGAATTCATCGGAATTTGGTTGATGATGTTTTCGAACTTGCCGTAGAAGACGTTTATCTTCTTGTAGTTCACCAGATGGTATGCGATACGCTTCAGATCTTCGAGCGTTACGTTTTCCTCGGGTACCTCAAGGTACAGGTACGTTTTCTTCAGGTGGTATGAGGTATAAAGTTCCCGCCCTACTCGGCCGATGATCATGACGTCGCAGTCTTCCTTATTGATAAAATCGGCGAATTCGCGAAAAACCTTGATGATGATGTCGCCGTACATCTTGTTGTTTGCCGATATGTAGACGGCGATATTCTTGCCGTTCTTGGGAAGGCCGGTCAGAAGCGAAATATCCTCGCCTTTCTTTTGCTGTATCAGCTCCGAGACGTACTTGTCGTATTGTTTCTTGACGTCGTAATAGACTTCGGAAAGCTTATCGAGGAAGACGCGGGTTTTCAGAACCGAGTCTCGAATCTTCTGCATGCGGATGACTGAGATTTCTTCATAGGCCTGAGTAATAATCTTCAATGTTGAGACTAACGCGATTTCCCGATTTATTAACCGTTTATTCTGCATGCTGTGAAAATTTCTGCGCTTCTCGACATGGCGCCGTTTACTAAGTTATTCAAATTATTCGCCGATGCTACCGATTGGAGGACAGTGCGTGCGTTCGGGTCTGCGTAATACGATTCGCTCATTCGGTCTCTCGCATACTTGAGCTGTTCGATGGACATCGAATCGAAGAATCGCGCCCAGATCAACCCGATTAATACGAGCTGGACTTCAGAAGGCACGGTCAGAGAATAGTGCTGCTCGAAAAGCGTCATGACTTTCTCTCCGGTTTGGATAATCAGCTTGGCATCGCCCGATAGCTCGGAGCCGAAATGCATGAAATTCTCCACCCGTTCGTAATTTGAGAAAAGCTTATTGAGCTCTTGGCTTATTTCTCGTTGGAGCGATGATTGCGTTTGGCGCCCGACTCTCGTTACCGAAAGCGACGTGTTGATCGCAGGTCTCGTACCTTTGTAATACAGTTCGGAATCGAAAAAAATGTGGCCGTCGGTCATACTCATGATGTTGGTTGAAATATAACCGCTTATATCCCCTTCTGTCGTTTCGACGACCGGAATGCACGTTATGGAAACCTCGCCCTTGGTCGGATGAATAAAGTTGCCTGCTCGTTCCAGAAGTTTCGCGTGGACATAGAATATATCGCCCGGGTAGGAGTCGCGTCCTGGAAATCGTTTGCCTAACAACGAAATTTCTCGATAGAACTTGGCGTGCGACGAAAGGTCGTCGAGTACGAGCAGGATGTCTTGACCCTGCTCGGCAAAATATTCGGCTAGCGTCATGCCCGTATATGGAGTTCGGAAAATAACGCTAGGAGAATCATCGGAAAACGAAGCAACGATTACGACACTTTGGGCAAGTCCCTCTTTTTCCAGGTATTCGTGGAGAAGCTTCACGTCGGATTTCTTGCGGGCGATACCTGCGTAAATGGCGATTCCGCCTTCCTTGATTTGATTCTTTATAAGCGAAAGGAGGAATGAGCTTTTTCCGGTTTTCCTGTCGCCGATCACTAATTCTCGTTGGCCTTTCCCCAGGGGAACCATCATGTCAACGACGCTAACGCCGGTATGGAGCGATTTATTGATTCTCGTTCTCGCGACGATACCGGGAGGCCGTCGATCGAGCTGTCTACGCTCTTTCGGGGTAACAAACTGATCTCCTCCGACTATCGGGTTTCCCAACGTATCGACAATTTTACCCAAGAGTTCTTTTCCTACCGGGACATTAAGGCTTTGATTCGTACGTACGACTTTGCTTCCTACCTTAATTTGCGATTTCGCAAGCATCAAAATTTCGACCGTAGTATTGTCCACGATGAATATCTCTCCTCGCTGTCCGTTGTCGAAGATTACCAGCTCGTGAGGCCGAGCATGCGGAAGACCCTGTACGACGACTATCGGAAGCCTTACTTCCTTAACGACTCCATACTCGCCGATATTGTTTAGAAAATACGTGTATTCGTCCATGGTTAAAGCGTATTCAAATTTATGCGTTGGATCGCATCCAATAATTTCGTTTTGTAGGTGAGATCTTTGTAGGTTCCGTTATGGCCGACGATTATTCCCGCGACGATCCTCTTGTCAACCGAGAATTCGATGAGCAGGTTATTGTGCGATATCTCCTTTAGCCAACTGCCGATATAGCGTATCAGTTCGGTTGTCGGTACGGCTGCAAGCGTAATTTGCGAAATGGGAAGCTGATAGAGCTTATTGATGAGATCCTGGATCAGCTCCTGTACGAGTGCCGGGTTATCCATAGGGACGCCGGATCCTTTCAAGAGCTCAACGACGGCAGGTTTGAAATTGAAATCGATTGTTGCATCGACTTTATCAACTACCGTGCCTTTCGCATCGAACATCGTTTCGCTCAAATGTTCAAGCTGCCGTATGAGGCTGTTCCTATCCTCAACAGTAATGAGCTCTTTCGTAAGTTGTGCAAAAACCTCCTCGTTCATTATACGAAATACCCCTCCCTTTTAGCTTTATCAAGCGCTTCTTTCACGAGCCTCTCGTGATCTTCCAGGGTAATTGAATTTTCGAAAACTTCTTCCGAGAGCTTCATGACAATCTTGTTCATCTGCTCTTCGAGCTTTTTTAGCTGCTCTTCCTTGTATTTCGCGATATCTGATTGGGCATGGGTGAATTCTTGGGCGACCCTGGCTTCGACTTCTTTTTCGGATTCGATCGTCGTCTCGGTGAGGTTCTGGGTAAACGCCTGTATGGATGCTTCTCCGCTTTGGGCGATCTTCTTGAGAATATCTTTTTCTTCGTTGGAATACTCTGCCTTGATATTGTTGAAGAATTCCTGATAGCTGTTGCTGATGGATTTGTAGCTTTCCTGAAGTTCAGTCATGTATCTCGAGAGAGCGTCTTGGATTGACGATGATGTCTGCGACTCTACTGAGTTTTTGAAGCTTTCCGTGCTTGCGAGTATTTCTTTGGATTTGGTAACCGCTTCGGCAATTATCTCTTCGCTTCGCTTATGGGCGTCGAGGATGAGCTTTTCGGATTTATCGAATAGCTGGCTTTCTTTGAGTGAGACTTCAGCTTCGCGAATCCTCAGCTGGAATGCGTACACGACGGTAAGGATTACCAGTACCATCAATACTATTATGGCAGTGTATAACAATATCACATTACTTTATAGCAGGATGGCTGACGATTCACAAATTGTTTACAGACGGAGTATAAAAAGGCCAATTACGAGACCGGCCGCGATGATGGCGATGGTTATCACCGTGTTGATAATAATACCGACTTGAATTAGCTTCGCTGCCAACGGGTTACGGCCAAGCGCCTCAACTCCTGATCGGGCAAGCCGGCCGAACGATATAAACCCGAATGCAAACGATATGATCACGACGAGAGCGGCCATAATATACTTGAAAGCCGTTATCGGCTCTTCAGTCGTCGCAATTGCCGATAGTTTGAACAGGTCGGAGATTTTGCTTGAGGTATTGGAGGCTTTCGATGCGTAGTAGTGGATGTTCACGGAAACATTGATCTTCTTGATTTCGTCCTTGTTCGTCGAGTCGAAATCTTCGAGGGCGCTTCCAAGGACGTAGCCGGATTTGTCGGCTTTCATTCCTACTCCCTTGGTTTTAGAAGTCGTTATGAGGTCGCCTTTGCGGATAATACCGTTTCGCGTCGAAACATTTACCAATGCATTGCCCGATGAAATGACCGGGTATTTTTTTAGCGTGCTCCCGTTTGAGCCGTTGGAACTTGATTCGTTAATGTTGATCGAGACCGCTGGGGTTAAACCGACTACGCCTACGATTCCGGTATCGTATTCAGCTTCCGGCAGGAAGAAACCCTTGGAGGAAGTTGATACGATGTCGCCGTCATTGACGGTTTGGTCGATAATCGGAAGATTTGAGGCGATTCCGAACGAGATGTTGTCTGCCTTGAGAGAAGAAAGCGTCCATACGAAGAGCGAAAAAATGGTAAGTACAAATACAATTATTCTTCCCTTAGGTCTATTCACGTTTTCAGTGTAATCGACTTCGCATAAAAGTCAAACAAAAGGTATCGGTTATCGATCTGTCGTGTATCATTATAGTGATCATTTTCGGTCAGCGTTAAAATCCCTTTGTACCGCCTATTCGTCGAATTGTCATAAGTCGGCTTTATGTTGATTTTTCGCTGAAATTTAAGTATCTTGATTATGTTCAATCGTAGTAATTGAGCGTGAAAATATGTCTTTCGGCCCTCGGAAAATTATGTCCGTAAAAAAGTTGGTGCTATTCGCGGTACCAATTATTTCTGCAGGAGCTTTTATTTATTTCTCAGGTTCTTCTGATCTCGGCAGTAAGCCTTCTAGCGCGTCGAAAAATTTTTCTGTCAGCGATGATGCTAAAGTATCATCAGTTTTGGGTATTACCGATGCTTCCTTAACTGGCAACATCACGTTCAATATCGACTCTTTTTTCAATTCATCCGCGAAGTTCTCTAAGACCGTCGAAGTAAACGGCTTAGCTACGTTTAACAGCAATATCCAAGCGATCAACCATGACATCGATTTGTCAAAAGGCAAAATCACAGCCTCGAATATTCTCTACAGCATTTCGGCAGGCAAAGGTCTTACGGTAACTGACGGGCAAAATCCGACAATCGAGAATACCGGCGTTACAACGTTCCAAGGCCAGTCTGGTGATGTCGTATTGCGGGGCAGCGACGGCATAACCGTAAGCGGAACGACTATCGCCCTGTCTAATCCCGGACTCTTGGCCCAGGTACCTGCATTCAGAAACTTCCAAGTTGGAGGTGCGAACGGTATCACCGCAAACAGCAGCAACGATACGCTTAACCTCATCGCAGGTAACGGAATAAGCCTTACCGCTGATCCGGAATCAAAGAAAATTACGCTCTCCTCTATTGTTCCCGACAGCGGTTTCGAAAAGGACTTGAATAATATAGTGCGACTTACCGATAACGGTACTCGTGTCGGTATCGGAACTACGAATCCAACCTCCCTGCTTTCGGTCGGTTCGACGTCACAATTCACCGTAGATGAGACAGGAGCAGTGAATTCAAAAGGTTCTATCAATCTTCAAAGCGGCGCTCGACTCACCATGAATGGAGTTACGCAAGCGACAATCCCCGAAGGAACGCAGGCTGGACAAACGCTGTATTGGGATGGAACGCAGTATGTTGCAAACAGCAATCTCTTTTATAACTCTTCTACTACCTGGGTAGGCATCGGAACGCAAACACCGCTAGCCGCTCTCGATGTCAACGGTGGAATCCATCTCGGCAGCGGAGGCGCAAACAATGTATTGGGGAATACGGCTGCAGGAGGAGCGCCTACTTCAAGCCTCTATTACGGTAATCGGGAGATCTGCGATTCATCCGGGAATTGTCCTTCCTCATCGAATCTCGGCGGTACCGGTACGGCGAATACGCTGACTAAATTTACCGGCTCCCAAACGATTGGAGATTCGCAAATAACCGATAACGGTACGAATGTCGGGGTCGGCAACGGCACGCCAAGCTATAAGCTGGATGTTACGGGTGATATCCATTCGTCAACCTACGTGCGGGCAAATACCGGCTTTTGCATTTCGGGAACGTGTATCACTAACTGGAGCAGCTTCACTCCAACCTGGGGCAGCATAACGGGAACGCTCTCGAACCAGACGGATCTTCAAAATGCGTTGAATGCAAAGGAAAACTCTCTTGCGAGCGGAACTGCGCTTCAATACTACCGGGGCGATAAGACATGGCAGACGCTCAATACTACGGCGGTACCGGAAGGTACGAATCTCTATTACACGACCGCACGGTTCAATACAGACTTCTCATCGAAAACGACAACCAATCTGGCTGAAGGGTCGAACCTCTACTACACCGATGCTCGAGTCCGCGCTGCGCTCGCTGCAACAAGCCCGCTTACCTACAACTCCGCAACCGGAACGTTTGCGATCAATGCCGCTTCTACCTCTACCAACGGCTACTTGAGCTCGACCGATTGGAATACGTTCAATAATAAGGAGGGGGCTATCGCTTCGGGAACGACGCTGCAGTACTATCGAGGCGACAAGACGTGGCAGACGCTGAATTCAACCGTAGTACCCGAGGGTACGAATCTATATTGGACAAGCGGTCGATTCGATACTGCATTTTCCGGAAAGACAACCACGAACTTGAGTGAAGGTACGAACCTCTATTATACGAATGCGCGAGCACGAGCCGCATTTGCAGCGGCGGGCGGCCTGACGTACGATTCGGCAACCGGTACGTTTTCGATACTTCAGGCGAACGGTTCGCAAAACGGTTTCCTCTCGTCGAGCGACTGGACAACTTTCAACAACAAGCAAACCGCGCTTACGTGGGGAACCGGCCTAACCAATACGAGCAACACGATTTCGAATAACTTATCAACCGGTGTAGCCGGTGGGCAAAGTGTCATTGGAGGTACAGCCGCATCGGAAAACCTTACTGTCCAATCGACCTCGAATGTAACTCGGGGTTATGTCCTTATTAATCCCAATGGCGGAAATGTAGGTATCGGCACGTCTACCCCGGGTAGCGCCCTCGATGTTAACGGCGGTATTCGTCTTGGCTCAGCCGGATCGAATAATACGGTCAATACCAGTGCAGCGGGCGGTGCGCCTACCGGCTATCTTTACTGGGGCAATCGTCAATTGTGCGATACGACGGGCAACTGTATCGGCGGCGGAGCAGGCGGCGTTGGAGGATCAGGAAGCGCAAACCAAGTTGCATATTTCAACGGCTCGAGCACTATTACCGGTACGAATACGCCTTCCGGCGGCCAGCTTTTGATGGCGAACGCTTCGAGTATACCTACGTTCACTTCGCTTTCCGGAGATGCAACGATATCGAATGCCGGCGTTCTTACTTTTGCCGACACAACCGTTACCCCGAACTCATACGGATCTGCATCGCAGGTGCCGACCTTTACGGTCGACAGCAAAGGACGATTGACGGCAGCAGGCAACATAACCATTACTGGTACTACGCCTGGCGGTTCTGCCGGTGGTGATTTGTCCGGAACCTACCCGAATCCTACTGTCGCAAAAATCAACGGTGCTACGCTCGGAACGACGACTGCCACTTCGGGTAATATCCTCGTCGCCAACGGCACATCGTGGATAACCCGAAGCGTTTCAGGCGACATGACGATCGACAGTTTAGGCGCAACTACGATATCTGCAGATGCAGTTGCGCTTGGAACCGATACGACTGGCAATTACGTCTCGAACGTCTCTGGCGGAAACGGTATTGGCATTACCGGCAGTGCTGGAGAAGGCTGGGCTCCGACCATCGTCCTCGGCCAACTAACTTCCGACTGGAATCAGACCGGCGCTAAGAATATTAACCTTGCCAATGTGAATTCCCAGCTGAGGATCTTAGGCAATGACGGTACATTCTACGGTTCGTTCGATGTCGCGAATTTAACTGTTTCCGATAAAACGTATTTATTCCCTAACTTCAGCGGAACATCGGCGACCGTATGTCTCGATACCGGAAATTGCGCAGGCTCGGGAGCAGGCGTCGGAGGATCAGGAACAACCGATAAGATCGCTAAATTTTCCGGAAATTATACGCTGACCGATTCTTTGCTGTCAGAATCAGGAAGTGTCGTTAGCGTTGCCGGCTCTCTGAACGCGAATTCGTTCAGCATGAGCAGCATTACTGCCTTTACCTCGAGCACATCGACCTACGATGTTACCGTCGGTCAGTACGCTGGTGCTAATCTGATCTCAGGTTCAGCAGCGAATACATTCGTCGGAGAATATGCTGGTTACTCGACGACTAACGGAACGAGCAACGTAATAATCGGTTCTGAAGCCGGCAAGAACAATACGACCGGCAATACGAACGTATATATTGGAGAGGGAGCTGCATATGCATGCGCTACCGGCTGCTACAATAACGTAGCGCTCGGCTACGAAGCGGGCTACAGCAACGATTCGCACGATAATATATTCATCGGGGCCAGCACCAATACTTCGGGCGCTGGAAATACCCACTCGATTGCGCTTGGAACCAATGCCGTCATAACGGGAAACAATCAGATTGTTGTCGGTGGAGCTTCTTCAGCATATCAATACACTACTTCGTACTGGGGAAGCGGCGTTACCGCTTCTGTCCCTCAAGCCTTCCGTTTCAATGCTACAGGCGGCAGCGGTACGAATGTCGCCGGAGCTAATCTCGTATTCGCAGGCGGACGAGGAACCGGTAACGCCGCTGGCGGAAGCATACTCTTCATGACTTCCGATCCGGGCGCAAGCGGCACATCGCTTAATACGCTCAATACAAGATTTTCCGTTACTTCCGGCGGATACGTCGGCGTTAACACTTCGGCTCCGAACAATACGCTCGATGTCGCTGGAGAGATTCGCCTCGGTACGGTGGGGACATATAATACCCTGAATACCTCTGCAGCAGGCGGTGCCCCCTCCGGTAACCTGTTTTGGGGAGACCGAACAGTATGCGACTCTTCAGGCAATTGCGCCGGTACCGGTGCTGGTGTAGGCGGCTCAGGTACGACCAACTACATTCCGAAGTTCACGGCAGCTTACGGAATCGGGAACTCTCAAATCTACGACGACGGTACGATGATCGGCATCGGCACGACAACTCCTCTTGCAAAGCTATCCGTGAAAGGAACTTCTACGGGTAACTCGGGTACGGGAACTATCACATGCTCCGGCTTT
The DNA here is from genome assembly GCA_964626735.1 of uncultured Candidatus Saccharibacteria bacterium. GTDB lineage: Bacteria > Patescibacteriota > Dojkabacteria > JAOAGR01 > JAOAGR01 > CAZVIJ01. The sequence continues at coordinate 9,852 of CAZVIJ010000011.1, forward strand.
ACGTGCACCGGAAGCGGAACTTCCTTCACAACCCAACTCAAGCCGGGAGATCGGATAAATACTTCTGGCGGCAACGCAACCGTATATTCAATCGCGAGCAATACCTCCATGACCATGGCTGCCAACGATATATCGGTAACTAACGGAGCGTTCACGTATGATCATCCGTATACGAAAATCGAAAACGCGTCGGGAACTGGACTAGCGATGTTCGATAGCGCTGGCGTACAAAATATTTTCCAAACCAACGATTACCCCGCTCTCGACATCGAAGCCCCTGGCGCATCAGGAAATCCAGCATTAATGATTTCTCGTATCGGCTCTGCGTCGACTAAAGCGCTCTCGGTCAAGATGGGCACTGAGCAATTTGCGCGAGGCGTTATCTTGGGCGATGGCACGCTTGGATGGGGGCCTGGTACAAGCGGACGCGATGCGTTCTTGTATCGATCGGCAGCGAGCACCCTTAAGATCGATAGTAACCAATCGGGCGGAGCAGCCAATCTGTTGGTTACCGGCACCGGCGATTTCGGAAGCTCGATTCGCCTTGGCGCTGCAGGCTCAAATAATAAGCTCAACACTTCCGCCGCTGGAGGCTCGCCCACGGGGGATCTCTATTGGGGTGACCGAACGATTTGCGATTCTTCAGGAAACTGCGCCGGTTCTGGCGTAACCGGTACCGGCTCGACGGGCGCCGTGGCGTATTGGAATGGGACGGGGTAGATAAGTTACAATTCTAATTTCGCGTTCGACAATACGAATACTCGACTCGGTATCGGAACGACATCTCCTAACTACAAGCTTGAAGTCGCTACTGCGGCTAATACTTTGAATGCAAGCTTTAGAATTCCGTACGATGGTTTATCGACTACGTACGGCGGTTTGGGATTCGGCACCGAGAACCTCAATAAAGCTGCTCTCTACTTCGTTCAAGATAATAATTGGAATCGAGGCAGCTTGCAGTTCGCTGTCAATACTGCCGGCGACAATACCGCGGTAAGCACTTCGGATACTCGTATGACGATAAAGTCGAATGGCAATATCGGCGTTGGGACAACTTCCCCCGACTCCCTCTTTGAAGTGCAATCGACTACTTCGGAAAAGCTTCGTTTGACGTACACCGATAATTCAGTCTACAGCAACTTCTCGGTCGGTAGCGATGGAGTCCTTAATATCGGCTCGACAGGCAATCAAATAATAATGAACGGGACGCAAAATCAGCTCTCAATGATTGCAGCAAGTCCGTACGATGCAGGAGCGGGAGGCTGGGGCGGTATCGGTATCGGCACAAATTCGCCTAAGACTGCATTGATTTTCGAACAGACAGCCAATTGGTCTCGAGGAAAGCTGCACGTCGCCGTTGACGGTGCTGCAGATAGTGGTTCAGCCCAACTCTCCGATGCAGTAGCGACATTCGATATCGGCGGCAATGTCGGTATCGGACAAACGTCTCCAGGCGCCAAGCTCGATGTCAACGGTAACATCCGTCTCGGCGCTACGGGAGCGAACAACCTTCTCAATACCTCTGCAGCAGGCGGCGCTCCTTCGGGCAATCTCTATTGGGGAAATCGTACGCTATGCGATTCTACCGGGAATTGCGGCGGATCCGGCGTAACCGGTTCCGGATCAGCGAACCAGGTTGCCTTCTGGGATGCTGCAGGTACCGCTCTTACGTATAAATCAAACTTGACATGGGACAACACGAATAGCCGATTGGGAATCGGTTCGGGTTCAACCGTCGCACCGCTGCAGGTAAACGGCAATGAAGCGTATGTGTACAATCCGGCAAACGGTCAAGCTGCTTACCGCCTTTACAACAACGGTTCTGTTGCCGAGTGGTCGCTCAGACAGCCGGCATCGGCGACTACCAGCAATTTCAATATCAGCAAGCTCGTTTCCGGTACCTATACCGATTTCCTGACCCTAACGACGTCGAGCAGGGTCGGTATCCTCAACAATAATCCGCAAAATGTACTCGATATCGGTGTCGCAGGAACTGGATCCACGGCTGACGGCATGCAGCTCAATACCGATTCATCTAATGTCGGTCCCCGTTTCTTGCGTTTCTCCCGAAGCGCTTCGACGAGATTCGATTTCGGTTACGACGGTATCCAGGATAATTTCTTCGTCAGCAACGGATCAACGATAGAATTGGCCGGGAACAGGACCGGTAACTTCCAGATCAAGGCGAATCCGCAATCTGCTGCATCTCCCGATGCTTCCTCCGTCCTCTCGCTTATCGATGATGCCGCAGCCGTAACGACTTCTCAGTACGGCTTGAATGTCCAAAATCTCACGACCAACACGACAACCAATGCGATCAACAAGTACGGATTGTATGCAACTTCAACAGGATCGTTCACCGGTTCTACTGGTGCAGCTACGAACAATTACGGTTTGTACCTCGATACCGTGAGCGGGGCAGACAACAATTACGGGCTGTATGTAAATACGACAGCGCAAAATTATATGGCTGGCGCTCTATCGGTCGGCACGAACGGTACTAATCCCGGCATGCTCGAGGTACGCTCTGGCGGTACTGCTACCGGCTCGATTTTCAGTACGTATAGCGGCGGACAATTTACCGCAATAAACTCAGGCAACAGCTTTTCGCAAATTGCCTTCAGGAGCGGAGACCCCCTACTCTTCGGAGTTTGGGATAGTACGGCAGGCGCTAACTGGTCTGAAAAAATGCGTCTCGACAATACAGGATTGGGAATCGGTACGACAGCCTCAAACAAGCTTTCGGTAAATGGCACGATCGACGCGAGCAAGCTTGCGCTCGGCGCCACCAGCCTTCCCGGATCGACTAAGCTCTTCGTTTCCGATGGCGGCTCAGTTTACGGCGCAGATTCGACGACGCGATTGTTTGTCGACCAAGCGGGAAGCGGTGTCGTGGCTCAATTCAATGGCGCTTCGGCTGCCGATGAGGAAACTCTGCTCGGCTTCAGCTACAGAAATGCAGCGGGAACAGCTCCCGTATCAATCGGCTACCACGTCGATACGAACGGTTGGTCGAATTTTACCCAAGGCTCGCTTGTCTTCAAGACGAGGAACACGACGAACGCTACTGCGCCTACCGAACGAATGAGAATCGGTTCAGACGGCAATGTCGGTATCGGTACCGTTCCGTTTGCCCGAATCAGCATCGCAGGAACTTCGACCGGCAACTCAGGAACCGGTACGATTACCTGCTCAGGTTTTACCTGTACCGGTTCGGGAACGTCATTCACGACACAGCTTAAGGTCGGCGACCGTATCAATACGAGCGGCGGTAATGCAACGGTCTACAGCATCGCCAGCAATACTTCGCTAACCATGGTTGGCGACGATATCTCTGGAAGCGGACTTTCATTCACGTATGATAGGCCGTATGAAAAAGTCGATACTTCAGGAGGAACCACGCTTGAAGCTTTAGATGCTGCGGGAACGAGGACAATCTTCCAGCAAAGCGATTTGTCGGCGCTTACTCTGCTAGCTCCGAACATCAACAATTCGACAGCATTTATCGTTGACCACTTGCCCAACGCATCCGCGAAGGCATTCAGCTACCGCATCACGGGAGAGTCGTATTCCCGTGGAGTGTTCTATGCTGATGGATCGATGGGTTGGGGACCAGGAAGTTCGACGAGAGATACCTACCTTTCTCGCTCTGCGGCAAACACGCTTCGGATCGATAACGATAAGGCAGGCGGTGCAGCGAACCTTATCGTAGCGGGCAACTATAATGTAAACGGAAATACGACTATCGGCGACGCATCGACTGACACGATTACCTTGAATGCCAAGAATATATCGTTCCCGAACAGTTTGGATTTCGATACGACAAACCATACGCTCTACCTCGACAATACCAACCATCGAGTCGGTATCGGGCTCAATAACCCCTCGACTGCGCTTTCGGTCAACGGTACCGGCAAATTCACGCAGCTCCAGACCGGAAGCTCCGGCAACGCAACCTCTACTGAGTTCAACGACTTCAACAATATCTTTACTTCGAATACCGGTTCATACGTTAATCTTTACGTTACTTCTCAGTACGAACCGACCGCATCCGATTCAGGAATTTTATATTAAATATGAGGAGTCTCTCGACTCTATACGGCGCAATCCGTCTCGGGTGTATTTATCGGTACTCGAGGCAATGCAGATATCAACAATAATATCGCCGCTACCATGACGGGAACGACGGGCACGAGCGGCTTGATCGGAGGATTCTTCGATGCCGATGCCGAAGACGGCACGGTGGCGTACGCGGCGGGTCTCGTTGCAGCGATGCCGAGCGTAGACACAGGCACTATCACCAACTCGTACGGACTTAAAATTGCGGGTACCACGGTTGGGGCTGGATCAATTGGAACCCAGTACGGCATTTACATTAACAACTTGAACGAAGCGACCACCAATTGGGATATTTTCCACAACAGCACCGCAGCGAATATCGGAATGGCCAACGGCGCAACCTTAAGCTTCAAAGATGCATCGCTCAATACATTCTTCTCGCTCGTCGACTCTGGATCGACGACGACGGCAGATATCAACGGAACGCTCGAAGTCAACCTACCCGCATCAACAAATAATTTCGCCGTTTGCCACGAAACGAATGGGGCGTCAAACGATCAAATCCTAAAAGACTGCACAAGCACGCCTTCTGCCGATTATATGGAAAATTATCCCGTCGCATCCGACGTCGAGAAAGGAGATATCGTCATCCCGGGAACGAAATCCATAGTGACAAAAGATGGCGATCGCATCTCACAACTCGTTAAGTCCACAGCAGCATATCAACTCAGCGTCATCGGTATCGTATCCGACAAATCGAAGGCAGGTGATTTCAACAGCATCGGCTACAACATCAACGAGTCTGACAATCCGCAGCCGGTAGCGTTGAACGGACGCGTACCGGTAAAAGTCTCCCCCGCTTCCGATGATATTAATCCGGGAGACTTGATTACCACTTCAAACGATCCGGGTAAGGCGATGAAGGCAAACGGGGCTGGCTTTATCGTCGGAAAAGCATTGGAGTCTTGGAGCGCAGCTAGCGGCAAGAAAACGGTCATGGTTTACGTGAATAACGCTTACTACAATCCGATCGCGACCGATAAAGGCGCTTCGACTGCAAGCTCAACCACGACAATCCCTACGGATTGGATCGATACGTCGCTCGGCCTCGAAGTTTCGAAGGATGTACATATCGACGGTTCTATATCGGCGAAGAAAGCCGTATTCACTGAGCTCTCTGCTCAAGTATTCAAGCTCTCGAGCGGAAAGCTTACGGTAGACGCGAACGGAAAACTCGTTACGCAGTCGACCATCGAAGCCAAGGGAATTATCGTTGCCGCGCTCGAGGCAAATGAAGCTAATATTAAAACGTTTACCTTTGAAAATTTGATTGTAGCAAACATAACTATTACCTAAAAAAATAAGACAAACTAAAATATTTTCGGAAGCGTAAATATTTAAAAAGGCCAAACGACCGTGAAGATCCTCAACAAGAACACGACTGCCAAATCACATGTATTCATTACCTCTAAATCGGAAATAACCCAGGCGCTCTTCGTTAAGAAAATCTACGATGGCGAAGGATTCGATGTGGCCATGGGCGAGAAGCAGAAGGCAGACGTCGAATTCGATTACTGGATAGTAAGCGAATAGACTAAATTTGTACAATACCAAGGGATTTTGTAATCTGGATCTAATAGATGGTTCTACCGGAAGTTTTAGTTAAGGGCTGGAAACTGATTGCGGTTTCTTTTGTGACCGTGCTTTTCTCGTATGTCGCCTACGCACTGGTGGTACACCCTTCCGTAAATGTTTACAACGGAAAAATTTATATCGGCAACTCGGTATTTGCCGGTTCATCGAGCCAGTTCGGCCAAAAGGAAAATAATCCAAGCAACATATCTTTCAATATCCCTGCATTCTTCAATAGCGATATGTATGTCAAGGGTAAACTCGTGTCCGACGGCGAACTGAAAATAAATTCGAATGTTACCTTGCTGGACCATACCCTTGACCTGGGATCAGGGACGATACGCGCCTCGAATATCATTAACACCATTACTTCAGGTGAAGGTATTGCTGTAGAAGGCGGCTCGAATCCTAAAATAACCAATACCGGCGTAACCTCGCTTCAAGGACAAGTCGGCCCCCTCTCGCTCATTCCCGGTGCCGGCATTTCGATCGATGGGCTGACCATTAGTGCAAACGGCCGTACAGCCAATAATTACTACAATACCTACATCACCAATACCGGGTCGCAAGATGTCAGTCTCGGTACGGCGGGCCCCTTAAGCTTTAATAACGCCACCGGTATTCTTTCGATTAAAAAGGCTTCCTCGAATGACGACGGATACCTATCGAAGGAAGATTTCGATCGGTTCAGCAACGGCGCAGGACTCAACTTTACGAGCGGATTGTTGAGAAATAACGATACCGTGATGAATACGCTCGTTTCGGGACTTGCCGGAGGACAAACCATTACGGGCGGTACGGGATCCGGCGATTCGCTTACGCTTGAATCGACGTCGCATAGCAGCAAAGGTTCATTAAAGCTTAATCCGAATGGCGGAAACGTAGGCATCGGCGTCGCAAATCCAGCCGCAACGCTTGATTTGTTCGGTACGTTTAAAATATCGCAGACAAATTTGGGAAGATTGGGAAATTTCAGGATATCTTCGGATAACCAAGCACAATTGCCTACCGCGAAAGACTCTCATTCTTCACAGGTCATGACCATTAATGGGGTCACGTACTTGTATCTCATTGGTGGCGAAAATTACCCAGGCAACTATGCCGAAACGCTCAATTACAAAGGCACGATCGATAGCTCCGGAAATGTAGCCTCTTGGACTGCGGTTGGACAAGCTGCTCTCCCCTCACCCAGCTCCTATAATGCAACCGCCTCGATTTCGTTGCCGAGCGGCAACTATCTGTACAATATCGCGGGCGGTAACGGCAATTCCGATACGAATCTTATATTCAAGGGGACATTGGATGCTAACGGGAACATGACCACTTGGACTAGTGCCGGGCAGGCGACTTTGCCTGAGAATACGGATTCGCATACCGCAATCGCCATTACCATCGGTAGCGCATCGTATCTGTACGTGGTCGGCGGATGCGGCTCAGTCACCGGATGCTCAAGCCCCGCGGTATACCGGGCGCCTATCGACGCGAACGGTAATGTCGGCAGTTTCACTACATCAGGGCAGGCACAACTTCCCGATCCTAACGACGGTTTACTGTTGGTGCATTTCAAGATCGGGACAAAACATTACCTGTATACGGTCGGCGGATGTCAGAACGTCGAGTGCTACACAGAAAAAGTTTACAAATCCGAGATTGACGCTAATGGCAATGTCGGGTCTTGGACAAGCGTCGGGCAAGGTACATTGCCAGGTGGTAACGGATGGTTCACGGGTGCTGGTGTCGATTTCGGCGGAGCGCGGTATATCTATACATTCGGCGGCTGTTCGAACACCGTGTGCTACACCAATGCGGTGTACCGCGCTTCGGTTGACGACAACGGCGATGTTTCGAATTTCTCAAATGTGAATCAAGACGATATGCCGGTCGCCGACGGTTATAATTCGGCAAATACCGCTGTGGTAGCGTCGCAAAACTTCGTCTATATTTTGGGCGGTTATCATAACGGAGCAAGCCGGACGTATGTTTACAAGGGCTATTTCACCTCCAGCGACTATACTCCGCTTACGGTCGATTCGAGCGGTAGAGTCGGAATCGGAACCGCCTCACCCGCTTACGATTTCGACGTGAATGGCGAAGCTCGTATCCAAAATATTAAGACTTCCACAATTACTGCAGCAAACCCATCATTGGACCTATCGCTGACGCCCGGTTCCGGAATTACAAAGATACTGAATTCGAAACTGCAGTTGAGCAATACGTATACTGCCAATCAAGGCGAATGGAAAGGTTTTGTGTCGAACTTCACGTTTAATACGGCAGCACAAACTGGCTATAATGCGGGAATCTCTTCGCAAGCCACATTCAACGCCGGCCAACAGGAATTCGATAGCTTCAGAGCTGAACGTATCGGTATCGGAACTGCCGATATGATGGGGGCGATCGTAGGTTTCCGCACGAATACCGGAAGCACGAATAATGGATATGTGTTGTGCAACAACGCGACCTGCAACGCGAACATGATTGCCGGTATGCTCATCAGCCAAAATGAAGGCGTCGAATCGGGTAAAACATTTAACGTTACCTTGGACCGGGGAGTCTATGTCGCTGGCCCTAATGAATACAATTACGGAGGAACGTTGAATATCACATCACGGATCGGTATGCAGATTGGCGGTGTCGGTAGCGGCGCAACCGTAAACAATAATTACGGGCTTATGATCAATGACCAGACTAATGGCGGTACTGGTTATTCCATCTTTTCCGATGGAGGCAAATCGTATTTCAAGGACAATGTTGGTTTCGGCGATAGCGGACCACAGCAAAAAATATCCGTAAATGGAAATATCCAGCTTGACGGTTATGGGAATATGATTGGTTTCAATCCGGCGGATGTAAGCACTTACGACAGCAAGACGATGGGTAACTACAGCCTCGGGTGGTACCAAGACACATGGACCGGAAACGGACCAACTGCTTGGCTATCCGGTTGGGGCGGTCTGAAATTCTTCACCGATGGGACTCCGAGACTTGCGATTCAGGGTGGCACCGGCAATATCGGTATCGGCACGACGTCCCCTTCGGCTGCGAAACTGCAGTTTGCTGCATCAACGGCTGCTTCGGGCGGTATCAGCTTCGGCGGCGATACTAACTTATATCGTACCAATGCGGGGGTATTACGAAGCGACAATTCAATAATACTTGGCTCCCGAAATTTCTCCCTTGGCAATTCTGGAGATTTGGGCGTTACCGGCCATGCGGCAATCGGCAATCTTTCCAACGTGACTGGCCAAGGTTCAGCGCTTCAAGTTTCCGACCAGCCAACTACCAATGCGAATTCAAGAGGGCTTGATGTCTTGCAGGTGGGAGACCCGACGACTGCGGGACTTGATATTGCAGGGGCTTCAATCGTTGGCAGGAACAAGATTGGAAATACATTCAACGTAAATGGTATTTACGGAGTATCATCGTTCGCTTCGCTTCAGTCTTCCGTCACAGCCAGCTTCATCAATAGCGTCAACGCTTCGATGAGCGTAACCGCCGGTACGGCAACTAACGTATATCTCTACGACACGAGCTCAACGGTAGTCGGCGCTGTAGGCACCATGTATGGTCTTCGAATAAACGATCCTTCCGGTGCTGGAACGGTTGGCACGAATTACGGCATCTATATCGCGAACCAGACAAAAGCTACGACTAACTACGCAATCTATGCCTTAGGCGGTACCAACTATTTTGGTGGAAAGGTTGGCGTCGGCCTCAATAACCCGACATTCAAGTTATCTTCACAAGATACCCAAAACAGTTCCGTCGTGGATGCCATAACGAATCTTAGCACTACCGATTCGTCTAGCACCGGTGCACTACGGATCAACCTGGGTACCGCAAGTTCCGGTACATCTTCAAGATTCGTCCAATTCTACGCCGGCTCGACAACCGATGCGAATGGTACTGGAGTCGGGCGCATTCGGCTCAATAATGCAGGGGTCGCGTACGAAACAGGCGGAGCGGACTTCGCCGAGTATTTCGATATGATCGAAGAGACGAAAGATGGCGATATTATCACGATGACTCGCGAGGGCAACCGCAAAAGCAGAAACAGCGAATATCCACTCGGTGTCGTTTCGTCGACTGCCGGCTTCGTGGGTAATGCGAAACAAGAAAAAGCTGGCGAGAAACAGGCAATCGTCGGCTTGGTCGGTCAAATTAAAGTAAAAGTCTCCACGATCCATGGCGACATCCATAAGGGCGATCCGATCGGTTTGTCCGATCTTTATGGTCGAGGTGCGTTGCTCATTGAAGATGGATATGTCATCGGGACAGCGCTTGAGGACTTTTCGAAATCATCGAAAGAACCGTGCGAGCCGAACGAAATGGTTACTGTTGAACAACTCAAGGGAATTACATGCGGCGCGATAATTGTTTACGTATATCCTCAGTGGAAACCGATCCAAAAACCATCACCCGCGTCGATCGCTAAATCTCCATCCGACCTGAAGTTCGATTTGGATGTGCAATCGATCAAGGCTAAAACTTTGGAGACTGCAGTGCTTCTTGCGCATACTGCAACTATCGAGAAATTGGTCGTCGAGGAATTGGAAGTGAAAAAAGTAACGGTGGTTACGAACGGTAAAAACGAGTTGATTGGTTCTGCAACCGTACCGGCCAACACGACAACGTTCGATATCGAGAATACTTCGGTGCAGGCAGACTCAAAAATATTCGTAACGATCACGTCACCGGGCAAGCAGTCGATTCACGTCGTGAAGAAAACTGCCAAGACCGGTTTTACCGTAGAGCTCTCTGAAAAGTCGCCTCAAGCGGTTACGTTCGATTACTGGATTATCCAAACCAAGGAGTGACATAGTCCAACATTTCTGTAAAATACGGTGTGAAGGATAAGCGCAAGAGGCGCACGCCTAAAGCTTCCCCTATTCCCGAAAAAGATACGCAGCCAGTACTCGAAACTTCTTCCGAAAATCCAGAGCTCATTGAAGCAAAACCCCTCATCGGTCCACCGCCGCTTGTCGAGGTCGTTATGGACGAGTCGGAACTGCAGGGACCGAAAATACCCGAATCGCTGGAGAAGAGATTAGCGGATCAGGAAAGGAAAGAAGCGAGAAAACTCAAAGAACGGAATACGCCAATCTTGTCTTTCATGACGAAAGGTCGAAGTATTTTGTTTATATACTCTGCCCTATCTTTTTTCCTGCTGCTGACTACCGCTTACTATACGACGAAGTTTGTGCAGTATACGTTTCCGCTCATCGGCAACGACGCTATTGCCACGCGCCAAATCGAAGAGACAACATCGATGCCAGAAGCGCTGGATACCTCAATTCAGGTTTTTGACCAGACGGATGATTACTCATCGCAGTCCGCGCTTGTCTACGATCTCAGCTCGGGGTATACCCTCTACTCGAAGAAACCCGACAACAAAACGTATATTGCCAGCCTTACCAAGATGGTCAGCACGAAAGTATTGCTCGACACCGTTTCGTTACAAGATCAAGTCGAAATTAACGAGGACGTAGAAAAGATCGGCGGAAGTGCGCTCCAGATGAAGAAGGGACAGAAGCTTTCGAAAGAAGATCTCTTGAAAGCTGCCGTTATCGCAAGCAGCAATCAGGCGATTTTCGCGGTAAACGACCCGGACGATACAGTCTCGAAGATGAATAAGCTGGTTGATGCGCTCGGCCTCACTGATACCCACTTCACTAATCCAGCGGGTTTCGACGACGGCGATAATTCTTCGTCAGCAAACGATCTTGTTCCACTGGCGAAACTTTTTTTCAATACGCCCCTCCTATTCCAGTACGCAAGCTCTTCGAAAACCGAGCTTACCGACCTGACTACAGGGCAAAAGCTGAAGATAACAAATACGAACGATTTGCTGCGTCTTGGCGTGCCAAACGTTCTGGCTGGAAAAACCGGTACTACGCAAAAAGCCGGGCAGAATCTCGTTCTCCTTGTCGAGAAAAACGGACATCGGTATTTGGTGGTGCTTCTCAATGGAGCCGACCGGTATAAAGATGCCTACAAAGTTCTTGCGCGGCTATGACGTTTTCGTTAAGCGCGGAATCTTATAAAATCATTCATGTCAATTATTCCTCGGTATATTTTCGAAATCGCATCAACACTCGAGGAGCACGGCTATGAAGCATACCTGGCGGGAGGAAGCATTCGCAATATCCTGCTTCACAAAATGCCGAAAGACTTCGACTTAAACACGAATGCGCTTCCCGAAGAAATTGGAAGTCTGTTCCCTAAAAGCATCATGACCAACGCCAACTTCGGAACGGTACTCGTCATGACCACAGACGACGAAGGCGAATCCGTTGAGGTACAAATCACTACGTACCGAAGCGAAAAGGATTACGTCGGAGGCAGATGGCCATCCCATGTCGAATTCACGCCCAATATCGAAGAAGATCTTAAAAGAAGAGACTTTACCATTAATGCCATGGCGGTGAGGATTGTCGGTGGAGATTCCGATATCGGCAGGATCAATGAAGCAGATGATTCATTGGATTCTTTGGCTGAGGATATAGTAAAAAGCCCAACCTTCCTCGATTACTTCGGGGGGAGAGCTGATCTCGACCGTAAGCTGATACGAGCTGTCGGCGACCCGATCGAGCGGTTCACGGAAGACGGATTGCGCTCGCTTCGAGCATGCCGTTTTGCCTCGATATACGGATTTACTATCGAAGAGGGAACCATGAAGGCTATCTCCGAAACGCTCGATATCGCCATACAGGTCAGCAAGGAGCGGGTTCGAGACGAGTTGAAGAAAATTATCGAAGAGAGCCCGAAACCTTCGGTCGGGCTCGAGCTCATGAGGGAGTCAGGTTTGATGCATCTTTTCATACCTGAGCTTTTGGAAGGTTACGGTATGGAACAGAACCATTTCCATTCCCATGACGTTTACCGACATTTGCTCGATACGGTTGATGCCGCGCCAAAAGAAGTCCGCTTCGCCGCGCTTTTCCATGATATTGGCAAAGCGCGCACGAAATCCGGAGAGCATTTCTATTCGCACGATAAGGTCGGGGCGGAGATGACGCGAGAGATATTGACCCGATTGAAGTTCTCGAACAAGTTTATCGATTACGTCGTCGGTCTCGTACGATGGCACATGTTTTATATTCCAACCGACTCCGACGATGAGCATGTCGACTCGCTTAAGGAAAAAAGAGATAAGCATTTCAACGAAGGTTGGAGCGACGCCTCGATTCGCAGAATGATCAGGCGCGTCGGCGGCGAGCGCGGCATCGACGATCTCATCAAGCTTCGCATCGCCGATGCGGTTGCAAACCCAAAATCACGGTTCGATCCCGCTTCGATACGCGAGCTTGCACAACGGGTTGCCGAGGTCAGGACGCAAGACAGCATCATGTCTACCAACGATTTGCGTATCGATGGACACGATCTTCAGCAAATCGGCATACCGAAAGGTCCTATGATCAAGAAAGTTCTCGAACACCTGCTCGAATTGGTTACGGAAGATCTCGAAATGAATAACCGGGAAACGCTTATCGAGGAATCGAAAAAATTTTACGAGAGCATTTCCTAAACTTTACTCGAAACTTTAAGCATCACCGGAAAATGGTCAGAAACGACTTCCTCGATCACTTCTGATTCGCACTGGAGCATTTCATTGGAAAACGAATCGATGTAGAAGTGGTCGATTCTATTGCGGTACCGCAATCCGAGTTTCGAGATGAACTTGAGGAACTTGTTGAGCATGTCATTATCGTCAATTCTGCTCATATCATAGGAATGCTTCACGTATGTCGAAACATTCACGAACTCTGGCCGCATCCTACTGTCGTTGTCTTGCTGCTCTCCCTTAATTAGGAAATTCATATCGCCTCCGATAAGGACAATTTCATTTCCGATCTCGACCATATTCAGCAATTCCTCTTTCAAATACTGCAGCTCGTTCCTTCTCGCTTTCCTGTACCAATTGGCGTGCAGATGCGTACTTGCTAAAACGATCCGCGGCGTAAAGGCTGACCGCTGGTCGGACAGATGCAGTTTTATGATAAAAGAACCTGCTTCGCTGAATACGTTGGGCACAAATTCGGCAAATGACTTATATTGGCAATCAAGGATCGCGCATTCTTTCCTGGCGATTACCAGCTGCTCGGTCCATTTGCCGGTGGCGGGGTTGTTCGCATAGAGCGGCATATACGTTTCCTGATCGTGAAGAATCGAACCCAGAATTTCGTAAACGGGTTCGTTTGCTTCTTGAAGAAGGAGAAAGTCTATTTCATTTTCATCACGGAGTACCTTATGGAGAAATTTTCGAAGTTCTTCTTTCCTGAATCCCCGTTGACAATTTATTGTCATGAAATTCAGTATGCTTCCCGACATGGTTTCGTTCCATATTTTACCATATCCTGCTTGTCGAGGCTGTTTTCTAGATCTTGCCGTAGTGGTATCGGACTTTTTCTATGAAACTTGACGGATTTGATGAGTAAGCCGGAGCGATTTTCTCAATCGTCGTCGCCCCTTTCTTGAAATAGTTCTTGCTCATGAGCCGAAGGTATTCCTTGACTGCCGTTTCAAGCGATTCCCAGCCGTAGGAACCGTATCCCCAGCAATTGTTCGGCTTAAAATTTTGCATGCAGTATCCCGACTCCGCGCCAGCGATCGCGACCGGAATTTTGTAATCTACTCCGTACTTGTCAGATTCCGAAACGATTAGGTCCGAAAGTTTCGAGAGCGGCGATTTTTGCCTGATAAGGAACTTCTCCAGACTGATTGCCCGCTGGTCTCTCGGTTTGGGAGTCGGACTTGGCGCGACTTGTGGTAAGGATTTAGTCGCGATCCCTTTTACTTGAGCTTTCGTCGGCTTCGCTTCAACTGGCTTCGGTGGAGGTGGAGCAATCGGCTCTTTGGGAAGCGTAGCGGAAGCATGGAGGATCGGATTGACCGTTATGGTTTTGCTGGAAACGATCGGATAGAGCTCTGCAGCTTCCGTTTGATGATGCGGAAGCCCCCTGCCGACCAGCGTATAAATCCCAAGCAAAACTATGGTAACTGCAAGAGATTGGAGAAGGAGCAGTAGTTTAGGTTTTATATCATCCAAATGGTTGATAGTGATATGTATAACCGAAATCGGTAACGTAAAATCATAAAGGAGTTTCGCACTTCGCACAAGCCAACAAAAACCCCATAAAACCGCCCCCTCCCCCACCTCTCTCCTTCAAATCAAATAAAAAAAAAGGAGAGCCCCGCTCCCCAACTAACCAACTAACTAACCAACTAACCAACCAACCAACTAACTAACTAACTAACTAACCAGCTCACCAGCCCACCAGCTCACCCCCTACGGTATCAAATTCCAATGCAAATACACCTTCGCCGTATACTCTCCGGGATGCGGGTTATATGCTTGAGCGATCGACTCGGGCGTACGAGCGCCTCGCGAGAAATATCCCCGATACATCGAAGCCATATAGCTCGTAATAGCATGCTGCGGGTCATTCCATGCATAGGTGCCGTATCCCCAGCAATTGAACGGCCTGAAGTTGACTTTGCAGTATCCCGATTCAACGCCGGAAATCGCTACGAGCAATCGGTAGTCGACGCCATACGCATCGGATTGCTCGACGATAAGGTCGGTATAATCCGCTAAGTATGATCCTTTTACCCTTAGGAACGTTTCAAGCCTAATAGCTCGTTCGTCTCGTGGAGGAATGGGCTCATCCGGTGTTTTGGTGTCTAAAGAATATGTCTCCGTTTTAACCAAATCTATCGATTCGTGTAGCACCTGCACGCCGTCGGCAGCTTCGGTGATACGGTTAGAGAAATGGTTTCGAGGAGTAGATAATGTGTACGTAAAGAGGGCTAGAATAACAGCAACAAATGTCGCCTTTATGAAAAGTAACAGCTTAAGCTGTATTTTATTCAATATTCTGCGTTTTATAGCTAAACTCCTAAGATAGGGAAGTTTGATGCAGTTCTATCTAAGGACGTATTACTATTATATCATGTAGTTGACTTTTACACAGCTATGGGCCGCGTGGATTACTTATCTGTTAGGTGCTAGAATTATTACTGGCAATCAACCGAAAGGTGCTTTATGACACTCAATACCAAGATTACACGATATTTCATCGAGAATTCCCGCGTAACGGCAATGGCATTACTAATGCTTGTCGTATTAGGCGTTGTATCAATACTTTCACTCAGAACGACCGGCTTCCCGAGCCCGAAGATCAATTTCGCTGTGGTAAATGCACTATACCCTGGCGCTTCGGCTAATACCGTCGTCGAGCAGCTAACCAAACCGCTTGAAAACTCAATCAAGGCGGTCGAAGGAGTCAAATCGGTCTCCTCAACCTCTAGGGACAGTTTCGCAATCGTATCGGTTTCGATCGACGAGAAAGCGAATGTGGAATCGGTCAAGGCGAAGATCGATTCGGCGGTACGCTCAGTAAAGCTTCCCGATGGAGCGGAGCGCCCTGAAGTCGTAACCCCCAACATCTCCGGTCAAGACTACTATTTCGCGGTAGCACGCAAGGATATGCAATTCAACCCCAAAGAGACCTTTGACGTGATCAGCACCCTTAAGGAAGAAATTACGAAAGACTCCGATGTCACCAAGTTCGATCTGGGGACCAACGTAAACAAGAAAATCGCGATCCAGGTTAATAACGAGAAGATGTCCTCTTACGGGCTAACGTACGATGACGTTATCACCCAGCTCAAGACATGGGGTGCATCGCTTCCCGTAACCAACGGGGCAGAACTCGACGGCAAAGTATACTCCATCGTGCTCAGCGTCGACGGCAACTCGGTCGAAGACATCAAGAACATCAAGTTGATGCATACCCCCGCAAACGTTCCTTCGGCATCGATGTTCACCGGCGGACAAGTGATGGCTCCGCAAATCGTAAAGCTCGGGGATATCGCCGATGTCCACGAGAAGTATTACCTTGAGGACGACTCGAATTCTATCGTGGGGTACGCCAAGAATGGCGTCAACACCGTTACCCCCGCCGCACTATTCTCGCTTGACATCAATGACTCGGCAGATTTGGCGAAGTACGATCCCAAACTGACAAAAATTACGGATAAGTATTTTAATGCAGACGACGCTGAGCATAAGAAGCTTCCAGATGTTACGAAACAGCTATTCGACAAATACGAACTAATAAAGGTATATAGCGTAGCCGACTCGAATAAAGAGCAGGTCGGCGAAGTAATATCAGGATTGATCGGCGAAAAGTGGCACCTTAACAATATCCCCATGGTTGGATATCTCGGCTTCCTTTTCGGTGGTATCGAACTCGTATTTTTGCTTATGCTTATCCTTGTTTCTTGGAGGGCAGCGCTCATAGCTGCACTGGCACTTCCCCTTTCCTTCTTCTTCTCGACGCTCTGGGTTTTACTTACCGGCAACGACCTGAATACCTTGGTGCTCTTCTCGTTGGTTCTGGTTATCGGACTTGTCGTCGACCCGGCTTTGGTCGTTCTCGAGTCGATCCAGAGAAATCTCGATAACGGCTTGCCTGCGAAGGACGCGGTACTTAAAGCAGTTGAGGAAATCGGCAACGGCTTATTCCTGGCGGTTTTGACCTCGATTCTGGTATTCGCACCGTTCGGAGTAGTTTCCGGGATATTCGGACAAATCATTTCGTATATTCCGCTAACGATTATTCCCGCGCTTATCGGATCATTTATCGTTCCGCTGGTTTTCCTTTCATGGTTTGGCGGTAAACTTCTCAAGAGGAAACCCAATAAAACCAACGACGAAGAGAAAAATTTATGGGGAGCAGCTCGCGCTATGATCAGGATCAATACGAGCATCCTCCACTGGCATCCCTTCTTTAGGCTGCTTCTCATCGCGCTCGCTATCGTCGTTCCGTTTCTGATTGCCGGCTCCTACTTGGGAACAGGAAAAGTAAAATCGGTACAGTTTGCGCAACCCGACGATACCGAGTTTCTCGCGGCTTCAACCGTGAATTTTCCCCAAAAAAGCAACGAACAGCTCAAACGCGATAATGCAGCGTTCGTCAACGAGGTTATGTTCAACGGAAATATTGAAAGCATTTCCTCGGTCGATATGGGCGAAGGGAACGGCAACAAGTACAACACCTCGTACTTCATTCGCCTCAAACCGAAGGCTGATAGGACGGAGCCTGCAAGCAAAATCAAGACCGATCTGAATAACGATCTTCAGAAGCGGTTTAAAGATACATTCTTCTCCACGAACGTCGTCGTAAACGGCGCGGGACCGTCGGCAGCTTCATTCCCGGTAGCAATCGCCGTCAAGACGAATGATCTGGATGAACAGCGCGTCGTTGCCAAGAAATTAACCGAGATACTTGGACAGGTCTGCAAGAAAACAGATACCGAAGTAGAACTGAACGCTTCGTGCAGAGATGGAGATAAGCTTATCGTCAAGGTAGACAACGGATATGACGGTCGCGAGGTTAAGTTTATCGAAGTAAAGCTGAGCAGGGATAAGATTGCCACAAATCCGGTTAATCCGATCGACTTGAAAACGGTGATCTCTAACTTGTTCGCTGTCAACGACGGCAATCGAGTTGCTGTCCTGAAGTCAGGCAATTCCGATGTCGATGTGGTTATAGAGAAGACCCAGCAAAATCCGCAAAAGCTGGATGAGGTGAAGAACACCGAAGTTAGGACCTTAACTGGCCAGTTGGTGAAGCTGAGCGATATTGCAGAGATTAAGGAAGTGGACTCAGTCCAGTCGATCTCGAGAGTTAAGGGCGAGACGGTCGGTACCGTGCTTGCGAAGACCACCGAAGGTAACGACGATTCGGCGAAAGTAGCCCAAATTCAGAAGCTGGTTATCGATGAGTACGACAAAACAGTCAAAGACAAGCACCCGAATGTAGTTGTTGAAACCTACTCCGAAGGAGATACCGCGTCGATCGCAAAGAGCTTGAGCGAGCTTTTTATCGCTCTCATCCTCGCGATCGTCCTGACCTACATCGTTCTGGTCGTCTTCTTCAATTCGTTCTCGGCTCCGTTAGTGATTCTGTTTGCGATTCCGTTAACCTTCATCGGTATCTTCCCTGCCCTCGCGTATTTCGGCGGCGGCCAACTTGGATTCCTTGAAATTATCGGTATTATCATTCTCGTCGGTCTCGTGGAAAATGTCGCAATCTTCCTTATCGATGCCGCAAACCAGAAAATCAAGGAAGGTTGGGATCCGAAAGCTGCCATCGCTTACGCTTCGGGCGTTAGGTTCAGGCCGATTATCTTGACGAAGTTAACGACACTCGTTTCTACCGCGCCGCTTGCGATTCTATCCGAGTTCTATCGGTCGCTATCGGTCGTTATCATCTTCGGCTTGCTTACTTCCGGTTTGCTCTCCCTCATAACCTCGCCTATTCTCTTCATCTACTTCAGGTACGTCAGTAAGCATTTCAGGAGCTATCCGCTTTTGGGCAAGATACTCTTCTTATTGTTCTTGCCTGTCGGTTTGATACTGATGCCAATTTTCGATTCGTTTAGACTCGTAAAGGTTGACCATATCGAATCGGAAGAGTTTCCGGCTAATCCTGCGATTTAAAAACCAATTATAGTGGAGGCGGTATCGCCGCCTCCATATATGGTATGATCACCTATGCTAACTTCTCAACTTCTGAGGCTACCTACGCGAAGTTATGTCGGTAGCGACTCTCTGTCTTCAAGCCAGTCGTCAGATTTCAATACGGGAAAATTGATCGATACGCTTATTCATGTACCCTCAATTTACCCTGCTAGCGTTTCTGCCGAAAGCCAAGGGGAAGCGACTCCGAATGCCCAGCATGCACGGCTACTCTTTCAAGCGATGTCGCTCGGTGTCGAAATATCGGGAAATCGCGATGGCGACCACTTAATGATTTTCAATGGGAGTCCTCATACGCATCCCGACAAATCGGTGGATGCCGATCCTCGAGCTCGAAAACCGCTCGCGCAAATCGGTATGGATTTCGTCCGTTCGGTTACCTTGGGAAGAATGCCGTTACCGCTCGATGTAATTGGGGTAACGACCGCAACGAGCAGTGTCGGTGAAGTAAAAGCGCTTCGCGCGTATCTTGAGGCACATCGGGTTATTCCGCGCCAGATTATCCATGTGCTTTACCAAGATCAAATCGAAGCGTATGCCAATTACCTGAGAGGCCAAGGACTCGATCGATTCGAGAACTATTTTTGCGTAATCGCGGCATCTGACAACGATTACCATAGGAAACCGATTCAGAGGGTCTTGAATGCGCTCGTTACGTTCGGCTCATACAAGCGTTCGACTGGAGAGATTACCGAATTTCTCACATCATATCGCAGGCCTGGAACTAAGACGGCACGTATAATCCAGCTGGTTTGGAAAATATTCAACGGAACGGATATCCGGAATCCGGCAGATCCTCAGGCGCCGCTCTTTACCCTTCCTCCCCTCATCGCTCGGCTTATGAGACGTGCGCTACAATAAAGAAAGCTCCCGGATCGGGAGCTTTTCTCGTTGCCTCGAAATTATTGAGGAGATTGGGTTTCCGTACCTGGCTGCTTCGGTTCTACATCAGTAGTTTCTGCTGGAGTAACCAGAACATCATGGTTCGGACGAGGAGGTTGCTGTGAAGGATGCGGCATGCTTGTCGTTTGGGCTACGACGGGAGAGTTGCCATACTTTCTCTTGACGACAAAGTAATAGACGATTGCGGCAAGCCATGAGAGGCTCAAGAACCAAGATCCGATAAGTACGACCAACCAAACGGTCTTCTCGTTTTCTGTCGGGAACTGGCGCTTGATAGCATCGATAAGCATGAACAACCAGAAAATAAATACCGCGAGTACGAATACGCAGATGCATAGCAGGAACACAGAGCCGGTTAAGCCGGCAATTGCGTCTGCAGCTCCATTTGATGACGACGAATAGTCCATAATGTAATTGCACCTATTCTATGCTGTAGAACGGGATATTGCAACTTAATTCCCCGTCAGCCGGGTTGCTTCGCCTGATGCGCCATAGTTAATGACATCGCCATACGCGCTCAGCATAGAATTCTCAAAAACGAGACCTGATGCTCCGGTAAGACCAAGCATCATAATTTCCGCCGGCAATTGTACGTCTTTCCGCAATTCGAACATTCTCGAATCGAATTCCGCTTGTTGCGAAGCGCTCGTAGGTCGATGCGGCACCATGACGGCAAATGGAATTATTCCCATTGCTGCAATCTGCGTGTCTGGAACCGGAGCGAGATTAGTATCTTTGCATCCTCGGTCGGCGATGCGAGCGGCATATTCCGCATTACCCCACATGCACATTCCTAGACTCCAACCCGAACCGATGAGGGTATCCTCGCTGACAAGCTTATGGAGAAACGCTCCGAACGATCTATACCGAGGTACCGGCAGTTTCGCGATTTGATACAAGAAAGTCGAAGTCAAACCTCCGCCGATATGCACGATATGAGAATTTGTAACCGTTTCAATCATTTTTCCCGTATCGACGTTCGGATCGTCAAATGGCACGTCAATTACCCGATAGCCTTTCCTCCGAAAGTAGCTACGTTCAGCTAATGCCGATAACGCGGAAATGGCAACGTTGTTGATATGATCTCTCCTTCGCCTTCCCCAGCCGCGAACATGTTCCATCTGGTGGTAGAGATGCGCATGAGGAGCGATATATGCCATCGTAGGCATAAATCCTCCGCCCCGCTCAAGTCCGGCTGCAGCGTCACGTTTAGCATCGACAGCTGCGTTTGAGCGCTGGAATGGCCCTGTTCCTAAAGACCATTCGTTATTGAGGTAAAGTCGCGGGTAACCCATACAATATTATACTATGGGTTGAGTTGGCGGTCTATTAGGCGGCGGTCATTGCCTCAAGCTCTTTTATCAAGTCTCGGTATTCCGCTGCCTTGAAGAACTCCAGTTCGTCTGCCGCCTGCTTCATCTTTGCCTTGTATTCTTCGATAAGAACTTCGATCTGTTCCTTGGTCAGATTGGTCGAGTGCTTGCTCTTCTGCTTTTCTACTTCAGTTTTAGCAGTCTCCTTTTCGGTCGACCGCTGTAGCTGATCGGTAATTTCCTTGATGATCGGTTGCGGAGTTACGCCATGCGCCTCGTTATAAGCCTTTTGGATCGCTCGCCTTCTTCTCGTCTCTTCAATGGCAAGCTTCATCGACTCGGTAATGTAATCAGCGTACATGATAACCTTACCCTCCACATTTCGGGCAGCACGGCCGATCGTCTGGATAAGCGATGTTTGGTTCCTGAGGAAGCCTTCTTTGTCGGCATCGAGAATCGCGACGAGTGATACTTCCGGCAGGTCGAGACCTTCCCGAAGCAGGTTTATGCCCACCACGACATCGTAAACGCCGAGCCTCAACGCTTTCAGTATTTCTACACGCTCGATCGTTTCTACATCGCTATGCAGGTACTGTACCTTGAGCCCGACTTCGATAAAGTAGTTGGTGAGCTCCTCTGCCATCTTTTTCGTCAACGTCGTGACGAGTACCCGTTGGTTCTTTTCGATCCTGATCTTGATTTCCTTCTCGAGGTCCTTAACTTGACCCATGATCGGACGCACCTCGACTTCTGGATCGAGCAGCCCGGTAGGACGGATAATCAGTTGGGCAATTCCGGTTTTCGGATAATCTTCGTAGGTAAGCTGCGTAACGATCTTGTTGTACAGCTTCGATTTGGTATTTTCGTCTTCCTTCTTCTTGATTATTTCGCCGATCGCGGGATCGTAGGAATTGTATACCGACTGCGCTTCTTCGATTGCATTCACCAATTCCCATTCTTGCGGTGTCGCCGATACGTAGATCGCCTGATTGACGCGTTGGGAAAACTCGGTGAAGTTCAGCGGGCGGTTATCGATGGCCGACGGCAACCTGAAACCGTAGTCGACAAGGTTTTGCTTTCTGGCGCGGTCGCCCCGGTACATGCCTCTGACTTGGGGGAGCGTAATGTGGGACTCGTCGACGAAAAGCAGATAGTCGTCTGGAAAGTAGTCGAGCAAGCAAGAGCCTGGCTGTCCAGGCTTCCTGCCTTCGATAATTGCCGAATAGTTTTCGATACCTTGGCAATACCCTACCTCCTCGAGCATCTCGATATCGTAATTTGTGCGCTGCCGTATTCGCACCGCTTCGAGCTCCTTGCCAATCTTCTGGAAGTGGTTGATTTGGGACGCGAGCTCGGCCCTGATTTGGGGAATTCGAGACTTAAGCTGCTCTTCCGGGGTTACGTAATGCTTCGAAGGGAAAATAACGTATTCGCTGACATCGCCGTAGTACTCGCCGGTTATCGGATCGATGATCTTGATGCTGTCGATTTCGTCCCCGAAGAACTCGACTCGGAATAGCCGGTCCTCATATGAAGGGAAAATATCCACGGTATCGCCTTTCACCCTGAATGCGCCGCGGGTGAACTCGATGTCGTTCCTAACGTACTGCATATCGACCAGCTTGCGGAGGAACTTGTTTCTCATGATCGGCATACCACGCCGAATTTCCGTCGCGAGCGCTTCGTAATTTTCTGGCGAGCCCAAGCCGTAGATGCAGGAAACCGAGGCGACGATCAACACGTCACGCCGGGTAAGAAGGCTTTGCGTCGCTGCATTTCGGTATTTCTCGATCTCCTCGTTGATTTGCGACTCTTTCTCGATATAGGTATCGGTCGATGGGATGTATGCTTCGGGCTGGTAATAGTCGTAGTAGCTGACAAAGTAGCGGACCGCGTTATCGGGGAAGAAGCTCCTGAACTCTGCCGCAAGCTGGGCCGCTAGGGTTTTGTTGTGCGCGATGACTAGCGTCGGCCTTTGAACTTTCTCGATGATATTCGCCATCGTGAAGGTCTTACCGGTACCTGTGGCCCCCAAAAGGACTTGGTGCTTCATACCCTTCTCGACTCCGTTAACGAGCTTATCGACAGCCTGCGGCTGGTCACCGGTCGGCTTGTAATCGGAAACTAATTTGAATTTCTTATCGAGCATCGTCCATTATACAATTTTTTTTGTTCAAGTTCATGTAAAGAAATTCCGATCGCTTTTTGGTAAGCTTGGGTAATGCCTCCCAAAAAGACTTACCGCAAAACGCTAACGATCTCGATTATGGCATTTCTGGTTCTGTTCGTGGTAATGGCTGGATTCGGTGCCTGGTACTATCTTGAACGGTACTCGAGACGCTCGCCGTATCCGGCGGTGACCAGCACGCTTGACGAGCAGTCCATGAAAGACCGTGGCTATTTCAAGCTGCAATCTGATGATAAGACATACTCCTTTTACGTTCCCTTCACCTGGACGCTTATCGACGGTTCGATCGGGCAATGGGGCGATTTCCTGAACGGCTCAAACGCGTTCATGCGCAAATACCCGAATTCGTTCGGTATCATGACCGAGAGCGTATGCCAAAGTATGGGCCAAGATTCACTCGAAAAGCTCAAAGACTTGAGAACGTACGACAATTTCAAATTCGAATCATCGAATCTCAAGACGATGGGAGATTACCGAGGATGTTTGACAAGGTATTCTGGTGAAATCAAGGGGAAAGATTACCACGTGAACCAATTCTTCGTCTCGCGGGAAAAATTCGTGTACGTACTGTTCGAGCAGCATCCCGGCGAGTTGCCGAAAGATAGTGAGATCTCCGATACGATGCTCTCAAGCATGGTTCTCTCGGAGTAGATTACTTAAGGAAATTCTCGTTATACCGTTGCAATTTCTTCTCGGCGTACTTCACTATCTCCTCGCCAAATTGGATACCGGTAAGTTTCTGGAATCTCAAGAATTTCGGAGCGCGATGTACCGCAAGGACGAAGTGTTTTCCAGAATGTACGATGATATCGACGGAGGCGATTTCTACTTTTAGCGTCGAGCATGCGTTGAGCGCAAGCTCGGTGAGCTTCGCATTCAGTTCGACATTCTCACTTTTGATGTTCGGCGAGTATTGCAGCAGGCGCTCGTCTCCCTGGATAACCCGCTTCATCCCGCCAACCGCTTTCTTGCCTATGACGTATACCTTGAAGAAGTGGTCGACATCAACAAGCTGCTGGAATAGGAAGTTCTTGGACTTGCTGGTCCTCACGATATCGTAGCTTTCGGTCCAGTCTTCGGAGATGGTGATCTTCTTTTGTGCGGCATCTTCGCTTTTGATGAGGATGGGATGGTCTATTTCCATCAATACGTCGCGTGCCGATTTGAGACCAGTCGTTTTCGCCGTATTGAGCACGGGGATGCTTTGGGTAGCCAACCTCGTGAAAGTCATGAGCGGAAAATATCGCAGCGATGCGAGGCAATCGTCGATAACCACCTTACCCTGCTTTTGCAGGTATTCGGCGAGGATAAGGGCCTCATGGAGCGTCGAGTCGATAGCCCTGAAGAGGAACACGTCAAAGCTCAACAGCTCGACTTTTCGGTGTTTAGCGGCGAATACCGAGTCATCCACCTCGAAGTAGATATCCTGCATGAATAGCCGCCTGCATGTATGGCCCCGTTCCTCCGCGATTTCCTTAATTTTAATCGATTCCTTGGATTTCTTGGGTCCAATGACGCAAATTCTCATACCGGATAATAGCAGTTCGTTTTCTAATAGTCACATTGACAACAGGTTGGATTTCCCGAAGACTTTCACAAAGAAAACTGTTCGGCGAAACCTACATGGTTACCGCGAACGTAACCATTACGGGATACTACTGTTTATCCTTCTCGCGTCGTGCCGCTAGAATTCGCTCGAATTGCTCGCCGTCAATTCCCATGCCGATTTTATAGATTGTTCCGATGAGCAGGGACAGCGCCTGGTTCGTTCTCCAACGTCTCGTTCGTTCTTGGCTTTGAACATTATTTACCATGGCAAGGTGATATCGATCTGCCCTTTGTCCAAGAAGTTCTCCGTCCACGAGCAGCAGCTGTTCTTGCGGGTACTTACGCGGGATGATTTCATATTTTTGCCTATCTCTCGCCAGCTCTTCCGTGTTGGAGTCGCGAAATACGAATGGCATTTTCCCGATTGCGATATACATCTTGATTTTCTCGAGCACTAGAGATGCCTCATCGCTTGTTTCCATCAGGAACTCGTTCAGCTGCGACTGGGCGACATATGTATGGAGTACGTCGTAGAAGTAATGGGGCGTAATATCGGGCGTAATAAATTCCGGTAGCGGAGTACTCGCCTCCTCGGCCCTCGTATCGGCCTTCAGTTCGATGATGTTGAATTCAACGATACCGTCCGCAACGAGCGAGTAAAATCTTTTAAGGATATCTTTCTTGGTATGGAGCAACAGCGGATCGAGCAACGGATGCCTGAAAATTTCCCTGACCTCCTCGACCAGTTCAGCGATATCCTTATTGCCTTTTGGAAACGTAATCTGGACGAAATCGGCTCGTGCCGAAAGACCCGATATCAGGTACGTCAAGACTTCATGCGGCTCTATATGACCCGTTGCCGTATTCAGCTTTCTGAATGCAGCGAGCGATATCAATTCGATAAGTTGAGCTAACTTTAGTGCATCATCCATCTCGGCTTCGTTCAAACACATCTCTTCGTTCAAGTCGAAGATGTAGCCTTTGATCGTTTCCTCGTCTTCCCCGTCTTTGATTGCCCTTCGAAGCGTGCTGCGAGTTTTCGTTGCCATCTTCGACCGTGCGTGTTCGGTCTTCATAGAGATCATTGCCCTCGTGACCATCGTTGCTGAGTTGGGCACTCGTTCAAATCGTTCCGCATAATAGGCGATGATGTCGTCGAACGTAACTGCGGCATCATGAAAATACTCCATAAGCTCCCGGGTGAGGAGTTTCGCTGGCACGATTCCGGTTGCCATTGCTCTCAACAGCGCGTTCTCTTGAGCTTCATCCCATGCTTCGGCTCGCCTGATATTTTTGTTCTGGTCATATCCGTACCCAAATCGCACTTGCCGTAAAATGACCGATTGGTGCCCGGATGGTACCAAGTTTTTTATTTTGCGTGCAAGATTCCTTCCGACGATATCGGCTCTCTTGATGATACCGGCGTACTTAAAATCCTCCTTGAGCGATTTGAGGTATTGGATGAATTTCGTATCGGGCCGTTCCCATGTTGCGCCGTCTAAGTGTCCCCGTACTGCGCTTTCAAGGAGCTGACCGAAGGCAAAGGTCAGCTTTTGGCGGAATTCGATTTGGTTATGTTCTTCAACGACTTCGTCGGGCGTTATAGCTTCCAAGCCAGGTTGATTTGCTACAGCTTCCAGCGTTTCTGGTGTGTCAATGTTTTCCGTATCTTGTCGAGATAGCAGCATGACTCCTAACGCTAAGGCTCGCTTGCTGATTTGGAAATACTCGGGCGTTGCGCGAATATCGTCAGCAAGAGCCGTCGAATACGGGGTTTGCCTAACTAAGGCATCAAGCCAAGCTGCTGGATCGATAAATTGGGGGGCACTCGCACCGGCTTCCTTTGCTATAGGATGCTTAACAGCTTGGTAGCTGGCGTAAGGTTCCGTGTGCGCGAGCATTTGCGTATGATTATACCATATATCACTATATACAAATTATATTGGAACTATCTCATAACTATACTAAATGAGCATGAAAATACAAGAAGTTCTTTAAATGCCTCTGGATTACGTTTATCGGCTCGACTACATAACTTCCTGAAGCTGTGGTATTATCCAGAAGTTACTGGTAAGGTATTCTCTAGCCGGGATGGCGAAACTGGTAGACGCGCTTGCCTTAGGAGCAAGTTCCGAAAGGATTGGAGGTTCGAGTCCTCTTCCCGGCACCACAGTTTGAAATATGCCAAGCTGACCGACCTTTTTACTTTCTCTATCGTTAGCCTCTGTCAATGCATCAATCCTTGGGATGAAATTTTGTACAATATTACCTCTTCGGCCTTACCAGAATTCTAAATCCTCCGCGTACGGTAGATTTTGAGGCAACAGAGCCGTCTCTATTATTAACTATAATCACGTCACCCCACTCCTCGATTTTATACCCAACAAACCCTCGTCCGTTTTCGTTGAATACTGTCCAAACCCGTTGCCCGTTCTCAATGCGCATCCCCTTGAATATCGCGACATGCCCCCAATTTTTATCGCCGATATGCTCTCCTGTCCAAAAGATAATATCTCCCGTTCTCAATTGCGTGGGATCTTCGATAACGAGGATTTGGTATTCCATCTCCATGTTGTTATTCTCTGGCTCGTTATATGTTCCATGAAATGGGATCCAACCGAAGGGCTTATTGTTGATTACGTTCAAGTAGAAGTCGGAAACTAAGTCGGATCCGCCTGCGGGATTTATCCTGGGCATTGGTGATTTTCCACCGATCGTGATGCTCACAAACTGCTGAAAAGCATCGACGCATTGTGCTCCAAATGCTCCGTCGAAGTCCACTTCGACATTATTCACTTTCTTATAGAGCCAATCGAAATTGTACTGCAATACGCGCGCAGAATATAGATCTTCTTCAGGGGTAAACCCTACCTTTGCGAGCAGATCAGGCGCTGTCATATTTGTGCCTGTCGGTATTTCCGCTTGCGTCGGACCTAATGGAGCACCTGCTGCAGGTACGATTACTTGCGCAGGGACTACCGTTGGAGCTTGGGCTGGTTGCTCAAGCGTTTGCTGCCCATCGCCCGTGATTATCGATTGTCCGGGAGTCAGTATACCCGGACCTTGCGGAAGTGTAGGAGCAGCCGATGGATTGCCTTGAAACCAGGCCATAGCACCCTGCCATGCCAATAAAATTGCGGCGATGTAAATAGCAGGTCTTACCAGTACACTGTATTGAGGTCCTTGTCGCTCGACTATCACAACTCTGGATTATAGCACTTCTGTGGAATTTTGCGCTTCTACTCCATAAATCGACGATCTGTTACACTCCAAATATGTCAGAAATGTACGAAAAAGCTCAAACTCTGCTCGATCAATACATCAAGAACGAAAACCTCAAGAAACACTGTTATGCCGTCGAAACATGCATGAAATACTACGCGAAGGTACTCAATCAAGATGAGGAACTATGGGGAATGACAGGATTGCTGCACGATCTGGATTGGGAATCGAACCCCGATACCCATCCGCTTACCGCGGTGCCTATTTTGGAGGCTGCTGGTTTCCCCAAAGAGATGATCGATGCGATTTTAGGTCATGCTTATCCTGATCGATCCGATGTAGCTCGAACAACCCTGCTTGCGAAGTACTTGTTCGCCTGCGATGAATTGTCGGGGTTCATCAATGCATATTCTCTCATGAAGCCTGGCCGTTTGAATGACGTAGAAGCGACCAGCGTGGTGAAGAAAATGAAGGACAAGGCATTTGCACGAAACGTAAGCCGTGACGATATGTATTTGGGGAGCGAGGAAATCGGGCTGCCGATCGAAGAGCATACGAGAAACCTTATAGAAGCTATGAGAGGCGATTCGAGGCTCGCGTAACGGGGCAAAATCAAGCCATGTGATATAATTGTTATATTGCGCTTTCGAAACTTACTTCGCAATAAACGATTATGTCATTTAAAAGTTTAGTCAGTGGCGGTTTGAAACTGCTTACTGGTATTAACTTGGATCGTCCGGATCACAGCAGGAATCCTGCTAAGACCGGGCAAAGTATATCTCATCTTCTCTATCCTCCAGCAGAGCTGGAGCCTGTTTTAAACAGCGCTCCCGTGCTTCCCTTGAACCGGGTCGCGCTCCCTTCAGGTATACAATTGGCCCTTTTCAGGGATATTTGGTTCTTGAACGATGCCGAAATTCGGGCAATCGTCGATAAGGGTATCAAATTCAGAAGGGACTTTCGGGTTGACGGAAATAACGCTCAAAGCCATATGCTATTCGCTTTGCCGCCGTCTCGCCTGCTTAACGACTCTTTGGCACGCTTGATGGCCAATTATCGATTGCGTCAGAATGCAATGAGGCAGCTTGTGGTCATTGATGCCCAGGAATTCTTGAATAGGAATTTAGGAGTTACCTCTTTTTCAGACGTTTTGCCAAGGGCAAGGTCTGAACGAGGGCATGACATAATGATGAATGCGAAAGCTAACGTACTGAGAAGTATGAGGCGTGATCCACGAGAGCCGTTGAATACCATTACCGGTAATGCTGTCGTAATGAACAGCCTGAGAATGTTTTTTGACGCTACTGCAAACGATGATGTCCCGTTGTTTCCCGTTCTTGAAGTTCACCCATTGGTTTACGAATCAACTCTCCCGCTCGAAGCTGCAGAAGCATTATTTGTATCGCATAAGGATCTATTCTTGCAAAGCGGAAGGCTTCGGGAACATTTCGCGAATACGTTTTACTATCGCGGACCTCAGCCTCAAGCATTAGAAGGGGTTGTATACAACTCTTCGCAGTTCGTTACTCGGCGTCTTGATGATTAGCCTCAACGAGCTCTTTGATATCGGCGGAAACATTGAGCTGTTT